>NZ_CP023434.1:946875-1262500 GCF_003546865.1 Suicoccus acidiformans
GCCGCATTCAACGAGGCTTTTGAGGCACGCCAAGGTGAGATTGCCCAAGCGGAGTTAGAAGCGCAATTGGCTAGCGAGGTGATTGATGTGACCCGTCCCGGCCGTCAAGCTGCTTCCGGCTCGCGTCATCTACTTACGCAAACTCGGGAAGCTTTGGAGGACCTTTTCCTGAAGATGGGCTATCAAGTAATTGATGGACCTGAGGTGGAGTTGGATCATTATAACTTTGAGATGATGAACTTGCCGAAGAATCACCCGGCTCGGGATATGCAGGATACGTTCTATATTGATGAAGAAGTGCTTTTGAGAACCCATACGTCACCGGTACAAGCTCGGACAATGGAACAACATGATTTTACTAAAGGGCCGTTGAAGATGATTAGTCCGGGCAAAGTGTTCCGCCGAGATAGTGATGATGCGACGCATTCACACCAATTCCAACAAATCGAGGGCTTAGTTGTGGCTGAGAATATTTCCCTGGCTGATTTAAAGGGGACACTCTTACTCTTTGCCCAAGCAACCTTCGGTCAAGAGCGTCAGATTCGTCTGCGCCCGAGTTATTTCCCGTTTACGGAGCCATCGGTAGAGATTGATATTAGCTGCTTTAAGTGTGGTGGTGATGGCTGTAATATTTGTAAGCAAACCGGCTGGATTGAAATTCTGGGTGGGGGCATGGTGCACCCACGGGTATTAGAGATGGCCGATGTGGATAGTGAAAAGTATAGTGGTTTCGCTTTTGGATTAGGGATTGAACGGATTGCGATGCTGAAACATAATGTGGATGATATTCGTCATTTCTACCAGAATGATTTACGTTTCTTAGAGCAATTTAAAGGAGGACATGTGTAATGCAAGTATCATTAGAGTGGTTGGGGAGCTATTTAGACCTCTCAGAATGGACCGGCGAAGCGCTAGCAGAGCGGATGTCCCGTACTGGAATTGAAATTGAAAATGTTATCAACTACGGTGCTGAATTATCTAATCTGGTCGTTGCTGAGGTGAAGACGTGTGAGCCGATGGAAGATAGCGATCACTTGAATATTACACAAGTGGATGCCGGTGAAGGTAGCTTGCGTCAGATTGTCTGCGGTGCACCGAATGTTGCTGCTGGGCAGAAAGTAATTGTGGCTTTGCCTGGAGCGGTCTTGCCGGGTGGCTTTGAAATTAAGGAAAGTAAGCTCCGTGGGGTGGACTCCAATGGGATGATTTGCTCCTTAGATGAACTGGGCTTGCCAGATAATGTCGTACCGAAAGCATATGCCGACGGTATTTATGTCCTAGATGCTGATGCGCCTATTGGAGCCGATGCTATCGACTACTTAAAGTTGGACGATCCCATTCTGGAATTGGACTTAACTCCAAACCGAGCGGACGCTTTAAGTGTTCGGGGTGTTGCCCATGAAGTAGGAGCCATCACCGGGCAACAGCCGCATTTCGAAACAGATTTCCCTATGCCTATGACCGAAACATCAGATTTACTGGACGCTGTAGAATTAGCGATTGAGAGTGAGGAAATTGCCCCGCGCTTTCAAATGCGGGTTATTCGAGATATTACAGTGAAAGAAAGTCCCGATTGGTTACAATTTCGCCTGATGAAGTCGGGGATGCGACCTTTGAATAATGTGGTCGATTTGACCAACTATTTCCTCCTGTTATACGGACAGCCAATGCATGCCTATGATTACGATACCCTCGATAGCAAAATAATTGGCGTCGCTCCAGCCGCCGAAGGCCAAGTTTTTACTACCTTAGACGGGGTGGATCGTACGTTAAGCGCAGAAGATATTCTTATCCTCTCAGGGGATGAAGCGATTGGTTTAGCTGGTGTCATGGGTGGTTTGGATTCTGAAGTAACAGACCAAACACGTAACGTTCTCTTGGAGACAGCGGTCTTTAACCCGCAAAATGTTCGGGGTACGTCGAAGAAATTTGCCTTACGTTCAGAGTCAAGCATTCGCTACGAGAAGGGGATTAACCTAGCGACGGTTGCTGAGTCTGGACAAGCCGCAGCTGGTTTGATTGCTGCTTTAGGAGAGGGCCAAGTTGAAGCGGGCGTCGTGGAAGTTGACGCCACAGAAGTTGAAGACGTAAGTGTCACAGTACAAGCAGGACACATTGAAGAACGTCTCGGTTTCACTTTAAGCCAAGCTGAATTGCAGGAGATTTTCGACCGTCTTGGTTTTGCTGTGAGCTTTGCTGATGAAGCTCTGACTGTATATATACCACCTCGTCGCTGGGATATTTCCATCGAAGCGGATGTACTTGAAGAAATTGCGCGAATTTATGGTTATGATGAAGTGCCAACATCTATTCCTGCTTTAGCTGGGGAGCCGGCTCAATTAACTGACCAACAAGCCTTAGGGCGTACTACGCGCAATCTTAGCGAAAGTATGGGCTTAAATGAAGTGATTACTTATGTCTTAACATCCCAGGAGCACGCTCAATACATTGCAACCGATGTGACTAAATTTGTCAACCTAGCCATGCCGATGAGTGAGGAGCGCACTGTCTTACGCCAAAGCATGTTCCCTGCCTTGATGGAGGTTGCCCAATACAATAAAGCTCGTCAGAATAAAGGCTTAGCTTTCTACGAACTTGGTCGCGTCTTTATTGGACAAGGTGCTAAAAATCAACCTTTAGAATTAGAACGATACGGCATTCTCTTATCCGGAGAGAAACAAGCCAAGACCTGGCTTGAGCCGGCAAGTACTTATGACTTCTTCGACTTGAAAGGAATGATTGAAACATATTTGAAAGCCCTTCGTTTACAAGCTGAAATTACTTTCAAGCAAACAAATCGTATAGATGCGATGCATCCGGGCCGAACAGCAGATATTTACGCAGATAATGAGCGGCTTGGTTTCTTAGGTCAAGTTCATCCGACCGTCTGCCGAGATTTTGACTTAGATGATGCGACTTTCTTTGCTGAACTGGATATGGATCTCCTGATTAACTTGCCGCGTAAAGAGAAAATTCAACGGGCGATTCCAAAATTCCCATCGACTTCTCGTGATTTAGCTTTATTAGTAGATGCAGAACAAAGCCATGGAAGTCTTGTAGAGATCATCGAGCAGAATGGAGGAGAATACTTGCGTAATGTACGTCTATTTGACCATTACGCCGGAGAGAATATTGAAGTAGGTAAGCAGTCATTAGCCTATCATTTAACGTTCTTGAATCCTGAAGAAACGTTAACTGATAAAGCGGTTGATGCAATAATGGTACAAATAACAGAAGCTTTGAAGAATGTGCCTGGGTTAGAAATTCGTTAAGGTTGATTTGTGTTCAATAATAAATCCTGAAAACCAATAAAGGAACAGTTGTAAAATATGTTCTGAAATGTATATATCTAATCGAAACTTTTCATTCAGGGAATAAGCAAGCATGAGTCACTGCTTAAATAATTTATTGTAGGAAATATAAGCTTGTTATCAGAAGATATAAGTTACTAATCATGCTAGTTTTAAAGTTTATGATTGGTATTTGATAAGAATGACAGGTGTGACCTCTCAAGTTGCCGCCAGGTAATTTGAGAGGTTATTTCTGCGCAATGTTTATGTGTCAAGTGAGATGATAAGGGATTGAAATCCGTAATGCTTAATCTGTTAAAAAAGCAAAAAAAATGCAAGAATAATTGTGTTGGAGTATAATTGTAGTATATTGTATAAATAAAGCTTGCTATTTAACGTGTTTTTTATTACGATGTATGAAGAATTAAATAATGAACACTTATGGAAATTACGTTAAAAGATAAGCTTGTATACAGGAGGTTTATCATATGACTCTAACAAATATTATATATAATCAGTTGCGCGAGAAGATTCATGAAGGAGAGCTTACGGCGAATGAACAGATAAACGTAAGCAAAATCTCATCACAACTCAATGTAAGTCGCACACCAGTCAGCCATGCTACTCAGAAATTATTGGAAGAGGGATATTTATATAAAGATAGAAGCCGTGTTCTTGTTCAGGACTTGAGTTTAATAGATAGTGCCAATATCACCTCGGTAGATCATTTGAAGTTATTACTTGATTTCGTTGTCAACGTATTACATTACATCGATACGTATAAGATTGAAGTGAATATTTCACAATTGGAGGTCTTAACCGATCATTTGGATCGTACCTTGGGGCAAGGGGACTTAGATGAATACTTCGATTCACAGATGGATCTTTTCAAGTATGTATTTGAGTTGCATGAAAACCCCTTATATGTGAAGTATGGGCGCATTGCCGTGAAAGAATTGTATCGTCATGCTAAAGAACATGAAGATCAATTTAACTACGTTCATCTAGGGGAAGTTATAGTAGAGCTATTGAATGATATTATCGACGCGCTGAAACAGTCTGATATTAACCTTGCAATTGAGCTTATCATCGAGAGTAAAGATGTCTTCTTGAAGAATAAACCTTACAGCTCTGTGTAGTAGTTTAGACAGCGATATATTATCAGTATAATTTAGCTTTTCGATAGGTATCACTTATCTACTGGTAAGTTACCACGATTGGTAAATGAAGATAAAGCTTATGCGTATGTTTTACACCGAGTGGAATAATATTAAGGGGAATTGTTGGTGTTAATCGCCGAAACTAGAAATAAAGATTTACCTAATAAATCATGTTTCTTGTAGTCTGTATCTTTTCAAATACTGAAGTGATTAAGAAGGAATATGATTGAATTTAACGGATATGGCCTACCAAAGTATATTGCAGATAAGGAATTTATTATCGGAGTGGCGCTCAATGTAAATAAACTTTCGGGTGATTTAAACGTTAGTCGTATGCCAGTTAAACAAGCTATAGAGCAGCTTGAAGAAGAAGGATACGGCAAGTGGGTGGGTAGAGAATATTATGTGAGCGATTTGAGCATATAGAATTTCTCCTAGCGATCAGACTTGAAGTGATCTCGATAAAAAATTGAATTTGATTCAAAGCACTTCTTAAGTATGCTCGATGAAATGACTGAGAAAATGCAAGAAGATGATTTCCAGGCGACTACAAAATGAGCGTGAATTATTGTTGTATTAAATAAACTTACATACCAATTCATTATTTCAGAAATATGGTCTGCTGAGCATAAATGCAATTGCCGAATAAAAAGAGAAATAAGACGTTATGGAAAGGAAGCATATTAAAACCATTAGTTTAGTATTTTACTATAAAATTATTGAGTTAATTAAGCAGAACGATATTGAATCACTCCTGGAACTACTTCATTATCAACAACAGGTTTTATGCATAATTTTCTGGGTTAGAGATCAAACAGTGTAATGGCTCGATAACTGAATACTATATAATTATCCAAGAGGAAGCAAATATGTTTCCTATTTTTTGTGCAGTAAATTGATCTATATTCAATAGTTCCAATTAATAAATAAGTAAATATAGCCAAAGAGATAAATTAATGCTTGTGTGTCGATTTTATTATTACTTATATTATTTTTAAGTAAAATAAAAATGTCTATACTAAAATGAGAAGATGTATTATTTCTGAATCTCGATTGTCAATTTAAGTTAGAAATTTCTACACTATATGATGAGTGATTGAACTTGGTGACACACTTGTGCTAACCACCTTAAACAGCCCCCCTTCATCAAACTCCTGACTGGTCAAGAGGAAAAGCGCTAGCGACACTGGAGGAGTCAGGTGCTTAATGAAACCCTAGTTCTTAAGTGGTTGGCATAATATACAGGTGTTTGATCCAAAAGATGGGTCAAGAAAACCTCCAGGGGAGTGTAGTAGTTAAGAGATTTACGTGGAATGATATGTCGCTTGAAGGTTACTTACTTAAGAAAGTCTTCATCCACTTCATTAAAATCAGTACCTTTAGGCAGACCATCTTTTCTTAACTTTTTAGCGACTATGCAAGCTTTTTCGCCAATTTCGTAATAGTTTTCTATCCAAGTCAGTTCTTTCGTGTCAAGATGTGTGCAGGCCATTTTGTGTCTACTCCTTTATTTGTGAATGCTCTCATAAATAGTGTAGCACAAAGGGTCTTATTTGTTTTTCTAGCTTAATTTAACAATTCAGGTTATCTAAAGGACGCTATGAGGCGATATCACAAATACCAATCATGCCCCTAGCAATTCAGAGCTAAATAACGTGAATTGTGTATCGAACGGCTTTGACCATTGTTGACTATCGTGGTGGAGCTCTACCACGTAACTGAAGAGCACGCAGACTATCGTGGTAGGAGTCTACCACGTAACTGAAGAGTCTGCAGACTATCGTGGTAGGGTTCCACCACGTAATTGAAGAGTCCGCAGACTATCGTGGTAAGAGTCCACCACGCAAGTGAAACGCCTGTATACTACCGTGGTAGATTCTACCACGTAAGTCTGAAACGCATATTACAAAATACAACTCATACCTCCACAAATTTGTGCCAATTCCACCAGACCAAACACAAATCTCATCATTTAGGTGCCATGCCATTGGCTTCGTCTCCTGCACCGAGCCGAGCGCTCTCTCCGGATCTAATCCAGGTTGATGTCACGGCGTTTTGCCGTGGCTTCCTTATCAATACCATCAACCATGCCCTTAGCAATTCAGAGTCAAATAACGCAAATCCTGCCTCAAACCGCTTTGATCATTGTTGACTATCGTGGTAGAGTTTCACCACGTAATTGAAGAGTCCGCAGACTATCGTGGTAGGGTTCCACCACGTAATTGAGATGCCCGCAGACTATCGTGGTAAGAGTCCACCACGCAAGTGAAACGCCTGTAGACTACCGTGGTAGATTCTACCACGGTAGTCTGCAACGCATATTGCAAAATACAACTCAGAACTTCCCGAATTTGTGCCACTTTCGCCAGACCAAACACAAATCTCATCATTTAGGCGCCATGCCATTGGCTTCGTCTCCTGCACCGAGCCGAGCGCTCTCTCCGGATCTAATCCAGGTTGATGTCACGGTGTTTTGCCGTGGCTTCCTTATCACAAATACCAATCATGCCCCTAGCAATTCAGGGTCAAATAACGCAAATCCTGCCTCAAACCACTTTGACCATTATTGACTATCGTGGTAGCATCCCACCACGCAAGTGAAGCGCCCGCAGACTATCGTGGTAGGGTTCCACCACGTAATTGAAGAGTCCGCAGACTATCCTGGTAAGAGTCTACCACGCAAGTGAAGAGTCCGCAGACTATCCTGGTAAGAGTCTACCACGCAAGTGAAGCGTCCCTAGACTATCGTGGTAGCATCCCACCACGTAACTGAAGCGCCCGTAGACTCTCGTGGTAGAACCCCATCACGCCAGCGAGGAACAAACTGAGCAAAATTCTGACTGAGGGGAGTTGATGCTTTTTCAACTCATTAGCATTCTCTCCAATTGAGCTACGCCGATGTCACTCAAATGGGTGGCATCGGCGTAGCGAGAGTCTATTCATTTTTGGGAGGGGTTATTGGTTAGGGTTTACGCTTAGCCAGGTATTGATGGCTAGGTCTGAGAGGATTGGGGTTTGGCTGACTATCCAGTAGGCTAGCGGGCTGTCTACGAAGAGTTGCTGGACGAAATCAATGGGAATGAGTGATAAGATGAATAAGATAAGAAACAGCATAAAGTACGTCACAAGGAAGTTGATAATGCCTCCGCCGATACGGTCAACGTAGTAATACATATCGTAGTAGGCTAAGCGTTGGAAGAACATGGATAAGAAGTTCGTTACGAGCCAGCCGATGATTGCGATTAGGATGAAGGTTAAACCGCGGTAGAAGGCTTGGTCTACGTAGAAACTTGCCTGTTCGCCGTATAAAGCGAGTTGGCTATCAGCTTGGATAGCTGGAAAAGGCACGAGCATTTCAACGAAGCCGGAAAGGGGCTCGTAGAAGCGAGTGGTCAGGACGAGGGTGATTACGTAACCAATTAGGCGAATCCCTTGTAAGACGAGTCCTCGGCGGTATCCCTGGTAAAAGCCGGCAACAAGTATCAATATGATAAGTAAACTTAACACAGAATATCCCTCCTTAATTTTCAGGCCGTTCAAATGGAACTTTTGGTTGCACCCGTGGCGTGTCGGTTTCCCGGGTATTTCCTGGTGAAGTTAAGGTATCCAAATCTTCTTCTAAAGAAGCAATCTGGTCTTCTTTGACGAGTTGGTCAGATACAGCATTAATGGCCATGAGGATACTGCGGTCCTCTTTGGATAGGCCAGGATCGAGTTCCTTTAGTTGATTTAATTGTTGATTAATAATGTCGACGACAGCGAGAATATGCTCATTTGAATGATCTGAGACGATTATATATTGTTTGCCGTCAATGGTTGCTTTAAAGCGTTGCTTCGAGGTCATAAAGCTTCCTCCTTTATTTACTTGGTTTATTCTATCATTTATTTGCCATGAATGCACGAATGCGTTATGATTTAGCTAATTATTCCCATTTTCTTCAAGAATAGAAAGGAAACTTATGTCATCAGTCACACTTCAAATGTCAGCCCAAGCAATTCGGGAGCTAGAATCGCATTATCATACCCAACTTCAAGCACCTGTCCCTTACAGCGTCTTCCGGGCAAAAGCCAATGGCGTCACAATCACAGCTTATGAATCTGGAAAAGTCCTCTTTCAAGGTAAGAACGCTGAAGCAGAAGCCAGTCAATGGGGACAAGGCGAAAGCCCAAAAGCTAGCTCACAAGCTGCGTCCCAGAGTACCGCTTACGACAAGCTTGCCCTCATCGGTAGTGATGAAGTCGGCAACGGCAGTTATTTCGGTCCTTTAATCGTCTGTGCGGCCTATGTAGCTCCGGAACAGTTCGAGCTTGTTCGTGAGTTGGGCGCCCAAGATTCCAAAAATCTATCCGACGGGCAAATTCGAGATATTGCTTGGCAGCTAAAGGCCACAGTTCCGTATCATTTGACGAATTGCCCTCCAGTTAAGTACAACGAGGTTATAGGCAGTCGTTACAACGCGGTGAGTATTAAAGTAAGCCTGCATAACTTTACAATCCAAAAGCTCTACCACAAATTAACGGCCGAGCAGCGAGAACGGTTGGACGGCGTACTCATCGATCAATTTACACCTGAAGCCAGTTACCGCAAGTATTTGGCTCAAGAAGCTCAACCATATACCGATAGGCTCTATTTTGAAAAGAGAGGGGAGAGTGCGCATTTGGCTGTGGCCTGTGCGTCGATCATTGCTCGGGATGCTTTCTTAGAAAGTTTAGAGACCTTGGGCAAACCTTACGGCAAGACTTTGCCTTCTGGAGCGGGGCCAGCGGCAGATCAATTTGCGGCCGGTCTTCTGAAAGCGCATGGTGAAGAGGCCTTGGCCCAAACTGCGAAATTACATTTCCGTAATACGGAGAAGGCGCGCAAATTAGCCGGCAGTTGAAAAAATGAGAAAAGATAAATCTCTTGGTGTGATGGCACTTGAAAGGCGAAAAACTCAGCTTTCCGTCCTACTTAGTAGAAGGGAAGCTGAGTTTTTGGGTGATAGTTGTTATTTAGGAATGTTTCTTATTGTATGCTACGAGGGCTACACCAGCGACGATTAGTACGGTGCCTGCTCCAATGAGGAGTTTTGTTTATACCTTCACCTGTGTCTGGAAGGAAGCGTTTATCGCCTGCAACTTGATCACGGCTAGTATTGTTCTGTCTTTGGTGTTGTTGGCGGGTATTGCGTACGCGAACGATGTTGTGGTTGACGTTAGTGTTACGGTTACGACGTGCACTCCGATTCGAAGCGGTAGTGCGACGGTTCGAAGTACGGCGATTGCTTCTTTGGTTTGAACGGCTACGGTTCACCCGACCACTCGTACTTGCGCTACTGCGGCTTCGACTTGAACCTGTGTTAGGAGTTACGCCTAAGTTGTCTGTAATGACGATTTCGATATCATTGCTATTGTAATTACTTCCAAAAAACCCTACATCATACATGAGGCACACTAATTCACTATCGCTCAATTGACTTAAAGTGCTTGAGTTAATCGTTGTATTACTGATAATTTCATCACGGAATGCTGTCATATTCTCAATGTGACCGATTTGTGTTTGAATTAATTGGGCGCTTTTGGGTAATTTGGTCTTCTTGGGTTAAAGTATCGTCACTTAAGATAAGTCCAATTTCTTTATGCAAATCACTGGATTCATCCGTTACTTCATCGGTTGAAGTACTTTCATCACTGACAGAACTATCTGCACCGCTTTCTTCACTGACACTTTCTTCCGGCTCAGTCCACCACTCGTAGACCAACTCAACGAATTTATCATAAGCAACGGGTCCTGTGCTGCCACCTGCTAGATAGAGTAGGGTGAAGAGTTCAGCGTCTGACAGAGAGCTGCCGTCTTCTTTTGGCTCCTGGGCTCGACCCACAGCCTCGTCCCTTACTAAATCCACATCTTCCGTCTCTTCGAAATAAGTAAGAATAGTGTCGGCTTCATTTTGCTTTATGCCGCCGGCTTGGACCATTGCTCCAATTCGAGGCGGACTTGTTTAACGCGTTCATGCTTTTGGTGGGCTTTCTTCGGCCTCTGCCATCTATCAGGCCATCTGGCCATGTTTTTGATACTTCTGGACCCATGAATAGACATTGTTGTAGGATACGGCGTATTTCTCAGCAGTTTCTCTATAGGACATCCCGGTCTCTAGATAATCTTTGACAATCTCAATTTTTTCTTCTTGTGTTTTCTTCTGGCCTTTCATTGTATACACCTCGGGTTTAGGAACAACGTCCTTAATTTCTTCCCCTTTAGTATACTTGATTAGCCAGTTTCTTACAGTGCTGTGGGAAGGTATATTGTATTTTAGAGCGAGTTGTCTGATAGGTTCTTGATGATCAAGATACTCTTCAACAACAGCTAACTTGAAGTCATGACTGTAATGATTATTGGAGGTCTTGGTTTGGATGCCAGAATAGCCATGGCTTCTATATTTAGTGACGTAATTAGAAAACGTTCGCTTGGATAAAAGTAGTCCATATTCTTCTCTCAACGTTCTATAGGATATACCGTTCTCTAAATACAAACGAATATATTTCTCTAGTTCACTATCTGAATGTTTCCTCCTTGAACGCATAAAACTCCCCCTTAAGTAGATTTACTTTTTTAAGTGTCTACTTTAGGGGGAGCATATCACCGCCTAGAGGAGGGGATGTTTTAATGATAAAGATAATTGCACAAGGTTTCTTCAACGTCTTATATGGACCCGAAATTGTAGCCTAAGTTTGGAATGGTATATACTGGGGTTGAGCTGGTATCAAGCCAACGTTTCTGGAGTATTTCAATCATATAATCATAGAAAATGCTCAGTTCATCGACGGTCATCATATTTGATACGTAGACGATGCATTTGCCTTCAATTGGCTGCAAACTCAAATTGGTTATCATGATGTCATAGTCAGATTCTTCCAATTCGCCTAAGTCGAGGTGTTTCTTGCTATAGATATCTATTTTAATGATGTCACCGACACACCTCTTTAGGGCACTTGCTAGATATCGTGCGTGATAGTGGTCATATTTACTGAGAACCAGGACACGAATAGGAGCATTTGTTGCTGAAAGTTGGCTGAGGGCCGTTTCCCAGAAAATACAGAGGGTGTAAATTAAATGATTTAACATATTCTCATCCACTGGCCGTTCAAGAAAATCGCGGTAACCTACTAGTCCACGGTATATATCTTGATAGAAAGCTGGGTACATTGATTCAACTTCCTCAACAAAGCGGCGTTTACGCGGGAAGAGAATCGGGGTCACATAGGTATCGAATTGATCCAAGTGAGCGGTATTATGCAAATGATAAATTAATTCCTTACGGTTAGGAATCTCCAAACGGTGCATACTAGAGATATTAGTGAGCATCAAATTTAAGTAAGTTACGGATTGATTGACATAAGTATTCGCCTGCTGGGCCATGTAAAAGTCATCATGGTTGAAATAATAATACTCTCCTGTATATTCGGAAAAAAGTTGTTCCAAAAAATCCATGTTTAATTCGATATCGTAATGCTTTTTAAACTCAGCCTGGAAACGCCGGAAATCATGCATATCCAGGGCAATTTGATACATTGCTTGAATCTTGGAGTGATTGCTCTCAATGCGAAAGCCTTGCAAGGTCCGTGTCATAGCCACCGAAATATTCATTTTAACCATTTGCATCGAGGCGAAAGTCATCGGAACATTTAATAAATCAGTCAAGAAAACTAATAAATCAGTTATAAACGCTTCATCAATCATAGCAAAAGGCCAATCATAAATCGTATAACGCTCTGCATAAAATTCACTCAGAAAATAACGGATACTTTTCTCATCACCGGAGAAATGATAAGGTCGTTTCTCTAAGCGAATTCCAAAAGTTTCCGTCAATACTTCATTTAAGTTATCCACATAGCGGCTGACCGTACTCGGGCTAACAAAAAGGGTGTCAGCCAGTGACGAGGTTGTATGATCCGGATTCTTGAATACTTCCTCAACAATATTTAAAGCAACCGATTCTTTGTTGAAGTAGCGGTAAGCGTTCTCTAAGGGAATGCTCTCATTAATTATAAGGCGCATTTGAGAAGGGTTCGTCTCAACCTCAATCCCAATATCTCGAATTGAGTTTAAATCATTCCGTAAATTATGCGGGGAAGTTTCAAGCTTATCGGCTATCTCAGCAATATCTAGCCACTCTGTATGAGATTGATACAATTCTTCGACTAGCTCCAATCGTCTCAGTTGAGTTTGATGCAGAACTTCTCTCATATGAATCATCCTCCAAAAAAAACAGTCATCCCATACAATATTTGAACACTTAGCATTATTCAAATGTTTAATCTACAATCTAGTATAAATGAAATTGGATTAATTTGCACGTGTTTTATGCTAGTTTAAGTCACGGGACTTTGACACTTGCCAGCCTAAAAAATCTCTCTAAGCGTTGGTGTATAGTACTTTTATTGTCAAATATCTCGTGCATATTTTTCGTACTATTTTTTCATCAGCTACAAATATGACAAAAACATTGTTATTATCGCATTTTCCTTGTATAAAAACCGCTCTATGAATTAGATTACTTTGACACTTATATTATACTTCATACTTCAAAAAATTAAATATTTTTGTATTAAAGCACGAATAGTACGCTTTTTTTGTTGGCATAAACTCCTCTGAAATGTTGATTTAAAGAGGCTTTAGGTACCCTTTGGCCTTTAGGAGTGTCAAACGCGAGAGTATAAATGAAATTGGATTAATTTGCACGTGCTTTATGCTAGTTTAAGTCATTTTGCATTTAAAGGAACTTAAAAAATGGCAACTGTAATCCTTAGAATGATTCTGATGGAAGTAAATATAATAAGTAATACAGCTGTTTAAAACAATTAAAAATGATATTCTGAAATAATAAAGATAATTAAATTTATGAATAAGAAAAGCCACTTCAAGACAATAACTTTCAGCGATGCATGCCGAGAGATACTTTGTTATAATAAACTAACGAACTTATGGAAAGGAAAGGTGACTTTGGCGCAAGATAAAGTTTATGACATTCTAGAATTTGAAAAGATACAACAAGCTGTCGCTGATGAGACACAGACGGAAGGTGGCGCTGCGTTAGCTCGTCGGATGAAACCGACGAAGAATCTACGGACTTTGAGGTACTGGCAAGATGAAACAGCACAAAGTTTGATGTTAATTCAAGCGAACCAGGCTATGCCTATTCCGCGTCTGAATGATGTGACGGTGTCATTGAAGCGACTCACTGTAGGGGCTTCTTTAAATGGGCCTGAGATTGCAGAAATCGGTCGGTTATTAACTTCTGTGCGCCAAGTGGTGCAATTTTTCGAACAGCAGGCGCAAGAAGATAAGACGTATCCAGCATTAGCCCACTGGGTGGAGCAATGTGTGAGTTTGCCGGAAGTGAGCCAAGCGATTCGCCAGGCTCTGAGTGAAGATGGGAGTGTATTGACCTCGGCTTCGGTAGAATTGACCCGGATTCGCCGCCAACAAAGTGCTTTGGAGAATCAAGTCCGCGACCAATTGAATCAAATTGTCAAGAAGCAAGGCAATATTCTCTCCGATAGCATTATTACCATCCGGAATAATCGCTACGTCTTACCGGTTAAGACGGATTTTAGCGGGCAAATGCCAGGGACAGTGCATGATCAAAGTAGTACTGGCCAAACATTGTATATAGAACCCCAGTCGGTGGTGCAACTCAATAATCGACGCTCTGAGCTGCAGGTGGCGGAGCGACGGGAGATTGAGCGGATTTTATTCGAGTTGAGCCAGCAGATGATGCCTTATACGGATGACATTAGCCAAAATCAGCGTATGCTAAGCCGTTTGGATTATATTCAAGCTCGGGCCCTCTACGCTCAGAAAATAGATGCAACTAAGCCAAGCTTCAGTCAAGAGCAGCACGTGGCCTTATGGCAGGCACGCCATCCTTTATTAGACCCTGAAGATGTTGTGGCGAATGATATCTTACTCGGGGAAGAATATCGGGCCTTAATTATTACTGGTCCGAATACAGGCGGGAAGACGATATTGCTCAAGACCTTAGGTTTGCTTCAATTAATGGGTCAATCGGGCTTGCATATTCCTGCGGAAACTGGCAGCCAATTAGGTATTTTCGATGCGGTTTATGCTGATATTGGGGATGAACAGTCGATCGAGCAGAGTTTATCAACCTTCTCGGGACATATGACGAATATTGTCAGTATCCTTGAACGGATGACGGGTCAATCCTTGCTCTTATTCGATGAATTAGGTTCCGGAACGGATCCTCAGGAAGGGGCCGCTTTGGCGATGGCAATTCTGGAATATGTGCGCAAACGTGGGGTGAGCGTAATGGCGACTACACACTATCCGGAATTGAAGGTTTATGCGCATGAAACGCCGTCGACGATTAATGCGAGCATGGAATTTAATAGTGAAACGCTTTCGCCGACTTACCGCTTATTGATTGGGATTCCAGGACGGAGTAATGCGTTGGATATTTCTGAACGCTTAGGTCTTCCACAAGAAGTCCTAGAGATGGCGCGCAGTGGAGTCTCCAGAGATGACCGCTCCTTAAATGAGATGGTGGCCAACTTAGAACGCGAGCGACGTGAAGCAGAAGCGGATCATCGTCAAGCAGAAGTCCGCTTGGAAGAAGCAGAGCAGTTGTACCAGGATTTATATCGTGAGTATAATCGCTGGCTGGAACAAAAGCAGCAAATTGCTGTGAAGGCTCGCGAGGAAGCCAATGAGAAAGTTGCCCAAACCCAGGCGGAAGCGGAGCGTATTCTCTCTGATATTCGTGACTTGCAGTTGGAACAAGGGCAGGCTAATACGATTAAAGAACATACCTTAATTGAGAAACGCTCGGAATTTGATGAATTGAAGCAACCAGCTGAACTGCGTAGTAATAAGGTATTGAAGAAGGCCAAAAGGGCTCGTCAAGAAGAAGCTTTACAAGTAGGCGACGATGTGGAGGTGACCTCTTATGGTCAGCGCGGTACGATTGTGGAACAGTTGAGCCAGAATGAGTATGTTGTCCAAATGGGAATCTTGAAGATGAAGTTACCAGCCGAAGATTTGGAACGGATTGAGAAAGCCGAAACGAAACAGCGCGTTAACGTTCAGCGCCAAGCTGGTAGTAAGGTGCAGACGACTTTGGATATTCGAGGTGAACGCTACGAAGATGGTTTAAAGCGAGTAGGTCAATATTTAGACCAAGCCTTACTGTCTAATCATCCAATGGTAACAATCATTCATGGTAAAGGGACGGGAGCTTTGCGCCAAGGTGTTCAGGACTTATTGCGCAAGCATCCGCAAGTAGAGCGGTTTGAGTATTCTGCACCGAATGCGGGGGGCAATGGTTCCACCGTCGTGTATTTCGAATAAGCATATTCTTCGCTTCAGTGGTTGAATGCTGATAGAATAAAGGTGAAGAAAAGAGAGGAGTGTGCAAGATGATACAGGCAATTAGTGATGCACAATTTAATGAATTAACCGCTTCAGGGGTTACCTTAACTGACTTTTGGGCACCTTGGTGTGGTCCTTGCCGGATGCAGTCTCCGGTTATTGATGAGTTAAGTGAAGAAATGGAAGGTCAAGTAGGCTTTTACAAGGTAAACGTGGATGAGGAGCAAGAGACAGCCCGAGAATTTGGTATTATGTCTATTCCTACTTTATTGATTAAGAAAGACGGCGAAGTGATGGAGAAATTAGTTGGCTTCCATGATAAAAATCGTTTGAAAGATATTTTAAGTGAATATATTTAATGAAGAGAGAGAGCAGCTTTGATTGCTCTCTTTTTTTAATTGAGTTGTCTTTTCAAAGAAGTGAGTTTCGCTTTATCTTGTGAAACAATTTCACAGTGATAGTGTCAAGCTTTGGAAATTATCACTAAAAGTTAAGTTGAATTTTGTGCAATCGGAGAGTCATTTTGTTACACTAGTATTAAGAAAATAAAATGGAGGCGTATAAATTATGATTATTGGAATTCCAAAAGAAATCAAGAACAATGAGAATCGTGTCGCCATCGCACCTGGGAATGTCTCAAATTTAGTAGATGCAGGTCATGAAGTGCGCATCGAGACAGGGGCTGGCTTAGGTTCTAGCTTTACTGACGAAGATTACACAAAATACGGAGCCACCATTGTAGATAGTGCGGAGGATGCTTGGGCAGCAGAACTTGTAGTTAAAGTAAAAGAGCCTTTGGAAAGTGAATACAAATACTTCCGCGAAGGTATGATTCTAATGACTTACTTGCACCTAGCTAACGATGATGCTCTAACAGATGCTTTAATCGAATCAGGTGTTACAGGTGTTGCGTATGAAACGATGGTCCTCAATGGAACCTTACCACTCTTGAATCCAATGAGTGAGATTGCGGGTAGCTATGCAATCCAAATTGGTTCACATTACCTTGAGAAGCATCAGGGCGGTAAAGGGGTTCTCCTTGGTGGTGTCCCAGGTGTTAAGAAAGGTAAAGTTGTCATCATTGGTGGTGGTACAGTTGGTGAGAACGCGGCCCGTATCGCTTTAGGTATGGGAGCTTATGTAACTATGCTTGATGTGAATATTGAGCGTTTGAAAGACTTGAATAATATCTTTGGTGGCCAAGTTGAAACACGCTTTTCTGATTCTTTCAATATTGCTGAATCAGTTAAAGATGCAGATATTGTTGTTGGCTCTGTGCTCATCCCTGGTCGCAAGGCGCCTATCCTAGTGACTAAGGAAATGATTCAATCGATGGAACCTGGCTCAGTTGTGATTGATATCGCAGTGGACCAAGGGGGCAACTTCGAGACTACGGAACATCCAACAACTCACCAAGATCCAATCTATGTTCGTGAAGGTATTGTTCACTATGCAGTCGCAAACATTCCTGGTGCCGTACCACAAACAGCTAGTATGGCTTTAACGAATGCAACCATGTCTTATGTTGCACAAATCGCAGCCAAAGGTATCGAGCAAGCAGCTAGGGATAACTCAACAATCTTTACCGGAGTTAATACAGCGAAAGGTCACTTAACCAATGAAGGTGTCGCAGAAACTTCTAAGCATGATTTCGTTGCTTACGATACATTAATTTAAGATAAGTAAATGGTGCGCGATTTGGTGCATTATACATGAAGCCAAACCCAGGGAGCTATTGTTCTCTGGGTTTGTTTCTAGTATGTGATAAGGGCAAGCAGAATGAGGGAGCCTACTTACTTGTTTGACCTACCTTGGGTCGTATGGATAGATATCATGAAGTAAATTCGGTCATGTATGTTATACTAAAAGAAATCTTTGGAAAGGGTGATTCCATGAATAGTCAACGCGGTCAGGCCCAAGAAGCTTGGCAATCCTTCCGTGACCAATGGCGCCAAAAGAGTTTACCCAAGTATAAGTGGCGTAAATTGTATCTTGTTTTATTTCTGTTTATCGCAATTTATTATTACTTTGTCTTACCACCGATTCACTATGCATCGATGGACTTCTGGTTCTTCCTATTTCTTATCACAACCGGAATTCTGGCCATTGAGGCTTTGGTAGATTTATCACGACTCAATGATCCTAGTCCAAGCGGCAAAGCCAGTCGCAAGTATAAAGGGTACTTCGGCTTCTGGTTAGTGGCGCTATTGGTTGGCGGTGTGTCATATGTCGTCTTCTCTCCAGTCTTCTTTTCTGGAGGCTATGCGTCGATGATTGACGTCAAGGAGCAAAGTTTCGAAGAAGATTTTCCCGAAACTGATTTGAACCAAATTCCCCTCGTTGACCGGGATACTGCTGAGCGCTTGGGGAATCGGCATCTGGGGGCTTTGACGGATTTAATTTCACAGTTCGAGGCGGCCGATGACTACACACAAATTAGTAAGGACGGCTACCCTTATCGGGTCACACCTTTGGAATACGTAGATTTCTTCCGTTGGTTGAATAATTTCAGAATTGGTATCCCGCACTATATTCAAGTTGATAATGTGACTGGGGAAGTAACGATAGAGACGCCGGAAGCTCCGATGAAGTATAGTTATTCAGATATTCTGCACCGAGATGTGCTGCGACGCTTGCGTTTAAGTCATCCCTTTACTCTATTTAACCATCCAACTTTTGAAGTCGATGATTCAGGTCATCCATATTACATTGCGACGACTTATCATCGTAATTTCTTCTTGCGCGAGCCGGAAGTAAGTGGCGTCATTACCTTGGATGCTGTAACAGGTGAAACCGAACTCTATGAATTGGGTTCGGTGCCAACTTGGATTGACCGTGTTTATAGTTCAGACTTGATATTGCATCAGTTGAAGATGTGGGGACGCTATCAAGGCGGCTTTTGGAATTCGCTTTTTGCCCAGAAAGGGGTAACGGAGCCGACGGAAGGTTATAACTACTTGCCGATTGGCGATGATTTGTATCTGTATACCGGGATCACTTCGGTGGTGGCCGATGATTCGAATATTGGCTTTGTGCTGGTGAATTTGCGTACCAAAGAAGCGACGATGTATCCGCTCACGGCAGCTGAAGAATTCTCTGCGATGCGCTCTGCCGAAGGGAGTGTACAGGAGACAAGTTATGCCGCGACCTTCCCGCTATTAATCAATATTCAGGGCAAACCTTTGTATATTCTGACCTTGAAGGACAATTCGGGCTTAATTAAGGAATACGCCTTAGTTGATGCACAAAATTACCAACGGGTCTATACTGCCCCATCGGTTGAACGCTTGTTAGATTTATATGCGCAGGAGAATCCAGTAGATGTGGAGAACTTGCCAAGTCTCGACGAGTTGGAGACAAAAGTTGGTGAGGTGGAATCCGTAGAAGCGGTGGTGGTAGATGGTAATACCGTTTACTATTTCCTAGTAGATGGCCAAGTTTACCGTGCACCTATTGCCTTGAATGAGGCCTTGCCTTTTGTTGAAGCTGGCGATGATGTTCAGTTCAAAGCTTACGAAGATGGATTAGTGCAGGAAATTCAGTTGGATCATTAGTTAAGCGCAAGAAAGTTGGAGTTCTCTATAATAGAGCCTTCAGCTTTTTTTGTGACTTGGTGGTATCGGATGAAAGCTTAGGATTTCAAAATAACTCTAGCCCGGACCTGCCTTGCATAATTATACAAGGTATGCTGAAATACTCTCTCCTGAATAATGCAGTTTTATCAACATTCAGTCATAATGATATTCATTGAGGCGTATCATTTAGGGGGAGTTAGAGAATTACTAGTTTATGCTGTTTGTCAGGGTGCAGAATGGGTTGGAATATGGTTGTGGTTTTTAACTCAGATTGTCTCTTACAAATATATCTTTCCACGTTCATAACTGAGCGTCCTTCACTTTCAGTGGCTAGTTAATTGGATACAAGATGATTAATTTTCTTAGAATTTAATAAGTTTTTTTGCGATGAATAATTGTGAAAGCGGGTGGGTTCGTTTATAATATTGTGTATGAAAGTGAGGGATAGATGTGAGGCAGTATTTACGGAAGGGTATCTTGGCCCTGGCCTCCTTGGCTTTAGTGGGGTGCACCCAGGCTGAGGAGAGCGCTGATGATCAAGCCGTTAGTAATTTGGGGGGCGACCCGATTTCACTTGATCAGGCTTCTATGAAATCACTGCAGGATGAACAGATGCAGTATTATACTGTGTATGAGAAGATTATGCAGTCTTTGGAATCACTGAAAGGCTTGGATGTTCAGACAGAAGAGTCTTTTAAGTGGGCTGAAGGTGAGATGACGCGGACTGGTAGTGGTCAGGAAGCCTATGAGGAAGGTGAATTGACGCAATTCTACACGCAAAATCAAGCTTCGATGGAAGGTTGGACGAAAGCTCAGACTTATGCTTTTGATGGTTCAAAGTATTACTATCAAGCAGATGGGGAAGATTGGGTTGAGGGTGAAGAAGCTCGGCAATTACCGATTAATTATATTACCTTGACGCGTTTATTGGTTGAAGATGAAGCAGCTTGGCAGGTGAGCGAGGATGAGTCCCATTATATCGTTGAGAAGGACTTGGTTAACTCTCAATTATTGGCGTCATTAGGTTATCTGTTTGAGATGCCGGTGCTACTATCACCTCATGCGGAAATAACTGCTTCCATTCGCTATCAAGTTAACGAAGAAACGGGCTTAATTGATCAAGCGGAAGTACAAGCGCAGGTGAAAGACTTGGGTGAGACTTATGAATATCAACTCACTAGCAGTCAAACCGAATCTGAAGGGGATGTACCAGATGTAGATACATCAGCTGGGGCTGAAGCGGTCAGTGAAGCTAAACCCGATGAAGATATTTTTCTAGTAGCCTTCCAAAAAGCTGCCCTCCAACACATGCCGATGTATGAATTGTATGAAACGCAGCAGGGTGGAGCAGAGGCAGAGCCACAAACACGCATCATGGTTTATAATTACTTGCCAAACTTTACGAATGCCGTATTGGAGGGCAAGGTAAGTGGCGAGAATGAGTGGCAGAATACTGGACTGATAATGCGTAATGTGAAAGTGGCAGAAGCGCAAGATGCACCAGAAGCTGTTGAAGCAATGCCGAGGGATTACTATAGTTTCTTCTATGAACGCTTTACCCAAGAATTTAAGGAGTTTGAGTGGATTAAGTCGGAAGAAGAGAATGACTCAGGGCAATATGTTCTGCGTGAATCCGTTGGTGAGAAGTTAGCGGATTTGGAGG
Organism: Suicoccus acidiformans; assembly: GCF_003546865.1. GTDB lineage: Bacteria > Bacillota > Bacilli > Lactobacillales > Aerococcaceae > Suicoccus > Suicoccus acidiformans. The sequence goes on from NZ_CP023434.1 coordinate 967,935, forward strand.
CGATTGCTGGCGGCTTAGACTTAAGTCACTTGAAGCGAGACGAAGAAGCGGTCTATGCCATCGATTACATCATCAATCAGCAAACATTGGCACTTGAAGGTGTATATTTATGGAGTTTAACGGCTAAAGATGAGTCCATTGATTATGTGACGACTTTACAGTTTCGACCGCTAAGTCAATCGGTATTGGAGTCATTCGCTCATAGCGTTCCTGATACTTTCTGGAAACAAATCGACGCACAGGTTAATGAATCATAGGAAAGAGGCAGATTATGGTTAACATTCGAGTAGGAATCATTGGTTATGGCAACTTAGGACGTGGCGTTGAAATTGCCCTTCAAGCCCAGGCAGATATGGAGTTGGTGGCAATCTTCTCACGCCGCGGGCCGGCAGGCGTAAGCCCTGTTGATGCTGAAGTGAAGGTTGAATACTTAGATGCTATTTCAGCTTACCAAGGCCGCATTGATGTCATGATTCTTTGTGGGGGTTCGGCAACAGATTTGCCGGAGCAGACACCAGCATTCGCCAAGTATTTCAATGTAGTGGATAGCTTCGACAATCATTCGCAAATCCCTGCCCACTACAGTAAAGTAGATGAAGTAGCGCAAGCTGCTGGCACAACCGCCGTTATTTCAGGTGGTTGGGATCCGGGCTTATTCTCCTTACAACGTGTGTTAGCTGAAGCTGTTCTGCCGAAAGGGGCAACGTATACCTTCTGGGGCAAAGGCATTTCTCAAGGGCATTCAGATGCAGTCCGCCGGGTTGAAGGTGTGAAAGACGCTATCCAATACACTATTCCGATAGAAGAGGCGATGGACCGGGTACGCTCAGGTAGCCAGCCCGAACTTGCAACAGCTGAGAAACACTTGCGTGAAGTATATGTGGTGGCGGAAGCAGGGGCCGACCAGGCAAAGATTGAAGAAACGATTGTGAATATGCCGGGTTATTTCGCAGATTATCATACAACTGTTCATTTTATCGATGAAGCTACCTTACAAGCGGAGCATCAGGCGATGCCTCATGGCGGCTTTGTGATTCGCAGTGGGGAGACGGGGGCAGGTCATCAACATGTTTACGAATTTAGCCTCGCTTTGGATTCTAATCCTGAGTTTACAGCTAGCGCTTTAGTTGCGATTGCACGAGCGAATGTACGGATGCATGCCATGGGCCTCACCGGTGCGAAGACAATTCTGGATATTGCGCCAGCTTGGCTTTCCCACAAAGACCCTGCTGATTTGCGTCGGGAAGATTTATAAGCAACAATCTATAAATACAAGGAGAATGAGGGTGTAGTCATGAAACATTTACCGATCGGTTTTATCGATTCGGGTTATGGAGGATTAACGGTTGTTAAGCAAAGTTTGCGTCAATTGCCGAATGAGTCCATCATTTACGTTGGGGATAATGCACGGGCACCTTACGGACCGCGTTCTTTAACGGAAGTTAAACAGTATATTTGGCAGTTGACCAATTTCTTACGTGAGAAAGGTATCAAAATGCTGGTCATCGCCTGTAATACCGGGACAGCCGCTGCTTTGGATGACTTGCGGCAAACTTTAGCCATTCCAGTTGTCGGCGTGATTCATTCCGGTTGCCGGGCAGCAATCAAGCAGACAAAGACTGGGCATATTGGGGTGATCGGCACCCAAGGAACAATCGATAGTGGCATGTACCGCGATACCTTACAGGAGAAATCAGCGAAACTAAATATTCAAAGCGTTGCGGCACCTGAATTTGTAGAAATCGTTGAGCAGAACCAAATCGAAGATCCTGCCGTCCACGATATTGTCCAAAAGCGTCTTGCACCCTTTATCGGTAATGACGTGGATACTTTGGTGCTGGGTTGTACCCATTACCCTTTGATGAAGCAAGCCATCCAAGATGTGGTCGGCTCCTCTGTTTATTTAATTGATTCAGGCCGTGAGACGATTAACGAGGTGAGCACCTTGTTAGATTACTTCCACTTAAGCCGTTCGGCCGAAGAAGCAGCCGCGGCTCCACCGACCCAACAGTTTTACACTACTGGCAATCCAAGACTTTTTGCCCGCTTTGCCCAGAAGTGGTTAAATGACGGTTCTGTTTATGTGCACCCATTAGAAATTAAAGGAGAGTATCTCGTTGACAACCATACTAATCGCTAGTCACAATGCAGGAAAAATAGCCGACTTTAAAGCACTTTTCCAAAGTTATGATATCAAAGTCGAATCACTCATGGACTATCCTGAATTGCCTGATGTGGAAGAAACGGGCACCACTTTTGCTGAGAATGCCTTATTAAAGGCTCGGACGATTGCCAAAGAGGCAGGACGGATTACCTTAGCGGATGACTCAGGTTTAGTGGTTCCTTCTTTAAACGGTGAACCGGGGATTTATAGCGCGCGTTATGCTGGTGTTCATGGAGATGATGCAGCTAATAATGCCAAGCTTTTAGAACGCATGGCAGGGATGACGGGCGCTGATCGCAGAGCTTTCTTTGTAAGTGTGATTGCCGTGTATGACCCGGCGACTGGGGATGACTTGGTTGCTGAAGGGAAAGTGCGCGGATTGATTTTAGATGAAGCGCAAGGTGAGGGCGGCTTTGGGTATGATCCCTTATTCTATTATCCTGAATTGAAGCAAAGCTTCGGTGAATTGACTTTGGATGAGAAGAATAAGGTTAGCCACCGCCAGGAAGCCTTGAAAGTACTAATGAATCAGTTTCCAGATTGGATGAAAGGGCGGAAGCAGTCATGAAATTCTTATTACTGAGCGATAACCATGGCCGGTGGCCCCAAACCCATGAAGTGATTCAACAATGGCGAGGAAAGGTCGATTACATCTTTCACTTAGGGGATTCGGAATTTGCTTATGATGACCCGATTTGGGAGGATGTCGATGCCAAGGTGACGGGTAATATGGACTTTGATCCAGATTATCCCTTTGTGGAAGTGGTAGAGACACCAGTGGGTCGAGTCTTCCTAGCTCACGGACATCAGCACGGTGTCAATCATGGTCTGGAGAATATTGTCAGCCAAGCGCGTGAAGCAGGGGCCAGTTACGTCTTTCATGGCCATACGCATGTCTTATATGCCAAGCGCTTTGATGATATTTTAGCTGTAAATCCTGGTAGTTTGAATCATTCCCGGGGGATGGTTCGCAATCGGACCTATGCTGTGGTGACGGTTGATGAAGCCAAACAGCGGGTTGAATTCTATGATGAGTCCGGTGATTTATTAGATCAGTTGACCCAGGAATTTGAAAGATAATAAGGGCTCTTTGTCAAATAGGGTTGATGAGTAAATTTAAGGTCAAGCGACTAAATTTGTTGCTTGATCTTTTTCTTTGTTCTTAGGTTCATAAAGTCGGCACATGAGTAATATTCTGTCTCTAAAATGACTGAAGTTTCTGTAACCATAACCATTGCGTTTGAGTAGTTTAATCTTATTATTAATCCCTTCGATAGGACCATTACTAAGGCCTGCATGTGTGAGTGTGTTGTGGATATATTCCCCATACTTTCTGAACGTCCTTAATACACGCCTTAAGCCTTTTGAAAGTGTCATGGACCGGCTTTGTGCCAAAATCTCTTGATATCGTTGCCAGTTCCTATCCCTTAAGGCATCGCCCAATTGATGCACCATTTGATAGGTATCCTTCAAGACGTCGTCGTGCTGAATGAGATAGTCCACAATGCTACGAGTATTGGTTAACCAATCAAACAGTGGGAAGCGATGGTATTCAGTAGACATTAAGTCGCTTTTTGGTTTGAGTATTAATTTCCAATAACGCTTAAGTTTATTATAGAGTCTTGAATCTTTATAACGAACCTCGTTCATGTAACGAATTCGTGTCCGATCTAATTCGCGATTTAAGGCTTGAATTAAATGGAACGGATCAAGAATAATCTTTGCATTTGGAAACCATCGCTTTGCCAGGTGCATGTATGGTTCGTACATATCTATCGTAATGGTTTGAACTTGGTAACGTGCTTGGCGACTAAACCTTGAGAAATAAGCACTGAGTGAGTGTGTTTTTCTGTCTTCGACCACATCTACGATTTTATGTGACAGTGTATCACAACAGATGAAGCTCATCGCTGCTTTAACCGACTTAACGCTTTTAAATTCATCAAAGGATAGATGCTTAGGCAACTGTTCAGTGGACCGTATTCGAATAGCTCGAGCGGTTTCATGAATCACCCGTCGGACTGTATTTGGTGATACAAAAGTATCTTTGGCGATATCTGTTTCACAAGTGACTCTTGTGGCGCGGTCCATAATCTGTTGTTTGACTTGATTCGTAATATAGCAGTCAGGATTAACGATGGATGTCTTCGCTGTAAATGACCGCCCACAGGCTTTGCATAAAAAGCGTTGCTTAGCTAGGATTAAGTAAGCAGGTAAGCCTGATTTGGCTGTTAATGTCAGACGAGAGGAGCGTTTTCCATTACTGACAATGACATAATCATTATTGGCAATGCCACAATGAGGACAAGCCTCCGGTTTATATGCCAATGTTCCTCGATAAAAGAGCGATGTTCGCCCTTTGAATTCTATCTCTTCACAATAATCCATATCGATTTCAATGTTTTTGTCTTTTAATTGGAAGGTTTTTTCGATAAAATGATTCATACGTAGATGTTCTCCTTTATTATTGGGTCAACTTTAATATTAAAGAACATCTGCGTTTTTTGCACTTAAAAACGGTCGAGAAATTTCCATCAACCGTATTTATTTTAGAACCATAATAAGCAAAGAGGTCGATTCTTTGGAATCGGCCTCTTTTGAAATTCACTGTCCTGCGCCTAAGTTTCATCATAGATAGAGCTTGGGAAGTTGATATTATTCTCTTGCAGTTGCAGGATGTATTCGCGGTAAAATTCCCCGCTCTTCTTGTATTGCGCACTGTTTTCGACCATGAAGGTAATGCGGTATAAGAAAGTTTGGTCCATCCCGCGCACAATACCGATAACCGTCGGATCACTGACAATGATGTCTTGATTTTGTTCGTATAAGGCTTGTGTCACTCGGTTAGTGACTGCCTCGAAAGCTTTAATGTTGGTATCATCAGCTAGAGGAATATCGATATTAATTTGCCGATGTGCGCGACTTTGATTATTAATCATGCGAATTTCGCTATTGGGAATATAGAAAATCTCGCCAGAAGCTGCCTTAAGTTCTACAGTACGGATGCCGACTTTTTGGACGGTTCCGGTAATATCGTCGCCGGGTAAGGAAATCAAGTCCCCCACTTCAAATTGATTCTCAAAAATCATGAAGAAGCCGTTAATAACGTCGCGAATTAATTCCTGAGCACCAAAACCAATGGCAACCCCAGCAATCCCCGCCCCAGCAAGCAGTGTGCCGATTGGGAAGCCTAGAAGGGTAAGGACCATGTAGCCATAAAGGAAATAGAGTAAATACATGGCGGCATTACGCAACATGGTTGAGATTGTCTCAATGCGCGTCGGTGAGGAGTAACCGAAACGCTCTTTGAGTTTATCTGAGACAATAATCTCAAAGGTTCGGTCGATGAATTGCCGTAAATAGTAGAATGCAATCGAAATAATGACCAATTGAAGAACAATACTTAAGGAGTCTAGAAGTTCTTCAGACCAAGTATTCGGTAGAAGCCCTTTAATTAGGCGATCTAAACTGGTAATTTGTAACAGCATCACAAGCTTCCTTTCATTAATATATGTTAAGTCTAGTGTAACAAATTTCTGTAAATATTACGTGTAAGACGGTCTACTTTGCCGGCAAAAATTTGCGCATAATTCGTACCTATTATTTGTAGAAAGCGCTAAATAATGGTATGCTTACTTTATAATAAAGACAAAGTAAAGGAGTGAAGCTTGACATGACAATTGGAGGCCTAGCTGGCTTAATTGCAGCAATTGCCTTTGCGGTGTTGGTAGCATTTATTTGTATCAATTTATCCAAATTATCGCAAATTATGTCGGATGTTCAAGACACCGTCACACGTTTAAATACAACCATCGATGTCGTCACGAAAGATGTGGATAATTTATCCATCGAAGTTGAAGGTTTGTTAAATAAAGCGAATACGCTAGTGGATGATGTCAATGGCAAATTAGAGAAAACAGACCCATTGTTTACAGCGATTGGGGACTTAGGTGTGACCGTGTCTGATTTAAATGATTCAACGAAGAATATGACGGTCAATCTAATCGACTCCATCGGCAGTAAATCAAAGCGTCGTAAAACGTCAACCATCGAACGACTGGTACGCTCTGGCCGGGAGGTAGCTCAAACACGAGCCAAGCAACCACCCAAGCCAACTGAAGTTAAACCTGAGGTTAAGGTGAAAGCTGAAGAAGCGAGTATTGCAGTGCCAGTCCAAGCTGTAGCAGAAGCTAAGGTTGAAACACCACGACCAAAGGGACCTTCGCCTGAAGAGACTAGCCGATTAGCGGCTTATCGACCTAAAGAAACGTCGCATACAGCTGGTGAAATTCGATTGAAATAAGTGAAAGGAAGCGATTTGAATGAGTAACAATAATAATGGTAAATTTTTCCTTGGGGCAGTTGTCGGAGCGTCTATCGGAGGTTTAGTAGCTTTACTTTTCGCACCGAAATCGGGCGATGAGTTCCGCAAAGACATCAAAGATGAGTGGGAAGATTTAAAATCAACAGCCCATGACTACACTGATTACGTCGTTGAGCGTGGTGTTGAATTCTACGATGCAGCAGCTGAAACGGCTGAAGATATTAAAGTTGATTTAAAGTATTCTGCTAACCAATTGCGCACCCAATTTGATGAGAAGGCAGACGAATTCTCTGAAACATGGGAACATACGAAAGAACAAGTACAGCACGGTGCCCAAGACATCACAGTTTCCTTGAAAGAAGAAGGTTCTCAATTAGCTGAAGACCTCCGCGAAGCTGGCAAAATTGTTCAAGAATCTGCAGACAATATGAAATTTGCCGCTGAATTTGTAACAGAATCCGTTAAAGATTCAGCTTCAAACGTCGGAGACGAAGTTTCCGATAAGATTGAAGAAGCTGCCACCGAAGTAGAAGAAGAAATCGAAGAAGCGTAATTCATTGAGTTAATTATGCTGCTGTAGCTAATTTCCCGCAGTCGTTGAGAAGATGAACGGCTGTGGGTTTTTGCCTATTATGGACCTTATTTCGGCCTGTTTTATATTGCATTTATTTTCAAGCAAAATTGATGGCTATCAACTTTCTATGTAAATAAAGCGCTTGCAAATACTTGTCTTCTATGTTACATTCTATTAAAATAGATTTAACAATTAAAATAAAAGAAGGGATCAGCATATGGAGAAGCAGACAATCACAATTTACGACGTGGCTCGTGAGGCCGGCGTCTCAATGGCTACCGTTTCCCGGGTAGTCAATGGCAATCCAAACGTTAAACCAAGTACTCGCAAGAAAGTTTCCGACGTCATCGAAAGGCTTAATTACCGGCCTAATGCGGTGGCGCGTGGTTTAGCGAGTAAACGTACTACTACCGTTGGAGTAATTATTCCGAGTGTGACGAATTTATTCTACGCATCATTAGCGCGTGGGATTGATGATATTGCCGCCATGTACAAGTATAATATTCTACTGGCTAACTCAGATGAGAATACAGACAAGAAGATGACGGTGTTTAATACATTATTAGCCCAGCAAGTAGATGGCATTATCTTCATGGGTTACAATGTCGATCAAGCGATGCAAGAGGCAATCCAGTCATCCAATACACCTGTCGTATTCGCAGGAACAGTACTTGATAATGAGAATACTTACCAAGTTAATATTGACTACCGCCAGGCAACTGAAGAAGCTACGGCACGTTTATTAAAGAACCATCGCAAGGTAGCATTGTTGGTCAGTTCCAAAGAAGCATTAATTCATCAATATCGCAGTGAAGGCTTTAAAGCAGCCCATGAAGCTGCCGGGATGAGCTTCGATGACGGACAAATTGTCGAAATATTGGACGAGAAGGAAGTTGAAGTACGCCTTGAAGAATTATTGGCAGAGAATTACAACGCGGTTATTGCTACAGATGATGTACTCGCAGCCACGGTGTTAAATAATATTCTCGACCGAGGTATCGCGGTTCCAGAAGACTTTGAAGTGATTACCACGAATAACTCCATGATTACGGAGATTACGCGGCCAAGCCTCTCTAGCGTTGCCTTGCCTTTGTATGACATTGGTGCAGTAGCCATGCGCTTGTTGACGAAGATTATGAATGAAGAGGAAATTGAAGAAAAGCAAGTCATCTTACCACACCGCTTTATCGAACGCGGTACGACCTTGAATGAAGCTGAATAGCTTTCTGTATGAGAATTAACTGAATATTATCGAAAGAGGCACATTTCATTAAACTAGCCGTAGTGATGGCTAAGTTTGCTGAAATGTGTCTTTTTTGATAGAAAGGGAGGGTGCATTTGCAGGAAGAGGGGAGAGCGGTAGTTGGTTGAATGCTCGTTTGATGATTGATGTGGCGATCTCTGTCACTTAAATGCGGCGCAATTCCGTGGAGAGGTCGTTCCACGGAATCCAACAAGCTCCTTCGAATTATTGCGTCCACTTATCAATTAGTAGGCAAAAAAAGCCCTTGCGGGCTTGCTTTGCTAGGCTAAATTATTCGTAATCCGTTGTAATTTCTTCTGCACTGACCACTTCGCCGCCTTGGTATTCCAACATAATTGCAGGCTTATCTGGGTTATGGTTAGCATTCATTGTAAAGTCACCTGTGACACCAGCATAGTCTGTCGTCTCTTGTAAGGCTTTGTTGACTGCAGCCGCTTCGGTCGTACCTGCGCGCTCGATAGCATCCACAAGGAGCATAATCGCGTCATAGCCAAGGGCTGCAAAGCTATCTGGTCGCTCACCGAATTTCTCTTCGTAAGCGGCAATAAATTCTTGCGCTTCCGGACGATCGGTTTGATCGTAGTAGTGGCTTGTGATGTATAAATCATTCAGGTTATGGCTTCCTGCCAATTCTACAAAGGTTTCGTTGGCATAGCCATCCCCACCGATAATCGGTTGTGTTAAGCCCATTTCACGAATTTGCTTAACAATTAGACCGGTTTCTGTGTAGTAACCTGGTAAGTAGATGACATCAAAGTCATAGCTTGCTAAAGTCGTCGCTAAGGCTTGGAAGTCTGCGTCGCCTGACTGATATGCTTCATAGCTGACGACTTCACCACCGAGTTCTTCGTATTTGGCTACGAAAGCATCGGCTAAGCCTTGGGAATAATCCATCGCTTGGTCAATAATCACCACAGCCTTTGGCGCATCTAATTTAGACATGGCGTACTCGCCTGCAATAGCACCTTGGTATGAATTCTCAAAACATACACGGAAGATATTTTTGATGGCCGTGCCGGCATCGTCTAAGGTTAAACCGTCACCCGTCGTTGATGTATAAATCATGGGTGCCTCGCCCTCAGAAACGGTTGGTGTAATGGCATGGCCTAAGGTGGTGGAGTTAGGGCCGATGATGCCAACGAGGTTTTGGATTTCACTAATTCGGCGAGCCACAGACGTTGCTTCTGTTGTATCTGATTTATTATCGATGACCTCGATAGCTAATTGATCCCCTTCGAGAATTCCGCCATTGGCATTAACCTGTTCAACGGCTAGTTCCATGGAGCGGGAAACAGGCGTGGCATAGGCTGCTGCATTACCGGTTAACTCCAAGTTGCCGGCAATAGTCCACGTCTCTTGGGCGCTGGCCGTGAGAGGGGTAATAAGACTACTAAGTACGAGGGAAGCAGTGAGTAAAGCTCCCTTTAATTTTTTGCTTAACATAAGAGCCTCCTTAAATAAATGTCATGTTCTCATCATAATCTAATCCTACTTGAAAGTCAATTTAAAATGAAAACCATTCCAACAAAAAATAACAAAATTTGCAGAGGCCTAGCCTAAAAGAAAGATTGTCACACCCTTAAGAATTTGTTAGAATAGGTAAGTAAAGGAAGCGTTGAAGAGAGGAAGTAGCCGATTCATACAGAGAGAGGATGCATGCTGAGAGTCCTTATCGGTGAACGTAGCTCGGAGCTCGTTGGGTGAATGGAGTAGTCCAACGCGGAGAGGCACTCCGTTATGAATGGAAAGAGGGAGCTTTAGCTCTAAATTTAGGTGGTACCACGTTTCAAACGTCCTATGCTATGTGATAGGGCGTTTTTTATGTGGGCAAGCCAATTAAAAGGAGAGTACTATGAATCAAGAATTATCACCGAAATATCAACCAGGTGAGGTTGAAGCGGGACGTTATCAGAAGTGGTTAGATCAAGGTGTCTTCAAACCCTCAGAAGATCCAAAGGCCGAGCCGTATTCGGTTGTTATTCCACCACCCAATGTTACCGGGAAATTGCACTTAGGTCATGCCTGGGACGTTACCTTGCAAGATATGATTATACGTCAGAAACGCATGCAAGGCTATGACACGTTATGGCTACCTGGAATGGACCATGCTGGGATTGCTACCCAGGCGAAAGTGGAGGAGCGCTTGCGTGAAGACGGTGTCAGTCGCCACGATTTAGGCCGGGATGCTTTCTTGGAGAAGACCTGGGAGTGGAAAGAAGAATATGCCAGTGTTATCCGTGAACAATGGGGCAAGATGGGTATCTCCGTTGATTATAGTCGCGAGCGTTTCACCTTGGATGAAGGCTTAAATAAGGCGGTTAATAAAGCATTCGTTGATCTTTATGAGAAAGGTCTAATTTACCGCGGTGAATATATTATTAACTGGGATCCTGAAGCGCAGACAGCCTTATCAGATATTGAAGTCATTCACCAAGACGACCAAGGTGCCTTCTATCACATTAATTACCCAGTGGTAGGGTCAGATGAAGTGCTAGAAATTGCTACTACACGTCCTGAAACGATGTTAGGAGATACAGCGATTGCGGTTCATCCAGAAGACGAGCGTTACCAACACTTAATCGGTCAGAAAGCCTTACTGCCTCTAATGAATCGAGAAATTCCTATTGTAGCAGACGATTATGTCGATATGGAATTTGGAACCGGTGCAGTGAAGATTACCCCAGCCCATGACCCGAATGACTTTGAAGTCGGCAATCGCCACGATTTACCGCGTATTAACGTTATGCATAAAGACGGTAGCATTAATGAAAAGGGTGGCGCTTATGTAGGCATGGATCGTTTCGAAGCGCGGAAAGCCGTTGTCAAAGACTTGAAAGAGCAAGGCTACCTCGTTAAAGTCGAAGAAATGGTCCACAGTGTCGGTCACTCCGAACGTAGTGGAGCCGTCGTTGAGCCTTACCTATCTACCCAATGGTTCATCAAAATGGCACCCCTCGCAGAGCGAGCTATCCAAAATCAGCAGACCGATGATGCGGTGGAATTCTTCCCGCCACGCTTTAACGATACGTTCCTGCAGTGGATGGAGAATGTGCATGACTGGGTAATTTCACGTCAACTATGGTGGGGGCATCAAATCCCTGCTTGGTACCATAAGGAAACAGGCGAAGTGTATGTTGCAGAAACGGCACCAGCAGACGAAGCGAATTGGGAACGTGATCCGGATGTCCTAGATACGTGGTTCAGTTCAGCCCTTTGGCCATTTTCGACTATGGGTTGGCCGGAGCCGACGGAAGATTTTGAACGTTATTTCCCAACAAATACCTTAGTCACAGCATATGATATTATCTTCTTCTGGGTGAGTCGGATGATTTTCCAATCCTTGGAATTTACGGAACAGGCACCTTTTAGAAACGTCCTAATTCATGGTCTGATTCGGGATTCTGAAGGACGGAAGATGAGTAAGTCATTGGGTAACGGGATCGATCCAATGGATGTCATCGATGAATACGGGGTAGATGCCCTACGTTGGTTCTTAGCTAACGGTTCTGCACCGGGTCAAGATATTCGTTATTCAACCGACAAGATGGCGTCAGCTTGGAACTTCATTAACAAGATATGGAACGCGAGTCGTTACGTATTAATGAATGTAGGAGAGATGGATATTGAACATATTCAAATAGGGGCTGACTTGACCTTGGCGGACCGTTGGATTCTGTCACGCTTACAGTCAACAATCCGTGATGTAACGCGCCTTTTCGATAAGTTTGAATTTGGTGAGGCAGGCCGGGTCTTATACCACTTTATTTGGGATGATTACTGCGATTGGTATATTGAGATGACCAAGGAGAGCTTGCAAGATGAGACGAGCGATAATACATCTACGCGCAGCATTCTTGTCTACGTGCTTGACCAATTCTTGCGTTTATTACATCCTATTATGCCTTTTGTAACGGAGGAAATTTGGCAACATATTTCTGGTTCCCAAGTATCGATTGTGCTTGCATCGTATCCAACGGTTCAAGAGAAGTGGATTGATGAAGCCAGTGAACAGGCGATGAACCAACTCATCGATGTGATTCGGGCAGTACGGACGATTCGCAATGAGATGAATACGCCGCTCTCTAAAGAAGTTGACATCTTTATTAAGGTAAACCAAGCTACTACTGGTGAAATTATGGAAGCTAACCGAGCTTATATTGAGCGCTTTAGTAATCCGGCAAGTTTAGAAATTAGCCAAGCGCCAAATACACCGGAACAAGTTGTGAGCCAGACAACGTCCTTTGCGACGGTCATGATGCCACTGGAAGGCTTGGTATCCATTGAAGATGAGTTGAAGCGACTCGATCAAGAGAAACAAAAATTAATCAAAGAAGTTGAACGAGTTGAGAAGAAATTAGCCAATGAGAACTTTGTCAGCAAAGCCCCTGAAGCTGTGGTGAATGCTGAGAAGGAGAAGGGTAAAGACTACAAACGTCAACTTGAAGCTGTCGAGCAGCAAATGGTACAGCTTGCTCAGTTAGGTGAATAATACAGCAATATTTCGTGCAAAGCAGGCAATCCCAATGGAGCTGCCTGCTTATCTTTATTTAATTTAAAAATTAAAAATTGGTCAGATGGAAATCGACCCTTTCTTGCGTATATATATAATAGGAGGGGATAAAATGACCAATATGTTTATTCGAGAAGTTCCTAAAGAAATCAGACCACGTGAGCGCTTAGTAGAGTATGGTGCAGCAGCCTTATCTAATCAAGAGTTGCTAGCGATTCTCTTTCGAACCGGTCAACGAGGCGAGAATGTTCTGGAAATGTCACTGCGTTTTCTGTCGCGGTTTGAGAGTTTGCCTGAAATAAAAGGGGCAAGTTTAGAAGAGTTGACCGCTGTTAAAGGGATTGGCGAAGTGAAAGCCATTGAATTGAAAGCTGCTATTGAATTGGGCTACCGTATCGCAACAGCCTCGGTGCCGAAGTACGGGCAAGTCCTATCCACTGAAGCAGCAGGTCAATGGCTGATGCTTGAAATGGCTCATGAACAACAAGAATTACTGGTTGCCTTATTCTTAAACACTAAGAATGAAATTATCCGCAAGGAAACCGTCTTTAAAGGCACGGTGAGCAGTTCCGTAGCGCATCCTAGGGAAATCTTCAAAGAAGCTGTGAAATACCCAACAGCCCGTATTATTATGGCCCATAATCATCCATCAGGTGACCCAGAGCCGTCACGAGCTGATTTACAATTTACAAGGCGGATGATATTATGTGGGGATTTGATGGGAATTGAGTTGTTAGATCATATTATTGTCGGCGAGCGCGATTTCGTTAGTTTATTGGAGACGACGGATTTATTTGACGACCCGATGAGTCATATGGGGGATTAATCCAAGCAGGAGTATGTTTATCAAGAATAGTATTAAAGAGATATTAGAGAAGCCTTGTATTTTTGGATTTATATGTTATACTTAGATTGTGTTTTTGTATAAGGTAAGTACGGAGTTATAGCCAGTAGTAACGTCTCGTCGAGCCGATCGCAAGAATATAATATTTAGAATGTGCTTAGGCACGAGGAGGATTTTGTTTACATGGCAGAAGGAAAAGTTAAATGGTTTAATGCTGATAAAGGTTTTGGATTCATCGAGCGTGAAGGTGAAGCGGACGTATTCGTACACTTCTCAGCTATTCAAGGTGAAGGCTTCAAGACTTTAGAAGAAGGGCAAGAAGTGAGCTTCGATATTGAAGATGGCGCGCGTGGCCCTCAAGCAGCTAACGTAGAGAAAATATAAGATTTCAGCGAGGTTTTATCACCTCGCTTTTTTTGTGCTTAAAATAAAGAAATTTGAAGGTAAGTACGCTTGAACGACAGATTGTCTACTGCATGAGGTGTTGGGCTATTCACAACAAAATTTCTATCAATTTATTGAGTTTATAATAAGAAAATTACTGAACAGTCTCCCCTGAAAATAAATAATTTAATTTTATCTTAGCAAGTTTTATTGATAATATTTTTGATATATCTATTTTCGTTAGTATATGCCTTTACTTAAATATAAAATTCGCATAATACATGAACATGACTTAATAATAAAATGAATTAATGGAAAATACAGAAAATATTCATCATCTTTTATGCGCAAATATATATCAAAAAAAGAATTTTGTGATAAAATTAAGTGGATTAGATAACACACTTAGATTGTCGCATTATTTCGAAAGGGAATAGGGGAAGATTATGGAATTCTTAAACAAAGTGGAAAAACGACAACTGAACTTAATCAAATTACTTTACCAAAACTCAGATTGGATTACCTATGGCTATTTGTCTGAGGCCATTGGTGTCGCAAAGAATACAGTGAGTACGGATATTAGTTATATTGAAGAGATTTTGGGTGAGGGGGTCAATGTTGAGAAATCAACTATTGGAATTCGGGCTAACTTTAATCCAGGTATGAATCTGTTATCCATTCAGCGTATTTTCTTTAATCACTCGATTTCTTATAAATTGATTGAGGATATATTTATTGATTATCCAATTACGAAGGAGAACTTATCGACGCGCTATGATATTAGTCGTTCAAGCTTATATCGTTACTTAAATCGTGTTTCGGAAGAGACAGAGAAGTTCTATCACTTTACTTTTGAAGGAAACCCTTTATATATGAAAGGCCAGGAGGAAGAGATACAGAATTTCTACGTCAATTTCTTTTTGGATAAGGTACATCCGTTTAATTGGCCTTTCAAGCAAATCGATCAACAAGTTCTGGATAATTTTATTAACTTTATCCTGGATTCCTTCCGAATTGATATTAACTATGAAGAATTTCGCTATGTGGAATATGTGATGTCTGTGACCTTGCTCCGGATGTCTTTAGGCTTTGTTTTAGAAGTCGATACCACGAATCCTATGATGCCGATTTTTGAAGCGTTTATTCAAAGCAATAATCAGAATGTTGAAGCGTTTAGAGTTTTGGTTGAAGCGCTCGGTATTGAATTGACGGCTACTAACTTTAGCCATATGATTGCTAAGTTTTATGAGACGCCTTTCTTGAATTACGGCATCCAGAATATTGTTAATATGGAGCGCAGTAATTTGCTTGAGGAGACACACCGACTTATTGGCGATATTGTAGATATTTTGACTGAGAAATATGAGTTGCAATTAAATAATCGTCACCATCTGATGAATAATGTCAATAAATTACTCCATATGAGCTCTTCGAACTTGGGCAGTAATGAATTATTCTTTCGTCAACAAGAAAGCTTCCTTCGTAAAATACGGGCTATTAACCCAGATTTCTATAAGTCTATATATGAGTTGGTCGATAATAAGTTAATTAATGCTTACCAGAATGATGCTTGGAGCTCTGATTACCTTGTAGCAATTATCTTATTGAATTGGGAGAATATTTATCCGCAGCTGCTGCGCAAGGCAGGTCGGTTAAAAGTGTATGTGATGAGCTTCCAAGATGTGAGTATTGCTAAGACGCAGGTCGATTTACTAAGTAGTTACTTGGAAGATCTTTATGATATGCATTTATTTGAAGGGCGGGAAATCTCTGAAGAGATGGTTCAAGGCCTGGATTGTGATGTGATTATTAGTGATTTGAATTTACCAACGATTAAAGATAAGCGGATTGTAAGTATCCAAAGCTTGCCGACGGTTGAAGATATTCATCTGCTCTTAGATTTATATTACGAGATTCTTTATGGCGTAAATATGGGTGGTGAAAAGCGCATCTTCACTTATTAAGGGTGAGGCGTTAGCTATGAAATTTATTCTATCACCTGCCAAAGAAATGCAAACGAAGTACCCCATTGAGCGAGATTGGCAGTTAAGCGCCTCGAGTCAAAAAATTCTGGATAAACTTGAAGCGTTAAATGCTGCAGACTATCAAGCTTTACTGAAACTTTCGGATAAGCAATTCTCCCAGCAACAGGCCTACCGTGAAGCGTGGCAACAGCCAGTTACTTATGAAGCATTAGCTTTATATCATGGCCTAGCTTTTCGTCAAATTACTTTTACAGACGCAGACCGGCCCTATTTAGCCAAACATTTGCGGATTTTATCAGCCTTTTACGGTGTGTTAGAGCCTTTCGCCTTAATTAAGCCGTACCGTCTCGATATGCAGACGCCTTTAATACTTGAGGGCCAGCGTTTGAAGCAATTTTGGCGTGCTGAATTCAATGAGGCCTTTGCGGAAGGGGAGACCATTGTGAATCTTGCCAGCCAAGAATTCACCTCCTTATTCACCCAGAGTCGTTATCACTGGGTTGACGTTGAATTTATCGATGGTGGTCGCAAGCATTCAACGATTTCTAAGAAGGGACGCGGTGCCATGGTTACCTATTTAGTCCGTGAGAAAGTTGCGACACTGGATGCTGTGAAAGGCTTTAACCTTGACGGCTATGCCTATCAGGTTGAGCAGTCCCGGGATGATTTATTTGTCTTTGCACGATAATCTTAACGCCTCCAAAATTATACAGCTCAATGATTATCATGATGACTGAACGTTGATACGACTGTATTTTTCAGGGGAGATTATTTTCAGCATACCTTGTAAATTATACAAGGCAGGTCAGTGTAATACATATTTTCATTTCTTGTTTTGTATTAAATAGAGGGAATTTACGACATAAAAAATAGACGAGCACGCATAATGTGCTCGTCTTTTTGTTAGGGTAAATTATCTCGTTCGTTTAAATAATCCCCGCTTTCAAGTAATTCACCTACCGCAATAATATGATCTTGAACATCGTCTTGAATTTCAGGGTGTTGCAAGGCGTAGTCGAGTGAATATTCTAGGAAGCCAAACTTACTGCCTACGTCATAGCGCTTGCCGTTAAATTGCCTTGCATAGACATTCTGGAAGGTATTGAGTTTGTCGATGGCATCCGTTAGCTGGATTTCATTACCTGCACCAGGGTTCGTCTCGGCTAAAATTTCAAAGATTTCAGGTGTGAGTAAATAACGGCCAATAATTGCTAAATTACTTGGTGCATCTTCTGGTTGAGGTTTTTCAACAAAATGGTCAACTTTGTAGATGTTATCAGCGTATTGACCATCTGGGGCAATGACCCCATAATTTGCGGTATCTTCTTGGGGGACCTCCATGACAGCCAAGTTCGATGACCCGGTCTGCTCGTATACTTCGATGAGCTGCCTCGTTAAAGGTACGTCATCAACCATTAAATCATCCCCCAACATGACAACAAAGGGCTCATTGCCGACAAAGGCCCGAGCTTGTAAGACAGCGTGGCCGAGGCCTTTAGGATATGGCTGACGGACAAAGTATAGGTTTAAGTTCTCGGTTGCTTGAACTTTCTCTAATAAGTCGGTCATGCCATGAGCTATAAGGTATTTCTCCAAGTCTAAATGTGAATCAAAGTGATCTTCAATGGTCCGTTTAGACTTTCCTGTAACAATGAGTATATCTTCAATTCCTGCTTCTAAAGCTTCATCGACGATAAATTGTATGGTTGGTTTATCGATAATCGGCAACATTTCCTTGGCCATGGCCTTGGTGGCAGGGAGGAAACGTGTACCTAAGCCAGCTGCTGGAATGACTGCTTTTCTAACCTTCATACTGGGCCTCCTTTTGCGTCTTCAACTCTTTGCTTTTGGCAATGAGATAGTCTTTCAGTTCGTCTTTCGTCTCAGGATGCTCCAAGCCGTGGCGGATAGATGTCTTGACAAAGCCTAGGGCATGTCCTGCATCATTGCGCTTTCCTTGTAGTTGATAGCAGTAAATATCATGTTCTTGGCCCAAACTTGAGATGGCATCACTCAACTGGTATTCACCAGCAACACCGGGTTGTAAATCACGAATAATATCGAAAATATCAGGTGTTAGAACATAACGTCCGGAAGCAGCCCATTGGCTAGGTGCTTGAGCTTCACTGGGTTTCTCGACAATCGTGTGCAATTTAGCCAAACCGTCTTGCGAGAAATCGGTCGCCAAATCAACAATGCCGTAACGACTCAAATCGTCCCCTTGGACTTGGTCGACAGCCAGTACTGGTTCTTGAATTTGCTCAAAGACGTCAATGATTTGCTTGGTTGCGGGCACATCACCTTCCATAATGTTATCAGCAAGGAGCACTAAGAAAGGTTCATTCCCAACAAATGCTTCCGCATGTAGAATGGCATCAGCTAAGCCTTTTGGTTCCGATTGGCGAACGTAGAAGATATTCTCGTAAGTCGTCGTTTTGACGATATTTAAGAGGGCTTGCTTGCCTTTACTTTCTAAGTTCTCCTCCAATTCTGGATTCGCATCGAAATGATCTTCAATCGGTCGTTTATTCTTCCCAGTAATGATCAGAATTTCATCGATTCCAGAAGCTTTCGCTTCTTCGATGACGTATTGAATAATCGGTTTATCAACAATCGGAAGCAATTCCTTTGGTTGCGCCTTTGTTGCAGGTAGGAAATTTAGCCCATAACCTGCGGCTGGGATAACTGCTTTACGTATTTTCGGCATGTTAGACCTCCAACTAGAGTGTAATTTATTTCATTATAGCATAACTGTCGGGAAATACATGGATAATTCGGTAAGCTTACAAATTTGGAAGATTGGAGGAAATGAATCCGCACTTATTTTTTTAGGTAAAACTAAAATAGAATCTTTTAAAAAACATTCGCTAAAGCTTGACTTTATCGATTTCAAGCTGAGTCAAAAAGATGGTTATTTTATTGGATTCGTGTTATGTTGTAGGTAAGATATGTATATTCGAAGTGCACAAAGGAGGTCGTTATATGGAAGGAAACAGAACCTTATTATTAAAGCAATCAGAAGTTGAATCTTTGATTGACTTAAGTGATGTTAATCGTCTGGTTGATTTAACTTTCCATGGCATGGGTGAGGGAACGGTTAAAAATCCGCCTAAAGTATCCCTCGATTTAGGCGAAACTGGCAATTGGCCGCATTATGAAGGTTTTATGAATGCCATGCCGGCTTATATTGGTTCCCTGGACGTTGCAGGATTGAAATGGGTTGGCGGTTTTGAAGGGGAACGGGAAGCTGCCGGTTTACCTTATATTACGGCGATGATTTTACTCGTCAATCCACATTTGGGGACCTTTCTATCAGTGATGGATGGGGCCTATATTTCCAATGTTCGTACAGGAGCCCAAGTCGCCCAGGCCATTCGCTACTTATTCCGGAAAGATCACATCACTTTAGGTTTATATGGCGCAGGTATGCAGGCCCGTAAGACGGTTCGAGCCGTTGCGGATGCGGTGCACATTGATTGCCTGCATGTGTGGAACCACCGGGAAGAGACGGCCCAGCAATTTAAAGAAGATATGGCTGAAGTAGTTCACGGTGAAATCATTGTCCATGAGGTAAGTGACCAAGCTGGACCATGCCAAGCTGAGGTGGTGGTAACCTTGACGCCAGCGCAAGAACCTTTAATTCGGCGAGAGTGGGTTCAACCGGGGACCGTTATCTTTCCCATGGGTTCCTATCAGGAGATTGACGATGCACTAATTTTAGAAGCAGACCAAATTATTGTCGACCATCCGGAACAAGCTTTACATCGCGGCGCCTTAAAAAAACTTCATACCAATGGCCAAATCACCCTTGATGATATTGACGGCACCCTAGGTGAATTATCTTTAAAGGAAACAGGCTTAGCCAATATAGATAAGCAGATTACCTTGTGTATCCCTATTGGCACAGGTGCTATGGATGTATCGGTTGCTTATGAAGTGTATCGAAAGGCAAAGGAGGCTGGCGTGGGAGAGTATTTCGATTTTGTAGGATAGGCATGAATGAAAGAGGAGTCGAATTTAGATGGCTGAAGTCTTATTTGAATTAAAGGATGTAGCATATCAAGCACCCGACGGTTACCAAGTAATTGAGCGGGCCAATTTCACGATTGACGATGGAGATGCGGTGTTAATTACCGGTCCATCGGGTAGTGGGAAGTCTACACTGTTGAAATTACTGGCAAATATGATTAGTGCGACTGAAGGGGAGATTCTCTATCAGGGGAAATCTGTTTATGAATATCCACCGACAGAGTATCGCAAGGAAGTATCTTATTTCTTCCAAAATCCGCTTTTATTTGACCAGACCGTACGGGATAACTTAGCCTTTCCCTATGAGATCCGCAAGGAGTCCTTTGATGAAACAGCAGCGATAGCAGCCTTGGAGAAGGTGAAGCTATCCAAGGATTTCCTAGATAAGTCGATTGGTGATTTATCAGGCGGTGAGAAGCAGCGGGTTGCTTTTGTTCGGAATTTACTGATTACACCGAAGGTATTATTACTTGATGAAGTGACGGCTTCTTTAGACAAGACCAACCGTGAAGTAATCCAGCAGCTTCTGCAAGAATTACGTGACAAGGAGCAGGTGACAATTGTAATGGTATCGCATATTAGCGAAGATTTAACTGATTTTAACCGGACGATTGAGATTGAAGAGAAAGTTGCAGGTGAAATTAATGCAGACGAGCGGTGATTTATCTTTAGGATCTCTCTTATTCTCTTCAATTCTACTCCTGATCCCGATCGTCATCTCTTATAAGGAAGACCTCGGTTTGGAGAAGGACATAGTTGTAGCAGGTGTACGAGCAGCCGTCCAGCTCTTTATTATTGGCTATATCCTGCAATTTATTTTCAATGTTAATCATTCTTGGGTAACCATCCTGATGATTTTATTTATGGTGGTGAACGCTTCATGGAATGCAGCCAAGCGTTCCAAAGGTATTCCCGATGCTTTCCAAATAGCGCTCATCTCCATTGCCTTTGGCGCAATCATCACTTTGGTTATCCTTCTTGTAACCGGTGCTATTAATTGGACGCCTCGTGAAGTCATCCCGATTATGGGCATGCTCTCGTCCAATGCCATGACAGGTCTAAGCTTAAGCTTTAATGACATGAACGACAAATTCACCGATCAGAAACAGAAAGTGCTCGAAAAGATTTCCTTAGGGGCGAACCCTAGCCAAGCTTCTAAGATAGTAGTCCGTGAAAGTATCAAGACCGGCTTAATTCCCCAAATTGACTCTACCAAAATGGTTGGACTCGTCTCTCTACCGGGTATGATGACAGGAATGATTATGGCTGGAGCTGAGCCGACAGCAGCCATTCGCTATCAATTGGTCATTATGTTTATGATGCTTTCTTCAGTAGGCTTGTCGACGATCATTGGCGCCTACTTGGCTTATCCGAAATTCTTCAACGACGAAGGGCAATTAGTGACAGAATAAATACAATTCTTAATGTGAAAACCTCCCATCAATTTTAGGCTGATGGGAGGTTTCTATTCTAAATTATTCAAATATTATACACTACAATTGCTTATCACCCTTTGGATGTTATGTTGGTAATGGGTTTAGTTTATAATTATACTCTGCAAAACAAGGAAATGCCATTTTATTGGCGAATTGAATGGTATAATTAGAGCTTTTTGAAAAACTGTAAACCAGTGTTCCGAAATATCCGATAGATTCGATATTTGGAAGGTTTATGGGTGGAAGCGGGTTCGAGCATAGTGACATGAGTTGCTGGCCAGTATGTGTGGACGAAGACTCACTGGCTTGCAGAAAATGTGAGTTTGGCAATTCGGTGCCATATATAATTCACTAAATGTGCTTCCTCATGTTTGACCCACCTTTCAAATATGAGCAAAATGATTTGCTAAGGTTTGAACCGTCTTTCAAACACGAGCAAATTACTTCCTGATGTTTGGCTCGCCTTTTTAAACTTAACGGAGAATTATATAAGACGTTGAACGACTTGGCAGACGTCGCCGCATACGCATTAAATCGACATACAATTGTTTGGCGGGATTTACGTTTTTCACAAAGCGAAGCACTTACCATATCACCAAGCGTTCATCTGGTGCCCGGTACATGAGGCCACCTGCTTGGATGTTGAAGGTTTCATAGAATTCATCGAAATTGGTAATAGGAATATTCACCCGCACATCGCTAGGGGCATGAACATCCATTTGAAGAAGTAGGCTGGCCATTTCATTCGTAGTAAGTTGTGCCAAATATGCGCCCATTTTACGAAAAATGCTTCATAGTCGGGTTGGTCTAAGGCACTGGTTGCTTTTAATGCGGCAGCTAGGCCACCATTATCGGCAATATTCTCTGAAACGGTCAATTCACCATTGGCTTTACCGCCTTGAGAAGGTACCCCATCAAATTGTTCAATCATCGCTTGGGTTTGTTCTTGAAAGGCTTGATAGTCTGCTTCGCTCCACCAATTGGCTAAGTTACCGTATTCATCAAATTGGGCGCCATTGTTGTCAAAGGCATGAGTGATTTCATGGGCGATAATGGTACCGATGCCCCCGCAGTTGGCACTGTCAGATTGCGCCAAACTATAAAAGGGTGCTTGGAGGATTCCGGCTGGAAAGACAATCGTGCTAAGCAAAGGGTTATAAAAGGTGTTGACCATTGCTGGTGAGGCATCCCATTGGGTTCGATCTACTTTATCGCCGTATTGGCTATAGTTAAGTTTCGCTAGATGTGTCAGATTGTCCAAAGTATTTCGGAAGAAGGTGGCTTCTGGGTCGGTAGATACTTCCAGTTGGACGGGGGATATTTCATCAGGATAGCCTACTTGAATTGCCATCGACTCAAGCTTGTGGATGGCTTGTTGAATGGTTTCCTGGCTCAGCCAATCGTTCGCCTGAAGTCTTTCTTCATAAATTCTGATGATTTCATGAACCATCTGCGCAATGTCCGCTCGTCCTTCTGCGCCCAAACAGGTCTTGCCATAATAATCACCGAGAATATGCCCAAAAAGATTCATAGTCAATTGATAGGGCATCGCTTTTTGGGCTAAGAATTCCCTGGTACCGGATAGGATTAGCTCGTATCGGCTAGCCGTTTGGCGGATTTCCTCAGTTAAGTAGGGGTTTAGAGTGTTGGCGAGGTTTACAATTGCCAAGCCTTAAAGTATGGGGAATCTTCTTCGGTTAAGAAGCTATTCAAATGTTCGAAATAGCTTGGATATTCAACGATTATTCGGTCCACTGGTTGTCCCACTAAGGTTTCCACAATTTGACTTAGGGAAAGGATGTCAGTATAAGCTTCGATTTCTGACCGGCTTCTAGGGTTATAAGCGCTCGTCACATCAGTCCTGTCTTTGGTATCCGGTGTGAAAGGGGCTAATTGCTCATCGAACTCAAGGGCTTACTTGCTTAGCTGGCTAGCTTCTTCAGCGCTGTAGCCATAGAGTAGAAGCAGTTGCTCGTTCTGCCCTTGGAGGGCTTTTTGAAGTTGTTTTTTGGCAGGGTTGAGGCCATCGTAGAAAGATTTATCCGGTAGGAAAGTGGTGGGTGTAGCCAGCCAAAGGGCTTAATGCTGGGTGTCTTGCATATCCGGAGACACATAAAACTCCAGGGCAGCATTGCGAAACGTAAGAGGTCGTCCTGTGAGAGTTCTTCGAAATCTTTAAAAGATGTCAATTGCTCAACTTGAGCCAACAGCCTTCGAGCTTGGCTAACGCCATCAGCTTCACGCTGATTGAAGTCGGCGGCTAAGCGGTAATAAGCGATCATATCTTGAGCCTTAGGGGACTCTGGGTGAATCTCACCTGCTGCCATCTTTGCTAAATCTGCTTGGAGGACAGTATCTAGTCGGTCTTGAGCTACGGCAAATTGCCCATAGAAAGGTTGGTCGGCTGGCATTTCTGTCTGGCTTAACCATTGGTTGTTAACTGCTTGATAGAAATTCTCTGAGATAAGCTCAGTTTGGATAGTAGGCTGAGGTTCGTGGCTTGAGATCTCTTCTGCTGCAAGTGCCGTCGGTGTTAGCATAAAAGCAGTAAAGATTAAGGTGCAGACTGCTTGGATGATGCGTCTCCATGGTTTCATGAGTATCCCTTCCTTCTTTTAGATTTCAAGGAAAGTATATCATGATAGTCTCAAGCAAACGTCAAGGAATTCTCAATTATCTCTAAAAGTGTGCACGCTAGGAAGCTGTCGAAAGATTCCACAAACCATTGGTTTGTGCAATTTTGTCCATAGAAGGTGAAATCTATAACACTGAACTGCCTTGTATTATGCTGAAAATAAACTCCCCTAAAAAGCAAACCTATCAACCTTCAGTCATCATGATAATCATTGAGGTGTATTTTTGAGGAGTGCAAATAAAAGAAGCCACGATGCAAGTTCGTGGCTTCTTAAGTATTCTCTAGTCTAAATTAAGGGTTAAATCAATCCCGAAGTGATCAGACACAATAGGGCCTCTTTCACCATTGAGGATGATTCGATAGGTTTCTGCTTTTAAGTCAGGTGAGGTAAAGATGTAGTCAATGCGTTTCCCTGCATCATGACCCTCCCACCCTGCAATCGCTGCTTTGACAGTCACTTTTCCTTCTTGATGCACACTGGTGTGATAACTGTCGCTAAAATCTGCTTGTATAATGTGGTCATAGCCTTGCTTGCGAATGCTTGCTTCGTTATTAAAGTCGCCCATTAAGAGGATAGATGTCTGAAGGGGACTCAAATGCTGGCGGAGTTCCTGCCATTCTTCTTGGAAACCTTGGTTCCACCAAGATAGGTGGGTAGATACGGCTTGCAGCTTGTGGCCATTCACAACCAAACTGGCAGACAAGGCGACTCGGCGGCGATAATCTGCAAATGCTTTACCGGGACTGAGTAAATATCCCTCAGCTAAGAAGGGGTATTTGGATAGTATGGCGACCCCTTCATCCATGTAATCATAAGAATGATGAGCTGGAAGCCAGGTCCAGTAATAGGATAGGCCTTGTTTAGCTAAAGCTTGAACCAAATTTAAGGCGAAATTATCTACTTTAACAGGAGGCAACGCTATCTCGTCCCACACGCCCGTATGTTGAATGCTTTGATAATTCAAGCAAGCGAATTGGGACTCAGGCAAGAGCTCGGCTTTAATCTGCTGGTTAACTTCTTGCAGGGCAATTAAGTCATAATTATTTTGACTAAGCCAAGCGGCTAAGTCCCTAAGTTGCTTGCTGTTATCTTCTTCTAACCAAGCATGGGCATTTAAAGTCATGACTTTCATCGCTTAAGCCTCTTCATTAAATTGGACGGAAAGCGTACCAAGTTCATCATTAGCTTGGACTTGGCCAGATTTAATTAAGGTAAGTTCACCAACAGCTTCATCACTTAAGGCAACAACCATGATAATCGGTGACTTGCCTGCTTCCTTGACTTGAGCTATATTCATCTCAGCCAAGCTGTCGCCAATATCTACTAGATCTCCTTCACTCACCCAAATGTCAAAAGGTTTCCCCTCAAGTTCTACCGTATCGATTCCCATATGAATAAGAATTCCTGCGCCAGTGTCGGTTTTAATATTTATGGCGTGCTTAGCCGGAAAAATTGAGGTAATACGTCCTTTGACAGGTGAGTAGATTTGTCCGTTACTCGGGTCAAGACCGTAGCCATCGCCCATTACTTTTGAACGGAAGACCTCATCAGGGACGTCACTAATTGGCATCACTCGGCCATCACTGACAGCCACTAAAGTTTCTTCAAGCCATTTGCCCTTTGCTTCAGCAACCGCATCGGTTTCTTCTTCAGCTTGGATGTCTTCTATTGAAGCTTCAGGAATAGCAACGCCAGAATCTAGCGCATCTTGAATGTCCGATTTCAACACATCTGCTTTCGGTCCATAGACGGCTTGAATTCCTTGCCCTTTGACCACCATGCTCATGGCGCCAGCTTTCTTCCACGTATCTGCCTTAGCGACTTTCTCTGGATCATTAACCGTCACCCGCAAACGTGTCATACATGCATCCACATCTTGAATATTGTCCTTACCACCAAGCATATTGATAATTTGGACGATTTCCAAATCTATTTGAGAACCATCCGCTGTTTGCATGCTTGAAGAATTAGCAACGTCGTCAGAAGTGTTCTGGATTTCGTAGTTACCTAAGCGTCCAGGTGTGGCATATTCAAAGCGTTGAATCATATAGTTGGCAACGAAGTAGGCAATGACACCAAAGACAATACACGCAATAATATAGTTAATGACGTCTTGGGTCAGGCCAGCAGATATAGCCAGCGGTGTCCGGGTCAGCATTTCCAAGTTACCAAAGGAGTGGACGCGCAGATTGAAGACATCAGCAATCCCAAATGACAATCCTTGGATAATAGCGTAGACAACGTATAGTGGCATCGCGATAAACATAAACATAAATTCTAAAGGTTCCGTTACCCCTGTTAAGAATACGGCTAAGGCAGTGGATAGGAACATGCCTTTGTAGGCTTGCTTTTTGTCTGAGTCAACATTGCGGTACATAGCATAGGCTAAGCCCATCAAAGTACCCGACGAGCCAATCATTTGCCCCACTTTAAAACGAGCTGGGACGACGGATTCCAATAATTGATTGTAAGCAGCCGTGTCACCTGCTTGACGTAAATTTACTAAATCGGTTACCCAGGCAAACCATAGCGGGTCTTGTCCTTCGACAATTTGTCCAGCTTGTGCGCCAGTCATAATGGTATAGACCCCACCCACTGATGTGTAGTTTACCGGTACGGTTAACATGTGGTGTAGGCCGAATGGCAAGAGCAATCTTTCCAAGAAACCAAAGAGGAAGGGGGCAATAAAAGGCGCATTGTCTTTTGATTGTGCTAGCCAAATTCCAAAGGCATTAATACCGGACTGGATGACTGGCCAAATAATTGCAAGGATAATTGCAGCAACTACTGACCAAGCAATTACAACAAAGGGTACGAAACGCTTGCCATTAAAGAATGAGAGGACTTCCGGAAGTTTACGATAATTATAATAGCGATTATAAGCAGCTGCGCCAAGGAAGCCAGCAATAATTCCCACAAAGACTCCCATGTTCAAAGCAGGTGCTTCCAGAACGGAAATAAAATAAGTGTTGACGGGAATCGTTTGACCAAAGAGGGTAGACGTTGTTGCGCTGGGATCGAGTAACATATCATTCGATACACCGAAGATTGCTCCCGTCAACCGGTTCAATAAGACAAAGGCAATCGTCGCGGCAAAAGCACCACCTGCCCGGTCCTTAGCCCAAGAACCCCCGATGGAAACCGCAAATAGTAAGTGTAAGTTACCAATAATGGCCCAACCAATTGCTGAAATAAAACCAGCCAAAGTTTGCAGCCAAGCAGTCTCAGGTGCAATAATAGGGAGGGAATTGCCAATTGAAATCATCAAGCCCGCAGCCGGCATTGCTGCAATGACCCCCATTAGTGCTTTCCCAAATTTCTGCCAAAACTCGAAATTCATCAAGTCTTTTACTTTACTCATGATATTCTTCCTTTCTAACTAAGAGACACTAATAGGCCAATACTCCTTTCTAATTTGCATCGTCTTGCTAACAAAAAATGCTTTCTTCCTCAAGTTTAAACGCTTTCATAGAACAAGTCAAACAAAGATGTATCAAGGAAAAGTTCAATTTTAAGCACTGTATAGTGCAAAAGCTGAGCCCGTTTCTATAGTGTCTAAGTTCAGCTGATTTGATGGCGAACTTGCTTAAAAAAACCAAAAACGGACCCGTTCATTGAACGAATCCGTCTGACTTAACAGCCCTTATATATTTTGAATAAATGTGAGCGTTTGGGGTATTATAAGAACAAGGCCTTAATTTCAACGTAGTCTTCGAGACCATAGCGGCCGTTTTCCCGGCCAAGTCCCGATTGCTTGTAACCACCGAAAGGTGCCTTGCGATTGCGAGCCCCATTATTGACAAAGATGTTACCGGTACGGAGTTTGCGTGCAACGTCTTCCGCTTCAGCTTGTTCTGGTCCAACTACTGCGCCTGAAAGGCCATAGACAGTATCATTGGCTAATTCAATCGCTTCTTCGACCGTTTCGTAAGTAATGACAGCTAAGACTGGGCCAAAGATTTCTTCTTGGGCGATACGCATATCGTTCTTCACATTGACAAAGACAGTTGGTTCAATATAATAGCCTACCCGGTCAACTGCTTGACCTCCGACAAGAATTTCAGCGCCTTCTTCCTTACCAATATCGATGTATTCCATTACAGTATCAAATTGGTTCTTGGATACCATTGAGCCGACGGTAGTTGCTTCGTCGCGGACGTCACCAATGACGACTGCTTGGTCGTAGTAATCAAGGATAACTTCCTTGTATGCGTCGTACTCTGCTTTAGGTACCAGTAAGCGGGTTAAGGCTGTACAGGTTTGGCCTTGGTTGTTGATGATAGTATCCATGGCTTGTTTGACCGCAGCTTTCTGGTCTGCTTGGGGTAGGGCGACGAGAGCGGATTTACCGCCAAGTTCGAGAATGACCTTCTTGATGTGCGGGGCAGCTGCTTCATACATTCCACTGCCAACATTGGTTGAGCCAGTAAAGGACAAGACAGCAACGTCTGGATGGTGGGTTAGGGCATCTCCGGCCACACTGCCCCGGCCAGTAATCAGATTGAAGACGCCTGCAGGCAAGTCGGTTTGATCAATCACCTCGGCAAGTAGGAAGGCGGCAAGAGGGGTATCAGAAGCGGGTTTAACGACGACGGTATTACCGGTCAAGATGGCTGGAATAATCTTGCGTTCGATTTGAAGGAGCGGGTAATTCCAAGGGGTAATACAAGCTACCACGCCAAAGCCTTCTTTAATGACCTTTGCATTGTTGATTTGCCCTTCAAAGGCGAAAGACTCCATCTCTTCGAGCAAAGCTTCAATCTCTTCAATCGCCGGCTTCACTTGCCCTTGAAGTGCAAAAGAGACGGGAGAGCCGAGCTCTTTGATAATCGCTTCTGCAAAGTCATCGGCACGCTTTTCGATTCCTTGGAGAATTTGTCGGACGACTTTAATGCGGTCACTTGGTTGACTTTCGTTCCAAGCAGGGAAGGCTGCTTTGGCAGCTTCAACTGCCTTGTCTACATCCGATTCATTGGCTTGAGGGATGTCCGTAATCTTCTCTTCTGTGGCTGGATTGTATAATTCAGCGGTATCTGTAGCTATGGGCGTGACCCATTGGCCATTTATATAAAATTTATCGTAAATCATGGTATCTCCTCCTGTAATATCCTTATTCTGTTAGCTTTAAGTTACATATCTATTATCAAGGAAAGCGCTCGCTAATTCAAATAATATGCTGGCAATAAAGCACTAAGACCAAACCTTGGGCTAAAAGCTCTATTCAATGAGTACCATCACTTTTATCAATGCGCATAATTATTCAATGTCAGTAGCTTTGCATAAATCGAGATTATAGATAGCTTTATAAAGATATTACAAATATAATAAAAAATCCTTCTAATAGAGATGGATTACTTATCCAAATCCAAAATAAAAGACAAAGGCACGGGTAAGTATTTTTTTATAGTTTGCACCCATTCTTTTTGAAAATCATTCAGTTGATGCCAAAAGTGCTATCGCTGAATTCAATCGCTATTGGAAAAGAATTAACCTTTGAAAAGGTACTTAAACTGCTACTTTACGCCATTAGTAGTGACCTTGACAGCTTTGTCGAACTTTTGATACCTGAGCGATAAATCAAACTAGAACTAGACCTAAAGTCCATCAGTAACTCTCAGATGTCTAGAACACTGAATGAGATAGCAACAGACCTACTTTGGGAGCTGTTCTATCAATTATCGGGGGTAGGTACATCGATATGATACCCAATCCAATCATCATAAGAGATTCTCGATTGATTCACCAACGATTTCGTTTGGCATGTATCGCGATGAGTACTTTTTCGTTACACGACTGAAGAGGAACACCCTGATTACTGACATTCAAGAAAATGTTTGGCCAGAAGATGATGACTCACCCATCAAAGAAGATGGACTTGCTAGACTTGTCGGCAGGATTGAAACGATAAACTTCTTTCGTATAATTACGATTGAACGTCCTGGTAAAGACACTCTACGCTTAGTCACCCATCGTATGGATTTGGTCGCTGAAGAAATTTCAGAGATGTATCAGTCATATTGGCAGGTAGAACTATTCTTTAAGCATATCAAGCAGAGCCTAAAGACTAAGCACTTATATACTCAGTCTGAATAATCAGCTATCCTCTAAATTATTTGTTAAGGTTAAGGCTATCGAGTAACCGTACGCTATTTGAAGTTGTAAGAGTTTTGAAGACCTTATGGTTCAAGTCATTTGGCTACCATCAATATTAGAGCCTGGTTGACAGCATAAAATCGTCAGTCCCTCTATGCTAATCAAATAACCTAAACAATGGTAAAGTCATCCGCTTGTGCCGGTATTATTTTTTAATTAAAGACTCAAAATAATGTTTCGGAAAGGAGATAATTTTAAAGCGTCAAATTATTTTGCTTTTTATGCAACACTTCTGATTAAATTTATCGAAATTTTTGAATTGAATGAGTGTTCGGTAGCTTTTTGATACTTGCGTTTGCTATAATAGTTCAGTATTATATTCAAGCAAAGGAGGCGAAGGCGATGAGTCTATTTCCAAGTCGTAAGATAGGCATTGATTTAGGTTCAACTAACACATTGATTTATATTTATCGCAAGGGCATTGTCCTGCGGGAGCCTTCCCTCGTCGCTGTCAGACCCAATCAAGCTGAAGTGATTGCTTATGGCAAAGAAGCTAAAGAATTAGTGGGACGCACGTCAGAGAAGATTGAGCTGATTCACCCCATTCAATCAGGAGTCATTCATCACTTTAGTTTAACGAAGCAAATGCTAGCCCACTTCATTCAGAAAAGCACCCATCGCAAAATGACGAGACCAGAAGTTGTGATTTCGGTGCCGAGCAATATATCGAAAGTCGAACGTCGCGCAGTGATTGATGCCTTGCGTGAAATTGGTATCAATCGGGCGATGTTAGTTGATGTACCGGTCGCGGCTATCATCGGTGCGGGTGTGGATATCTCTGAACCGCTTGGCCATATGGTCGTCGATATTGGCGGTGGGACCACGGATATTGGGACCTTCTCCTTTGGTGAAATGATAGAGCGGATGACTATACCTGTCGGTGGCGTCCGCATGAATCAATTAATTCAAGCTTATGTGCGGGTAGAGCATCAGCTTGTTATTAGTGATGAAGCGAGTGAACGATTAAAGCTGGAAATTGGGAATGCCAATTACACTAAGAGTGACGCCAAGGATCAATTAACCATACAAGGGCGTCATGCAACCTTAGGAACACCGAAAGAGGTGACGATTCGCTCGCAACTAGTAGCCAATGCGTTAAGTGAAGCAATCGATCAAATAATTGTTGCGATTCGCCAAGTATTGCAACGTACATCGCCTGAGTTATCTGCAGATATAATGAATGAAGGAATTATTCTGACAGGTGGGGGCGCTTTATTGAAACGCTTACCCGAACGGCTTAAAGAAGCTCTTGGCGTAGACTTTCATCTAGCTGATCAGGCCATGGATTGTGTGGCTATTGGTGCAGGACGCTTGTTGGAAAGTTTCGATGATGAGGCGCGCCGCATTGAGCGGATGAATCGCTAGTGTAAGGAAAGAAAGAGGAGTTTGGATGGTAAATAATAAGCGATTAATTGGTATCTTAATCGGTGCGATTATTGTTGTTTCCCTCATGGCTTTCACCCTCTTTGGGGGAGGCACTGGGCCAGTTGGAGGTGCTGTGAATGATGCGGGTTCATGGGTAGGGCGCATTTTCTCCGCGCCTGTGAATGGGGTAGTGCGGTTTGTCGATTCGATTGACGAATTGCTGAACACTTTTGAAGAGAATCAGACCTTAAAGAAGAACATCGATAAAATCGATGAAATGCAAGTCCGTATTGCGGATTTAGAGACGGAGAACGAAAAGATGCGTCAAGAATTAGACTTAGCCGAAGTGCTGAGTGACTTTGACACATTGAATGCTACTGTCATTTCTCGTAATCCTGATCAGTGGATGGAGACCTTCACGATTAACGTCGGAAGGAATCATGGCGTAACACAAGATATGGCCGTAATGGCTGGTAATGGTCTAATTGGCCGCATCGTTGAGGTTGCACCTACTAGTTCGAAAGTCTTGCTTTTAACCTCCCAACAAGGTAACGCCGGCAAAATAGCTGCCCGCATTCAAACGCAGAATGAGTCTTCTGCTAACGGGATCATCAGTGGCTATAACCAAAAGAACGGTCATTACATTATGACCCAAGTTGATCCAGCTGCTGAGATTGCACCGGGCGATATGGTTATTACATCTGGTTTAGGTGGGACTATCCCAAGTTCTTTACTTATTGGAGAAGTAGAGAGTGCCTATATGGATGAATATGGCTTGTTCCAAATTGTCGAAGTTAAACCTTCGGGTGAATTGACGGACATCCGTTTTGTCACGGTTATCCAGCGTGCTGGTCAAGTGACAGAAGTTCCTGAAGCGACGGAAGAATCAGAAGAAGTGTCCTTACCCCAGGAGCCATACGAAGAATTGGATACTTTTTCGGTCACAGAAGAAGGGCAGGCTAGCGAATGAAGGTAAATCATCGGCAAAGATTACGTTGGATTGTACCACTGGTCTTGTTCATGATGACCATTATTGATGCAGCTTTACCGGCTATTTTTCCTAGGGCTTTTCTCGGTAGTGGGCAAGTGATTATTTCTCACTTAACTTTATATTTCATCGTGTTATTTGCCTTCTATTTCAGAGATAGCAATATTCTCTTGTGGAGTGTCATAGCTGGTTTGTTCCACGATTCGTACAACACAACCTTTCTCGGTTTATATGCGACACTTTATTTCCTCATTAGTTATATCGTCTTGAAGACGAGGCAATTCTTTCCCAAGAGTCCACTAGTGTTTTACATGCTATTCATTGTATTAGTGACTTTATTGGATTTTGTCGTATTTATCTTTTATACTGAAATATTGGACTATGCAAGCTTATCTGTCTTGCATTTTCTGGTCAATCGCTTAGGACCGACACTCATATTCACTACGGTTATGTGCATCTTACTGTATTTGCCTTCACGCAATTTACTGCGTTGGTTAGGCTATGAGTCGTATATTATATTCTAATTTATTTGACAAAATGTTTGAGACTTGGTATGCTATTGACACAATAAAAGACAGTCTATGAAAAAGAGAGTAGTGTAGAGAAAGCATAAAGCGACGCAAGGACGGTG
This sequence comes from Suicoccus acidiformans, assembly GCF_003546865.1. GTDB lineage: Bacteria > Bacillota > Bacilli > Lactobacillales > Aerococcaceae > Suicoccus > Suicoccus acidiformans. The sequence goes on from NZ_CP023434.1 coordinate 1,001,222, forward strand.
GAAGCTTGCGAGTGGCCTTTACATGAACCGCACTTTGGAGACACTCGAAAAGTCGTAACTTGCACGTTATGCAAGCTAAGTGAGTACATTTGTACTAAATGGAGTGGTACCGCGGTCTATTCGCCTCTATCTGCAATCGCAGATAGGGGTCTTTTTTGTAGATTGGATTGAATTACGAGGAGGAATAATGGATGAAGAAATGGTTAAAAAAAGTATTTGTTGGGCTTAGTTTAAGTTTATTGGCGCTTGCCCCTGTTCAAGCGGAAGCTATTAGCGTGGAAGAGATTCAAGATAAAGGAGAAGTCGTCTTAGCCACTAGTGCCGACTTCCCACCATATGAATGGGTCAAGATGATTGACGGCAAAGAGCAAATTATCGGCTCAGATATTGAATTAGCCCAAGCAATTGCCGATAAATTAGGCGTAGAGTTGAAGATTGTTAATACAAGTTTTGATAGCTTAATTACCCAAGTGACAACAGGTAAAGTAGATATGGTAATTGCCGGTATGAACCATACGGAAGAACGTGCTAAGCAAGCAGATTTCTCTGATGTATACTATTTAGGCGTGAATCAGTTTATTGCTACCAAAGAAGTTGCCGAACAAGTTAAAGCTGTGGAAGATTTAGCCGACATGCGCTTAGGAGTGCAACAAACATCACTACAGGAGCAAGTGTTGCTAGGAGAATTACCGGACGCGACTATTAAATTGATTCCAGACAATGGCGATTTAGTACAATCTTTATTAACTAATCGTTTAGATGCTGTTTTGTTTGATAGTGTTGTAGCCGAGCAATTTGCGCGTCAGAATGCCGATCGCTTGCAAGTTATTGAAGATGTGGCGATTGAGTATGAAGAAGGAGCCGGTATGTCTGTCTTAGTACCTAAGGATAGTCCAGAATTTATTGCTTTGATTAACGAAGTGATTGCGGAATTGGCAGCTGAGGATCAGTATAATCAATGGATTGAAGAGTATATTCAACAGATTGATTAAGTACTTTCTTCGAGATTGAGGGGTTACTCATTAAGGAGTTTTCTGCTTAACCTAGCCACCAAGATTAAATAGTTTTATAGAGACCGATGTTTTATTTAATGGCATCGGTCTTTTAGATGTGTTCAGTGAACCATGCACTGGTTATTTAGGGGAATGAAATAAGTGATTGATCGAAAAGACTTGGTGCCCTTGCTAAAATTTAATTTATTCGTTTTCTATATTGTGCTGGCAATTAAGGAAAAGTAAACTCTATGCTGTTCTAAAGAGCTATACAAGCAGTCGTCAAACAATTTTGGATACTGCGATTTGAGCTAAACGAATCAGTTCACAGAGCTTTTTAGAGATCATTTCGATATTTGGGCTTTCGTGCCTTTCGTGTTATAATGATGGAAAGAGGAGTCCAAGATTTAGAAGCAAGTTGGTTTGTTCGATAAGGAGGAGAGTTATAAATAAGTAGCCAAACTTGATGTGAGCGAGATTTGGCGAATGACTGTGTTGAAACACGTGTAAATATATCAATTAGATTGAGGTATAGTATGAAAGAACAAGTAAAGATGCAAATGGATGCTTGGCTTAATGAGCGAGAAGAAGCGATTGTTGAAGATTTAAAGACGTTATTGCGCTTTCCGACGGTTTTTGATCCGGATACGGCGACGGCTGAGATGCCATATGGGCAAGCGATTCACGATGCGTTAATGTGGCTGAAGGCGCGCGGTGAATCATCTGGTTTCGATATTATTGAAGGGCAAGGGCAGTATCTTGTCTTGTCCAAGCAGGGGGCAAAAGCAGACGGACGACGGGTGGACTGCGTAAGTCACGTGGATGTTGTGTCTGTTGATGATGCGTGGACACATCCACCTTTTGCTGCGGAAGAGATTGATGGGCGGATTTATGCTCGAGGCACTCAAGATATGAAGACCCCCCTTTGGATGACGATTATTGCTTTAGAGATGATTCAAGATTTAGGTCTGCAACATGAACGTGATATACGCATTGTTATCGGGACGGATGAAGAGTCAACGATGTTGGATATGGAATATTACGTGGAGCAAGAAGGCCTGCCAGACTTTATGATTACTCCAGATGGAACGTTCCCGTTGGGAATCGGAGAGTTTGGTGATTTGACTGTACGTATTCAGGGGGACTTGAAGAGTGAACATATTGCAAGTTTTGAAACGTTCAATTCTGAGAATATGATTTGTGATCGGGTAGATGTCCAGTTCAAATCCGCAGTCCAAGCAAATGTGCTTGCCAAAATAAAAGCTAGTCAAGTGAATGCGGAAGAGTTAGCCGATGGTACCATCCGGTTCCACGGGGTTGCAGCCCACAGTTCTAAGCCTGAAAAGGGAGACAATGCTCTAGCGAAATTCTTCCATTTCGTGGCCGAAGATTTAGGTGAGAACTGGGCAGAGCCTTTTGACAAGGCTTTCTCCCCTATTAAAGGAACAGGCTTAGGCTACGAAGCAGATTACCAGCCGATGGGGCATATGACAGTAAACCCTTCCCAAGCAGCCTTTGATGGGCAATCCGTCAATATTGTAGTAGACATGCGTTATCCACATCCTTTGGATGGTAAAGAAATTTTAGCCAATATCCAAGGCCGGTTCCCGGACTATGACGTGACAACACATTTCCATCAACCGGTTACTCTTCTTTCGGAGGACGATCCTTACATCCAAGCTTTATTACGCGTCTATGACGAATGGATTGGTGGCGACGCTAAGCCTTATTACACCAAAGGAATTACTTACGCTAAGCAATTCCAAGGCAGAGGCGTTGTTTTTGGTACGGCCTTTGATGGAGACGGTATGGAGGGCTTAGCTCACGAACGTGATGAATATTTCGATCGTCATTTAATTCCTCAAATTACTCAAACCTTAGCCGCAGCTATGATTGAACTAGCAAATGTGAAGGAATAATCTATTTGTAGAATGCAGCTAATCGATTTGTAAAAATCGGTTGGCTGTATTCTTTATGCTGGAAGCTTGGGTGTAGGTTGGGTTGCTAATAGAAGTATAGGAAAGTAGTCTTATCAAGTTGGTTTTCTAAGACAAGTATAGGAAACTAGTCTTATTAAGTTGGTTTGCTAAGACAAGTATTCGAAACTAGTCTTATCAAGTCCGGTTTCTAATAGAAGTTTCACAAGCTAATATTAAGAAGAAGGTATAGTCTTGAAAGGAGTAAATTTATTCAGCCTACGATCCATAAAATTAAAAAAATTTGCCTTTTGCATTAAATTCTACCTGTATAAGGTATGATTGTATCCATTGTTTTTAAAGTATTTATTCAAGGTCAGTGGAAATTGTTGCCGCAATATAATTATAAAAATCATGACTACTATTTTATATAAGCTTTTGTTTGCTTCTTGCTTTCGTTGGGTATATAATGACGATACTTTTGATAATTTAGAGAAAGAAGAATGTGTATATGCTAGAGAAGTTTGTGGATACTTTGTCGGTTCCGCAGCGGATTGTGTTTACTTTTATTTTGGCGATTCTTGGCGGAGCGACGCTCCTTTCAACTCCTTGGGCTTCGGCTTCGGGGGAAGCGACTTCCTTTCTGGATTGTTTGTTCACGGCTACATCGGCTGTATGTGTGACCGGGCAAGTAACACTAAACACTGCTGAGCATTGGAATCTTTTCGGTCAAGTGGTGATTATTACTTTGATTGAATTGGGCGGCTTAGGTTTTATGGCAATCTTGACGATGGCCTATGTGGCGACAGGTCGTAAATTTGGACTGAAGCAACAGAAAGTGATTCAGGAATCCTTGAACTTAGATTCGATTTCGCAAGCTAAGCCGATGATTATGTACTTGGTTAAATTCGCTCTGAGTGTACAGGCCTTTGGGATGTTGCTTTTAAGTTTCGTTATGATACCCGAATACGGCTTAGGTAGAGGACTTTGGTTTTCTTTTTTCCATGCGATTTCAGCTTTTTGTAATGCGGGCTTTGATTTATTTGGTGATAGTCTGTTATCCTACACCGATCAACCTTTCGTATTACTTGTGATTGCCGGTTTAATTTTCTCAGGAGGGCTAGGCTTTGTCGTGTGGCGGGATGTTCTGGAATATCATCGTACGAAGAAATTACTCTTCCATACCAAAATAGTACTCACTGCAACCAGTGTTGTCCTATTGACGTCTTTTGTCTTATTTGCCTTGATGGAGGAGCGTCATGGTAGTTTTGCGGGCTTGAGTATAGGCGATCGGCTAGCGAATTACCTCTTTATGGCAGTAACACCGAGAACAGCTGGCTATGCTAATGTGAATTATAGTCAAGTATCGATGGGGAGCATTTATTTGACGATTGTGCTTATGTTTGTTGGGGGCGCATCAGGTTCGACTGCTGGTGGGATTAAAGTGAATACTTTGGCAGTATTGGCCCTCTACTTAATTAGGGAATTTCAAGGTCGGACAGTGCATGTCTTTAATCGAAGTGTTACGGACCGTGCTTTGGAGAAAGCGGCCTATATCTTTATTGCAGGGGTTATATTAGTCTTTATAGCGACGATGGCTTTATCGGTATCGGAAGTGATTCCACATGATTTTGGACTTGAATATATCTTGATGGAGGTTGTTTCTTGTTTTGGGACAGTTGGACTGACAATGGGGTTGACGCCGTATTTAACTGCTTTTGGTAAATTTATACTGATTGTATTAATGTTAATGGGCCGAGTTGGTTTATTAACCTTCTTCTGGTCTTTTGGTAATCATACGAAGACGCAGAAAATTAAGTATCTGAATGGACAAGTCATGATAGGTTAGAAGAGGAGATTATATGGCACAGAAATTCGCAATATTAGGTTTAGGAATCTTTGGGACACAATTAGCGCGCACGTTGGTTGAGAATGGCTGTGAGGTTATTGCTGTAGATGGCGAGATGGATAACATTGAAGGTATCGCTGATGATGTTCATTTAGCTGTGCAAGGAGATTTCACGCGGTTAGACGTGCTGGTCGAGGCGGGCGTGGCTGAGTGTGATATAGCAATCGTCACTGCCGGAGAAAAGCTGGAGACATCGGTCTTATCGATTATGAACTTGCAGGAGTTAGGCGTGAAGAAGATTATCGCCAAAACTAGAAGCTTAGCTTATAAGGAAGTTCTCGAGCGGGTCGGCGCAACGCGCGTAATTATCCCAGAATTAGATGTAGCTCGAATATACGGTAATCAGATGACAAATCCAAATTTACATAATATACTGAGATTAGATGAGGAGTATAACTTTATAGAATTTCAACCAATTCAAAAGTGGGTTGGTAGGACCATTGATCAATTGGATTTCCGACAACGCTATGGGGTAAATATTATTGCGTTTAAGGCGTCGGAAGATGCTCGGCTGTCGATTCATGTGAATCCTAATCATCGCTTAGAAGCAGGGAATATTTTATTTGGTCTTACAGATAATGATCGGTTTGAGCAGGAAATCTTGCATAATTAACATTCGGTTAAGCGTTCGCTTGAGCTGTGGCTTATCAGAGCGAGGAAGTCGTACTTCGAAGAAAATACTTTTTCTAAAGTTTAGATTTATGACTTTTGCCGGGCTTGATTTTTTGCATGTATATAAAACGCATTTGTGTCCATTCGAAGATGAGCTTTGAAGAGAAGGTACAGGATGTCTGGGCGAGTGATTATTGTGCTATTAGGTTGTGTCAGCTTTCTACTAGGTACTGAGTGGGGTTTGGGTTGGCTTTTGGGCAATGGGTTAATGCTAGTGTTTGTGAACAATAAGCAGAGTATCTTGAGGAGGGTCACGCTGGTTACGCATTCGATTGAGTAAGGCCATTTGTGTTATGCTTTAATTTGGTTCTTAGTTTTCACACTTCCCTTTTCTTTTGGCTTATGATAATGTAGATATTTTGCAGCCGGTATCTTTATGCTTAGGGGCTTTAAATCAATATGCGTTCGGCTATGTGCTATACTTGAATCGAAGACGAGACTATTAAAACTAAATGTGTATATTGTTTTTACATAGTCTATCAATTTAAGATTGATAAACTAAAATTACTATGATAACGTTTTTATATAAAATACTCAACCGAAGAAAGGAAGTCAGCTATGAAACTGATTGGTATTGTTGGAACCAACGCAAGTAAGTCCTATAATCGTGATTTACTACACTTTATCCAAAGACATTTCGCGGATAAAGCCGATATTGAAGTGGTGGAGATTAAAGATATCCCCGCTTTCCAGACAAACGAAGACCACACGGCACCTGAGGTTGTAATGGAATTAGCAGAGAAAATTGCAGCAGCCGATGGTGTTATTATTAGTACACCGGAATATGACCACACAATTCCTGCACCTTTGAAGAGCGTTATTGAGTGGATGTCATATGTAGCGAAACCTTTCATCAATAAACCGGTAATGATTACGGGTGCTTCTTTGGGTTCGCTAGGCTCTTCTCGTGCCCAGCTTCACTTACGCCAAATCTTGGATGCTCCAGAATTGAAGGCGCGTGTGCTTTCGGGGACGGAATTCTTACTAGGCCGGGCGACGTCCGCTTTTGATGATGAAGGAAATTTACAAGATTCGGACAAGGTTCAAGAATTAGAGGACCATTTCGAGGAATTTACGACATTGATTGAAGTATCTCAAGAAATCGATAGTCGTCGTAGCCAGAACGCATAGAAAGGGGCTTTCATTGATGAAATTTGTAGGTATTGTAGGCTCGAACGCTGAACCATCATATAACCGCCAATTATTAGAATTTATCAAGAAACATTTCGCTGATCAGTTCGAGATGGAATTGGGTGAGACAAAGGACATTCCAATGTTTAATGAAGATTTGGAAGAATCAGAAGAAATTCTAGCCTTAGCTGAGAAGGTGGAAGCAGCTGACGCTGTGATTATCGCTACACCTGAATATAATCATTCCATTCCTTCTGCATTGAATAGTCTTATCGAATGGTTCTCTTATCGCATACATCCTTTAGACGGGAAACCTGTCTTAATTGTAGGTGCTTCGACAGACATTCAAGGATCTTCTCGTGCTCAGCTTCATTTACGACAAATTCTGGATGCACCCGGTGTAGCAGCAGCCGTCTTCCCAGGTAATGAATTCTTACTTGGTAACGCTAAGCATCGTTTCGATGAGGCAGGGAATATTGCTGATCAAGGCACGATTGACTTCCTTGAATCAGTGATGAAGAAATTTATTCGCTTTACTGGTGTAGCAAACTTATTGAATATTCCTGAAGAAGTGAATTTCGAACCAGGTACTTATGACGTTAAAGCTGTTGGTCATAATGGTGACTTACCGATGGCAGTAACGTTATCAGAGAATCGAATTGAAGCGATTGATATCGACACTACCGGCGAAACAGAAGGGATTGCCACTGTCGTCTTCAAGCGCATTCCTGAACAAATCATCGAAGGACAAACCTTAAATGTAGATGCAATTTCGGGCGCTTCGGTAACTAGCCAAGGTGTCATCGACGGCGTAGCTGAAGCAGTGAAATTAGCTGGAGCCGATCCAGATGTCTTGAAGAAACGTCCTAAGCCTGGCCAAGGACCTAAGCAAGAAACGGTTGAGTATGAAACAGATGTTGTTGTAGTAGGGGCTGGGGGAGCCGGTTTGGCTGCAGCAGCCAGCGTTCTACAGAACGACAAAAGAGTTCTTGTCCTTGAGAAATTCTCGATGATTGGTGGGAATACGGTACGTACCGGTGGTCCAATGAACGCGGCCGATCCTGATTGGCAGAAGACGATTGATGCCTTGCCAGGGGAAGATGTAACTCTTCAAGGAATCTTAGACATGGATGAGTCTGAGATTCATGAAGAATACCGGGCTGACTTCCGTGAATTACAGGACGATATTCGGGCATATTTCGCTGATGTGGAAGGTAAGGATGCTTATCTTTTCGATTCGAAACGTTGGCATGAAATTCAAACTTATCTTGGCGGCCGTCGACAAGATTTAGAAGGCAATGAAGTTTATGGTAATTACGACCTTGTTCGAACCTTAGCAGATAATGTACTTGACTCTGTTCATTGGTTAGAAGCCATTGGTGTTGAATTCGATTATGAGACCGTCCAGATGCCTGTTGGAGCGAACTGGAGACGGGGTCATAAACCAGTCGCTAATGAAGGATATGCTTACGTTGAAGCCTTAGAGAAATATGTGCTCGACAATGGTGGGGAAATTTTAATCGATACGAATGTTCAGAAGCTATTGAAAGAAGACGGTCACATCGTTGGGTTGGAAGCTAAGGATGAAAGTGGTCGCAAGGTTATTGTTAAGGCAAATGCGGTTATCCTGACGAGCGGTGGTTTTGGAGCGAATATTAAGATGCTCCAAGAATATAATACATATTGGACTGAAATTGCCGATGATATTAAGACCTCTAACTCACCTGCGATTACTGGTGACGGTATTCGTTTAGGTGAAGCGGTTGGTGCTGACTTAGTTGATATGGGTATGATTCAAATGCTTCCAACAACCGATCCTAATACGGGCGCACTCTTCAGTGGTTTGCAAGTACCGCCTGCAAACTTTGTCATGGTTAACCGTGAAGGTAAACGCTTTGTTAACGAATTTGGTAGCCGGGATGAATTATCTGCCGCTGCGATTGCTAACGGAAATCTTTTCTACCTGATTGCAGATGAGAATATTAAGAACACAGCCATGAACACCAATGATGAAAAGATTGACCGCGAAGTGGCAAGTGGGGTTCTTTACCGTGCTGATACGCTTGAAGAGCTAGCTGAACAAATCGACATTGACCCAGCTGTCTTAGTCGATACAGTTACCAAATACAATAGCTATGTTGATGCGGGTGAAGATCCTGAATTCCATAAAGGCGCCTTTGAATTAAAGGTTGAGCGAGCTCCGTTCTATGCAACCCCTCGTCAACCAGCAATCCACCATACGATGGGTGGTTTGAAGATTGACAAGGAAACACATGTCATTGATACCGACGGCAATATTATCGAAGGTCTATATGCAGCAGGGGAAGTTGCCGGAGGCTTGCATGGGGGGAACCGTCTAGGTGGGAATGCCTTAGCGGATATCTTTACTTTCGGACGTATCGCCGGCGCGAATGCTGCTAAAGGCGAGTAGCGTTGATTTACTGAATATATGAAGAAATCTCCAGTACTATGAAGGTGCTGGGGATTTTTATATTAAATGTTAATCTTATAAGGCTTTGGTACATAATCGCACTGAATAAAAGGTCTTTAAATGTTATAAAATTGCTATTTGTGTTAAACTATATTTAGTAAAGAAAAAGGAGGGATGCCCATGGCTAGAGGCGGTGGCCGAGGTGGTGGAGCTGGCGGTCGCACTGGGGGCTTTGGTGGTTCAAGAGGCGGCGGAGGTCGCAGTAGTTCAGGCGGTCGCGGTGGCGGTCGGCCAAGACAAAGTCAACCGCAACAACCCAGTTTTGGGGGGAGCCCTTATCGCAGAAGCCGACCGGTATTTATTCCACCAATGATGCCAATGTATGGAAGAAGACGTCGTCGGGTTGGCCCACCGATGGGACCTCAACGTCCGGTAAGTGGCGGTGGTAGTGGTTGTGGCACATGGATTATTCTACTAATTGTGCTGATGGTCATCTCTGGTGTCTTCTTCAGCTCAAGTGGTTATTCTGGAAACAACAACTCCCAGCACGAAACGAACCAGATTACGACGTCAACCGTTGAGCGGGAGCCCTTGCCAGCGGGTGCTGTGAATGAGACAGCTTATTACACGGATGCAGCTGGTTGGGTCGAAAGTCGCAGTGAATTAGAACAAGGTTTGAAGTACTTCTATCAGAAGACGGGGGTACAGCCCCATGTATATATTGCAACAGATCTCAACGGCTCCAAAACACGAGATATGGCTGATGTGAGGGATTTTGCTGAAGCTAAGTACGATGAACTGTTCACTGACGAAGCGCATGTATTGCTCTTGTTCTATGAACCTTACGAGTCGGAATATAAAACATATTATGTATCAGGGAGTCAGGCTAAGCAGGTTTTTGATGACGAAGCGGGCGATATTCTCTTAGATTATATTGACCGTAACTATTACAATATGGATTTAAATACCTCCCAGTTCTTTAGTCAAAGTTTCCGTCAGGCGGCTGATCGTATGATGGAAGTGACGCAATCACCTTGGGTTAATGTTTGGCTGGTTGTGGGTGTTCTGGCCATCATCATTGTATTATTTATATGGTGGCGGAAACGTGCAGCCCAGCAAGAAGCTGAAGCGAAACGTACTGAGGAAATTCTGAGTCGGCCGATTGAAACCTTTGGCTCAGACGTGAGTGAACTGGAGAAGAAATACCAAGATTCTGAAGATACCCAATAAATGGAGGGATAAATATGTCAGTTTTAAACCGTTTTACCGATATTATTAGCGCGAATGTGAATAGCTTAATTGATCGGATGGAAGACCCAGAGAAGATGATCGATGAGTATTTGCGCCAAATGACGAATGACTTAGCCGAGGTTAAGGACAATACAGCCAGTGTGATGGCTGAAGAGACCCGGGCGAAACGTGAATTAGATGCTAATGAAGCGGAAATTAAGAAATATGAAGAACTTGCTAGAAAAGCTGTACAAGCGGGCAATGACGATGATGCACGCGTCTTCTTAACGAAGAAGCAAGAAATAGAAGATATCGGGGCTAATTTAGCAAGTAGCTATGCTAGCGCGCATGAGAATGCGGTCAAAATGCGTCAAATGCACGATAAATTAGCGCAAGATATTGAAACCTTACGCCAACGTCGGGCAATGATCAAAGGCAAACTCTCCGTAGCACAAGCTCAAGAGAAAGTGAACCAGGCGGCTGGAGATGTCAAGCAACGCGAATCTGCGCGTAGTAACTTCGAACGGATGGAAGCCAAAGCTGACCGCTTACTGGATGAAGCCAATGCTAAGGCTGATTTGAATACAGCGCCAGCGAATCCGGTACAATCTCTTGAAGAGAAATACGCGAACGAAACAGCTTCAGCTGCGGTTGAGGATGAACTTGCACGTTTGAAGCAAGATATGGGCATGTAATATAATTTAAGCAAACTATTGAAACTAAGGCTATGTGTCATGAACACACTGGCCTTGGTTTTTTTGTGGGGAGAGGGCTAAGCTGACTTCAACGCGAAGATATAGCGAGCACATTCCGTCGGGCGACTTCCCCACGGAATGAATTTATCGGAAAATTCCGTCGGACACGGGCCCCACGGAATTTTGCTGTGTTTCTCTTCCGTCGGAGAGCGTTCCCACGGAATTTTGTGTGGTTTTTATTCAGTGGGACCACTTCCCCACCGAGTCACGTCGCATATAGATGTCGTTTACAATAAAATCCAAATCAAAGCACCCTTTATGTATACTAATTAAAAACTGCTTACCCCAAATTTGGTCCACTTCTAGCATAGGGGAAAAGGGATTTTGTATAAGCTTGTTCTTTGCTATAATGGATGAGATGAAGATACAGGTGAACCTTGAAAGAGGAGTGAGATATGACTACTATACCTAATTTAAAGATAATAGAAGAAGAGATCACGCAAGCCTTTGTTCTAGGATTTAATTCGGAGCAGATGCATTTCCCGATAACTACTCTTGAAGCCCTTCAAAGTCAAACGTATCCGCAGGTGCTTCAGGAGTCAGTGGTCAATCATGCCGCTAAAGCTGGAATTATTGTTCCTAATCCGACGTGGGATTTGAGTTATTTATTCGACTTGGGGTCTGGGTCTTGGTTGGCTGATCAGGATAAAGACGGGTTAGCGGATTCGTTATACTTGCAAATAGATGCCAGCACCATTCAAACAAGCCATCAGTTGACTGCCGCTAATAATTTAGCCTGTCGCATGGGAATGGAAGTGACCAGCTTCCAAGGTGAAGTAATATACCGGGGTCAAGCAGAGATAACCCCGATTCGTTTCCGGGGAGACTTGGCAACGGGCATTTATTTACGAGATGATGCCCTTGAGATTGGTGGGCAGGGAGAGGCTTTGGTGCAATTTATTAGTGCTTTCTGCAATGAATTCCCGCAAATCAATCGCACCAAAGCCCTCTCGGACCTTCAAGCATACTTACAAGAAATGGGCGCCATGGCTAATCGTGATGGACAGCTTACGTATCTCAATGCATACAAAGATACGTTAAACGGACCGCTAACGTTATATATGTCTCCTGATGCTGAACATGATTTGCCAGAAATTCCAGGGGTTGCCACCCATTCTATCCGGGAAGCGGAGCTTGTCTGGGAGAAGGACTATCATTTCGATTGGGAAGTGGCTGACTTCAAAGCCCTCATAAATGAGCAAGTATACCCGCAGCTAGAAGAAGGAGATTCTGTAAGAATTGAAGCTCGGTTGAGTGAGCCAGCAAGCGTAAGGAAAGCCTTGGAACAAGAGTTAAGTCTAAAGCTTCAAGCAAAGGGCGCTCAAGCTGAAGTTCATGTGTGGAATGCCTACAAGCAAGGGCTTTCCTGGCTGGATGAATATATTATGCCCCAGCTCAAAGAATCCGCTGTGGATGCTATTGAAATTGCGTTTCGGCCTTTCCTTAAGCCAGAGGAAACAGAGTGGAAAGATGAGGATGGCACCGTACCGACTTATGGCAATAAGGGTCAGGGGGATGCGGAAGGGTGGTACGACCAGCCTATTCGCTTCTTGCAAGAGTTATATCCAGTTGATGACTTATTAGCTGAAGGCCTATCCTTGGATCGGCCCCAAATTTGCTTTGTCCTTTTGGAGGATGAAGGCGACGCAACCTATCGGATTAAAGCCTTTCAAGCAGATAAAGTCATCCTTGAAGATTCATTTAGCGTAAGTTATAGTGAACGACCTTTCTTGTCTACTTATCCTGAGATGGGTCTTGTGCATCCGAATACTGGAGAGGTAAAGGTTTGGGTCAATGGCGAATTGCTTCTAGCTGAGCGGATAGCAACGGACGTTGAACGCTTATGGGATGCGTATCAAGAGGATGTCTTGCCTAAAGTAGGGGCATATATCCACGATAAGCTCCCTTTTGACGTGGATGATCAGCCGCTTTTTGCCCAATTGCGGATGGATATTTACTTATCTGAACCGAACCGGCATTTGCCGAGTCGTGAGGACATGGTGTCTTCTTTGAACGCCTTGCATCAGGATTTGTATTTCGTTGGTTTGGATTACTTCAATAATCTGGGGATTGATCTGCTTGGCCAAGGCTTGGATGCACCCGGTTTAATTCTACCGGTGATTCATCAAGCTGAAGGTCCGGGTCGGATGGAAGTGAGTCTACTTAGGGAGCCAGTCAGTCAACCGCAATTAGTCAGTCCTGAGCGTATCATTACGGGGCCGGCCTTGGACATAGTTAAGTGCCATTTAACAGCTATTTACCAAGATACTGACGGCCTTGTACTTAAATGGAAGACCAATATAGCAAGTGAGTTGCTGGCAAGTTTTGTTGAGCTATTTAATACTCAACAGCTCACGCTTTCCCGATGGGAACTACCGGTGGACCGCCTAGTGTTTACGAATGGACAAGCGACATATACGATCCAAATGCCTGTATATATTAATGAACCGATTAAGTTTCTCGACATTGATACCATTGACATCCCTCAAACGGAAGTGATAGGTTATCGGATGTACATGGACTTAATAGAGCAATTTAGCCGAGTGCCGGAACTGCGTGTGCGACATGTAGGTACCTCTTATCAAGGCCGATATATTTACGCAATTGAATTCAATCATGGCTTTGAAGGCTATGTGTCCCGGACGAAACGTCTGAGTCGCTATCCTTCGGAAATTATCAATAACCGTCATCACGCAAATGAAGTATCTGCAACCAATGCAGCTTTTCAATTGGTCCAAGATTTAGTCAGTAATCCAGAGCGCTTTAAGGAACTTCAACGTTTAAATTTAGTGATTATGCCTTTGGAGAATGTTGATGGTGCAGCGATTCATTATCAATTGCAGCAGGATAATCCGACTTGGAAATTGCATGTCGCCCGCTTTAATTCAGTAGGTAAGGAATTTTATTATGATTATTTCAAGAAAGATACCATTCATACCGAAGCACTTGCCTTTACCAAACTGTACGAGGAGTACTTGCCGGATGTTGTTGTAGATAATCATGGGGTTCCGAGTCATGAGTGGGAGCAACCTTTCTCAGGTTATACTTCTCCAGCTTACCGCGGCTTTTGGTTACCTAGATCACTTATGTATGGCTATTTCTGGTATATTCAAAGTGAGCCCTTTCAGGTGAATCAAGTAGCGAATAAATACCTTGAAGACGTCATAGCGGATGCGATGGCTAAAGACCCGGAAATTACCGCTTGGAATATTGAATGGCGCAATCGTTTCGAAAAATATGCCCACAGTTGGATGCCCCAATTATTCCCCGCCAATTACTATAAGAATATGATACACTATTGGCTCGGTTATGATTATGATGCGCATCATCGCTATCCATCCATTAAATATCCGTGGATAACAAGCGTCGCTTATACTAGTGAAGTGAGCGACGAAACGGCACAAGGCGATTATTTAGCCTTATGTGCAAGAACCCATGTGAAGCATTGCCATGCTGTAATTGCAGCCTTATTGGATGCAAATAGTTACATTGAGCGCCGCCAGGATATTTCAGGTACCGAACTAGACTTAGCATACATCCGTCAGCGGCCAATTCACTGGCTTTAACAAAGGCAAATAAATATACGTAATACGTAACAGGGAAGGTAATTTGAGGGTGAGAGGCCTCGCAAGAAGGAGAGATAGAAGATGGAATGGATTCGATTAATCGGAATCATGATTGTAATCGTAGGTTTTGCGATGAAGCTCGATTCAATCTTAATCGTGCTACTGGCAATGATAGCCACAGCTCTGGTCGGTGGTTTAGGAATCGGTGGCTTATTGGAAACCTTAGGGTCGTCCTTTGTAGCTAATCGTAGTATGGCTATTTTTATTCTAATTATGCTTGTAACAGGTACCTTGGAGCGTAATGGCTTAGTTCAGGCAGCCGGAAGTCTAATTAGCCGTGTTAAAGGGGCCACGCCAGGGAAAGTTATTGGCATTTATGGGGTAATGCGTGGTTTCTTTGCGGCCTTTAACGTTAGTTTCGGTGGCGTTGCTGGATTCGTTCGGCCAATTATTATTCCCATGTCAATCGGGGCAGTGGAATCTAAAGGTGCCGAAATGCATCCAGAGCACTTAGAACAAGTCAAAGGTATGGCTTCAGGTATGGAGAACGTTGCATGGTTCTTCTGTCAAGTCCTCTTTGTCGGAGGGGCTGGAGCAATCTTAGTGCAATCAACCTTGGCTGATTTAGGCTATGACGTTGAATTGTTAGCCCTCGCGCAAAAAGCAATTCCTGTGGGCATTTTTGCGATTATTGTTGGTATTGTATATTATAACTGGCGAGACCGTCGCTTAATGAAGCGATACTATTCCAACCTAAAGGATAAGAAAGGGGATGCATAACATGTCATTCTTTACAAGTGCTGACTTTACCTTAGGGCAGAAATTACTTGAAGTAATCTTCATTATTATGGGTCTCGTTACCCTGTATACAGCCTTCAAAAACTTCCGCGACAAGAACAATGATGAACCCCTTGCAACAGCCTTATTCTGGGGTCTCCTTGGGATAGTGCTCGCTTTTGGTCGGTGGATACCTGATAAGGTGAATGGCTTGATTATTATACTCATGACCATCCCTGCTATCCTAGGCAAAGTTAAAGCGGGGACCGTTGAGAAACCAACTGAACTGCAAATGGAAGAACGCTTCCAGAAAATTGGCATGAAAATCTTTATTCCGGCTTTAACGATGGGGCTTTTTGCGATTATCTTTGCAATCTTTACGGATTTAGGTGCCTTGGTGGGAATTGGCGTCGGAGTATTGGTATCGATGATTCTCTTAATGGTTTATGATCGCCGCAATACGCCAACAGTCTTCTTGAACGATTCTGAGCGCATGCTTTCCATGGTTGGTCCATTGAGTATGTTGCCAATGCTTCTGGCAAGCTTGGGAGCCGTCTTTAATGCAGCAGGTGTTGGCGAGGTGACTGCGCAATTGTTCAGCTATGTGATCCCTGAAGGAAATGTCAATGTCGGGATTATTGCCTATGCGCTTGCGATGATGTTTTTCACCATGATTATGGGGAATGCCTTTGCAGCCATTACAGTGGTAACAGTCGGAATTGGGGCGCCCTTTGTCTTAGAATATGGCGCAGATCCTGTATTAATTGGTATGATCGGCTTAACGTGTGGTTATTGTGGAACCTTGTTGACACCGATGGCCGCAAACTTTAATATTGTGCCAGTGGCCATGTTAGAAATGGATGATCGAATGGGTGTTATTAAGAACCAAGTTGTTCCGGCCCTATGTTTAATTGTCTTTCAAATCGTGTACATGATTTTATTTAAATAATTTATTCAAAAGTCCGTAAAAATTTGCGGGCTTTTTGTGCTTTTTAAAAGGGTTTCATGTATAATAAGTATCAGATTAATGATGAAGGAGACTTTGTAAATGGCAAAAACATTCGCAATTAATGCAGGAAGTTCAAGTTTAAAATTTCAGCTTTTCCAAATGCCGGAAGAGGAAGTTATCGCTAAAGGTTTAGTGGAACGGATTGGTATCGGTAATTCAATTTTCTCAATTGAATATGGTGATGATCAAGAATTCGAAATGACAGAAGATATTGACGATCACGGACGTGCTGTAGAACTTTTATTTGACAAATTACAAGAGTTCGGAATCGTGGATGACCTTGAAGAAATTACTGGTGTAGGTCACCGCGTCGTAGCTGGCGGGGAAGATTTTAAAGAGTCTACTGTAGTGACGGATGCTGTAATTGAACGCGTCGATGAATTATCAGAATTCGCACCCCTACACAATCCAGCAGAAGCACAAGTTATGCGAGTGTTCCAAGAGAAATTATCGAACGCTACAATGGTTGCTGTGTTTGATACATCATTCCACACAACAATGCCGGCAGTAAACTATGTATACAGCCTACCATACGAATACTATGAAGATTTCCAAGCACGTAAATACGGTGCTCACGGAACGAGCCACCAATTCGTTGCCAATCGTGCAGCTGAATTAGTAGGCAAACCAATCGAAGAATTAAAAATCATTACTTGCCACCTAGGTAACGGTGGATCGATTACTGCCGTTGACGGTGGTAAATCAGTTGATACCTCCATGGGCTTCACACCTCTTGCTGGTATTACGATGGGTACTCGAACAGGCGACATCGACCCTTCATTGATTCCATTTTTAATGGACAAGTTAGGTATCGACGATGTAAATGAAATGATTAATATCTTCAACAAGAAATCGGGTCTACTTGGTATTTCTGGTGTATCTAGCGATATGCGTGACGTTGAAGGGGCAGCAGGTGAAGGGAACGAACGTGCACAATTAGCCCTTGATATTTTTGCCAACCGTGTACAAAAGTATATCGGTCAGTACATTGCTGTCATGAATGGCGTAGATGTTATCGTCTTCACTGCAGGAATCGGTGAGAACTCTTCTACAACACGTCATCGCATTATGGATCCAATTAGCGTATTCGGAGCTCTCTTAGACCCAGAGCGTAATGATACACGTAAAGAGGCATTAATTTCCTCAGACGATTCAGATGTTCTAATCTACAACATTCCTACGAATGAAGAAGTTGCGATTGCACGCGAAGTAGAACGTTTGAAATAATTTAGCCATTCACAGAAACTTTCCAGGAGATTTTTCATGGGAAGTTTTTTTATTTTGCGAAGTTTATTTATTTGGACAAAATGCTTCGGTAAGATAGAATATATTTATAAATTTAAATAATCGGTGGTATACACATTTGATGAATTTTAACTGACAGATTATAAAGTAGGAAAGGATGGTTCCATGCCGGTAGGGGTGACATTTTATTTCGTGCGACATGGTGAAACGTGGTTTAATCGTGCAGGAAGGATTCAAGGTTGGGCTGACTCGCCTTTAACACCTGAAGGGATTGCAGGTGTTAAAAAGACAGCCCAACTGTTGAGTGGGCTTGCCTTTGATTATGCCTATGCGAGTGATTTGAAGCGGAGGATTGATTCGGCGCAATTGTTATTAGATGTGAATCATTATGCAGATAATCTTGTTTTAGAGACAATGCCTGAGTTTCGTGAGGTGCGCTTTGGCTATTTTGAAGGGATGTTGGCGCAGGATGTTCGGCCACTGGCGGCTAGAGAGATAGCCTTAAAGCATCCGGAAGTAGATATTGAACGCTCCCCGCATTTATTGCTGAATGCTTATAAACGTTTGGATCCTTATGGTCTGGCAGAGAGTTTCCCAGAGTTCTGGGAGCGGGTGGAAGCTGGTATCATTTACTTATTGGAACGGCACCGGGGAAGTGAGGCGAATGTCTTAGTGGTGGCTCACGGGCAAACGATTCGCCATACCTTACATGCGCTCGTTCCAGAATTAGAGATGCCTGGGCGTCTGCATAATGGTTCGATATCCAGGGTACAATATATTAATGGACAGTTCCGCTTGCTGGGGTATAATGAATTAGAAGTTAACATTTAGAAGAGACGCTTCCTGCCAGAATTGGTCAAAGAAGCAAGGAAAGGGTGATTGTTGTGCGCTTAATAAGTGGCTTGGCTAATACGGCTTTTTATTTCAAAGTAATGGATATGGCGAGTTATGCCGAGCAATTGGAAGGCAAATATACCTTCTATCAGGCGCGTTTAGAAGGCTATGAAGAGCTGTACTTTACACCGAAGGGAACAGATTCACAGGCCATTGATCAGCTTGGCTTGAACTATGATGCGGTTGAAGCTTTAACCGGCGCGCAGGCACTTCACTTTATCATTCCGTGTTTCTTTTATGGGAACATCGAAGAAAGCATCTTTACGTTAAACCTTCCCAAAGAAGAAGTACAAACAGTTCTAGCGAAATTGTATCAAGCATGTTTGCAAGCTTATCAGGCCAATATTGAAGAATATGCACAAGCGTTGGACTTTCAATTGAGTGAGCAAGCCTATTTAGCTTTGCAAGCCTCGTACGAAACGTCACTTAAAGTCGTATATGTAAAGAAAGCTAAGCAAAGGTATTATCAAATTTACCAAGACGATGAGAAATTATCGACTTTCCTGGCAGAGGAGTCAGAGAGTCGCGTGTTAGATTTCTCACAGATGATTGAAGTATTAGTGACCTATTTAATGGAACTTACAGCTACGCCCTTATACTTTAGTGACGAAGCGGGTCAGGCAATTTATACAAAGTTTGTTAATGACTTGTTGACACAGTTCTTGTCTTTACCAGAAAGATATGCCTACCAATATTTAACTGAAGAGCGTGGGCTCTTAAGTTTCGCTTGGGAGCATTATGGGGCAGAGCTAACTAAGTTATGCGACTCCTTGCAAGCATATGTGATTATGGTTCATCAGCCCGAGTCTAATACGATTGTTGAAAGTGTCTTTTTGCAAGATGCGCGTCACAATGTGTTGGATTTCTTCCAGGAAGTCAGTCACCTGACCCTCGTTCCTGGTAGCTTTGTCCGGCAATATCCTTCCCCTAAGCCTTTACTCGGCTTCTTATTGCACCTAGTGTATCAAGAGCTTTATGAAGCTGATGGGCGAGGGTCTATCCAGAAACATCTGGGTATATCACAAAGTAAGTTCGATAGTGGAAGTCAACTGATGCAACTTTTACAAGAGGCGGTGCAAGGTTACGTAGGGCACAATTAACAAGTTAAGTGTTGATTTACACTGAATACAGCGTTTGACAAAAACGCATACGAATTCATTTGTGAATAGTATGGATGAGGGAAGGAGGTTCAATCGAATGCAGAACCAAGTGTTACAGCTGACAAAGTGGATCCAGCAAAACCAGCGTATCGTGTTTTTCGGAGGGGCTGGCGTTTCAACTGACGCAGGTATCCCTGATTTTCGTTCGAAAGACGGGATTTATACTAAGAATCGCAATAAATATCCTTATGAACCAGAGGAAATGCTCTCAGTGTCTATGCTCCTGAATAACCCACGTTTGCATTTCCAATTTGTGCGTGAGAATATGGAACACGGCGACATTCAACCGGCCTACTCCCATCGTTTCCTAGCTGCCCTGGAAGCGTCCGGCAAAGACGTTGCGGTTGTTACCCAGAATACCGATGGCTTGCATCAAGCAGCCGGCTCTCAGAATGTTTGGGTTTTGCACGGGGATAATCGTAGATACTGCATGGCTTGTGGCAAGACAGTTGAGAAAAACCAAGCTCAACTGGATGATGAAGGGATTCCGCGCTGTCCTTATTGTCAAGAAGGGATTATCCGCGGAAACGTGGTCATGTTCGGCGAGAATTTGGACTCAAAAGTCGTATCTGGCGCAATTGATGCCATTGCCAAAGCCGATTTACTCATTGTGGCAGGAACATCTTTAAATGTTTACCCAGCTGTGAGCTTTATCCAATATTACCCCGGCGATCGTTTCGTCGTCATTAACAAAGAGCCAGTGGTACAAGCCCCGGGAAGTTTATTTATTCAAGCCGGTATATCCGAAGTCTTCCAACAAGTAAATGAAACATTGGCACTACCCGTGTCCTAACCTAGCGTAAATCCCCCCTTTTTTATGCAACACTGACCTGGATTATATAATGATGCGAGGTATGCTGAGAATAAATTCTCCTGTAAAACACAGTCCCAGCAACATTTAGCAATAATTATCTTAATTTTGAGAGAATTTAAAATATAGCCAAAAGCTAATCCATACGAAAAAATCGCAGGCTGATCTAAGCACTGCGATGATTTTTTAAGCTTTCTCGATACCACTAATGCCAAAGGCACCCGGACCACCGTGGCAGGCGATAACAGCGCCTGTTTTGATCCATTCGGGCTTGGTAAAGCCATATGTTTGTATTTTAGCCTCGATGGCAGCTTTATCGTCTTGCGAAAGTCCTTCTACTTCTGTCAGGCGTAAAGTATCCGCTTCAAGCTGATAGCGTCCCATAAAGTCCTCAATAAATTTGAGATAGGCCTTCTTAAAGCCTCCCCGGTGCTTCTTTCCTGCAACCAAGTAACCATTCTCCAGTTGAATGCTGGGGAAGATGCGCAATAACTTGGCACCAATATACTGGGCATTCGATACACGGCCCCCGGCTAACAAATAGGTTAACGTCTGGGGCAAAAAGCTAAAGTGTGTCCGTGTGCGAATTTCTTCAACAAAGGCGACCAATTCCTGCGCTGAGATGTCAGGATTCTTTCGCAAATGTTCACAGGCTGCCAGTACAATGGTCCCTAAGCCGGTACTAACGTTTTTGCTATCCACAAGGTGCACGTTGCTATAATTCTCTGAAGCAATCCGCGCTGAGTTATATGAGACGGTAGTGACGGATGAGTAGGCTATGTAGACAATCTCCGCTTGTGGATGTTCCCTAATAATCCGATCGAAGGTGTCTGCAAAGTCCTGAGGTGTACTGCCTGATGTGGTTGGCAAGGTCTTGGTGTGCTCGAAGTGAGCAAAGACATCCCTTGCTTGAATGTTAAGCTGATCATCATAAGTGACCTCATTCATAACCACATGCATGGGCACAATGTAAATACCATACTGCTCAATATAATGCGCTGGTAAATCCGATCCGCTTTCGGTTACGATGACAATTTCCATAACTGTCCAACTTTCTATTCCTATATTTGAGTTCCCACTCTGCTTGAGTATAATCTAATTATTGGCAAAAAGCTAGAAAGGAGTTTAAGAAGTAGTATATAAATATGTATTATGCCGCTTCATGTATGCCGAAATGATACCCTATGAATCTTTTCTATGCAGGAATAAGCTAATAAATTTAAGAAACGCTTACATTAGTGATATAATTTAATTGATCCCGATCTAATAATCAGCATGAGAGGAGGTATTACGTTTACTGCGATGCACTGGATTAGAAAGGAATAGAAAAATGAGTGAATATAGAGAAGATGCGAAGCGGCTCTTGGAGTTAGTCGGAGGCAAGGAGAATATTTCGTCTGTTTGGCACTGTGCAACGCGGATGCGTTTCGTTCTGGCTGATTCAAGTCAAGCAGATGTTGCAGCAATTGAAGAGCTCCCTTCTGTGCGTGGCACTTTTACGCAAGCAGGCCAATTCCAAGTGATTATTGGTAATAGGGTGAATGAATTTTTCAAGGAGTTTCAAGCGGTGTCGGGAATTGAAGAATCCTCGAAAGCTGATTTAAAGCGGGAAGCTGAAAGTAATCAGAATGCTTTCCAGAAAGCTTTAAGCTTCTTATCAGATGTCTTTACGCCGATAATTCCAGCTTTTATTGTCGGAGGTCTTATTCTCGGTTTTCGTAATTTTATCGGAGATATCCCCTTTGAAGCTTTAGGCGGTACGATTGCGGAATCATCTCCTTTCTGGCAAGGTTTATATGATTTCTTATGGCTACCAGGAGAAGCGATTTTCCATTTCTTACCGGTTCATATAACGTGGTCCGTAGTTAAGAAGATGGGCGGTACTGAGGTTTTAGGAATTATACTAGGAATTGGCCTTGTTTCCGGCCAGTTATTGAATGCCTACGGCGCGCCCGATGCGATTATCGCTGGCGAGGTACCCGTTTGGGATTTCGGCTCCTTCCAAATTCAGAAAATTGGTTACCAAGGGCAAGTCTTACCCGCCTTGTTCGCCGGTTTAGCCCAAGGTTGGCTGGAGCGTTTCTGGCGTAAGCATGTGCCAGAGTACTTATCAATGATTTTGGTCCCGTTCTTATCCTTAATTCCAGCCCTCATCTTAGCCCATACCATTCTAGGCCCAGTAGGTTGGAAGATTGGTACGTGGATTGGTAGCTTGGTGTATCAAGGTTTAACGAGTTCTTTCTCTTGGTTATTCGGTTTAGTCTTTGGTAGCTTGTATGCACCTTTGGTTATTACCGGTCTGCATCATATGACCAATGCAGTTGATGCCCAATTAATTGCTGACTACCAAGGAACAGGCTTATGGCCGATGATTGCTTTATCTAATATCGCCCAAGCCTCGGCCGTCTTAGCTTATTGGTGGATGACCCGCCATGATGAACGCGAAAATCAAATTACCATCCCGGCCATCATTTCGGCATATATGGGGGTTACTGAACCAGCACTGTTCGGGGTTACGCTGAAGCGAGTCTACCCGATGATTGCCGCAATGATTGGTTCTGGTATCGCGGGCTTAGTGGCTACTTTAACAAAGGTGACCGCTAATTCAATTGGGGTTGGTGGTTTACCAGGTTTTCTTGTTATTCAACCTCAGTCGATGTTATGGTTCTTCATTTGTATGGCTATCGCGATTGTTGTGCCATTTGTCTTAACGCTTACTTTCCGGAAAGGGGGACTTTTCGTCACTGAGAAGGAACAAGTTGAGCAAGCAGCAGCACCTCAAACGACTGCTTCGACAGAGCGTGGTACTTCTGAGAAGCTTGCGTTTGAAGTGGAAGTCATTGCGACACCGGCAGATGGTGAAGTAATTGCCTTGGATGAGGTAGAGGACAAAGTCTTCTCCCAAAAGATGATGGGTGAAGGTTTCGCTGTGAGACCTACAAGTCAAGCGATCTATGCACCCATTAAAGGAACCGTTACAAGTATCTTCCCAAGTAAGCATGCCATTGGCATATCTGGTTCGAATGAGACGGATGTGCTGATTCATATGGGCTTAGATACAGTTGATTTAGAAGGGAAGCCTTTTGAGGTGTTGGTTCAAGAAGGGGATACGGTTGATATTGGAGTAGAAATTGCTAGAATGGATTTAGCTGCTGTAGAAGCTGCTGGCAAAGGTACGGATATTGTCGTGGTCTTTACAGAAAGTAGCCAAGTGGAACGTATGGAAGTTAGTGACTACGGTAAGCATGAAGCGTCAGATATTATTGGAGAATATAAACCGAAGGATCATTTCAGTGACTAGATTCAAACTGAGGCTAAGCTAGGGGAAAGGGGCAAGACATGGAATTAGGACAGAAGACGATGTATCAAATTTACCCAAAGTCCTTTCAGGATACGAACGGTGATGGCATTGGCGACATCCAAGGTATTATTCAACGCTTAGATTACTTAGAAGATTTAGGCATTGATATGCTGTGGATTAGTCCAATGTATCCTTCACCACAACGAGACGATGGTTATGATGTGAGTGATTACCGCGCGATAAATCCTATATTTGGAACGATGGAGGACTTTGAGGAACTGGTCTCTCAAGCCAAAGCTCGTGGTATGGATATTATGATGGATATGGTCTTTAATCATACATCCACTGAACATGTTTGGTTCCAGAAAGCTTTAGCAGGTGACAAGTATTATCAAGACTTTTATTACTTGCGTGAGCCGCAAGCAGATGGTAGTCTCCCGACTAATTGGCAGTCTAAATTTGGAGGGCCAGCTTGGGAGCCTTTTGCAGATACGGGCCTATATTATTTGCATTTATATGATGTGACCCAAGCGGATTTAAATTGGCATAACCCGAACGTTCGTAAAGAATTGCAAGATATTGCGAATTTCTGGTTGGATAAAGGGGTAAAAGGCTTTCGCTTCGATGTCTTGAACGTGATTGGCAAGGACGAGGAGCTGGTGGATTCCGATGGGACGTCCAGCGCTCAGGAAAAGAGTCTCTATACCGATACGCCCATTGTCCATCAATGGGTTCAGGAATTAAATCAAGCAAGCTTCGGTCAGCGTGATGATGTAATAACCGTGGGTGAGATGTCGTCCACGAGTGTACCCGAAGGGATAAAATACACGAATCCTGACCGGGACGAATTAACGATGATTTTCAACTTCCACCACTTAAAAGTCGATTATCCCAATGGAGAGAAGTGGACTCAAGCACCCGTTGATTTCATGGCCTTAAAGGGCATTCTCAATGAGTGGCAAGTAGGAATGTCCGACGGCAATGGTTGGAATGCAGTCTTTCTAAGCAATCACGACCAGCCACGAGAAGTGAGCCGTTTCGCGGATGCAGATCGGTATCATTATGAGTCTGCGACGATGCTAGCCACAACAATTAAGTTACTGCGTGGGACACCCTACATTTACCAAGGGGAAGAGATAGGGATGACGAACCCTGATTTTGACGTGGCCGAGGATTACCGTGACGTGGAAACGCTCAATGCTTACCAAGAACTAC
The DNA here is from genome assembly GCF_003546865.1 of Suicoccus acidiformans. Taxonomy (GTDB): domain Bacteria; phylum Bacillota; class Bacilli; order Lactobacillales; family Aerococcaceae; genus Suicoccus; species Suicoccus acidiformans. Next base: position 1,026,236 of record NZ_CP023434.1, read on the forward strand.
TCGAATCAGGCAAGCCTGAGAGAGAAGCTCTAGCAGTTATCCAACAAAAATCTCGGAGTAGCTCCCGAACACCTATGCAGTGGGATGCGAGCGCACACGCTGGCTTTACCGACGGTGAGCCATGGATGAAGGTCAATCCCGATTATAAACATATCAATGTGGCCAAAGAAGTAGCACGGGATGGGATTCTAGCTTACTATAAGGAACTTATTCATCTGCGCAAGAAGTATCCTGTTATTAGCCAGGGAACATATGAGCAAGTTCTAGCAGGCCATCCAGCTGTTTTAGCCTATAAACGGGTTGAGGATGATAGTGAACTCCTGGTCTTGTCCAATTTCTTTGAACCAGCCGTAAGTATTAATTTGGCGGATTGTGGCATTAAGAATGCGGAGGAATATACTAAGTTAATTGGCAATGGTATCTCTGACATAGAGGGTAACCAGATTGAATTAGGAGCCTATGAAACGATAGTTCTATTGAAAGCTTAATAAGAGTTCAAAAAGCGATGCTGAGAGGCACCGCTTTTTGTTATTGATAAGGGAAAGCAGCCTTAATAATACTATATCTTCAAACTTCTACTAAAGGAATCTATTGTACAGAGATTATACGATGAATATAAAAGAAGAAATTCAACTATTTTTGAATGTAAGCGGTTGCAAAGTAAATGATATGTTGCTACAATATATTTGTAATACAAAAGGTGGTGATATGATGGAATATACTCGCGAGGTAGAAGATATTATTACCGAAGCCCAACAAGTTGCAGAAAATCGTGGAAATCATACAACCGATGTGGTACATATTTGGTTTGTGTTAACGCGTTCTAAAACAAAAACAGCTGAAATTTACCAAGCTTTAGAAGCAGGACTTATTGAATTGCGACGCCTTATTGTTCGTCTTGCTAATCAAATAGAAGATGAAGACCAAGCCGTCTATTCTCAGAACTTCATCAAATTGTTAGAGGATAGTGAGCAGTACACAGTAAAGCTAAATCATCCTAAAGTTTCACAAGAAGCAATTATGTTAGCTATATATAAACAGAATAATCATCCTATAACGCAGTATTTGATTGACCAAGGTGTAGGTGAGGAGCAATTATGGACTTATCTTCGGAATCGCTTTGGCCCCTTAGGGCGTATCAATGAATTGGATGCCTTGATGCCTAATCTGGCTAAATATGCAACCAACATGAATCGTTTAGCTATAGAAGGAGAGATGGATCCGGTTATAGGTCGTGAAGAAGAAATGCAAGATTTAATACGAATTTTATCACGACGTCGTAAGAATAATCCTGTATTAATTGGTCCACCAGGAGTTGGCAAGTCAGCCATTATGGATGGCCTCGTGCAACGAATTATCAAAGGAGATGTCCCCCGAAATTTAGAAGATAAACAAATCTATGCTTTAAATTTAGGAAACTTGCTAGCTGGAGCACGTTACCGGGGAGAATTTGAAGAAAGATTAAAATTCTTACTGGAAGAAGTGGCGACGAGTGAAGGAGAGATTATTTTATATTTGAACGAACTTCATTCAATAGTCGGTTCTGGTGCTTCCGATGGAGCAATAGATGCTAGTAATATGTTAAAGCCTTTATTTGCGAGAGGAGATTTGAATTTAATTGGAGCAACGACAGTTGAAGAATATCGAAATCGTATCGAGAAAGACCCGGCTTTAGAACGGCAATTTCAGCGAGTTCATGTCAATGAACCCACCGTAGCCGAAACAATTCGCTTACTTCGAGGTTTAAAGCAACAATTTGAAGCATATCATCAAGTTCAAATTACTGATCGCGCACTAGTAGCTGCAGCTAATCTTGGGGATCGTTACATTAATGACCGTTATTTACCAGATAAAGCCATTGATTTAATTGATGAAGCAAGTGCTACAGTACGTGTCCAATTAAATACTACCCCAACTGAACTTGATACGATAAACCGTCAGATACAACAACTTGAAGTAGAACTTTCAAGCTTAGAATATGATAATGAAAAGCAAACGGACCGTTTCAAAACTAATATTAAGCAAGATTTAGAAAAAAAGCGCAATGAGAAGGAGGCTTTAGAAAAACAAATTCGAAAGGAAGACCAACTTTTAGAACAATTACAGCAAGCGGAACAAATACTTGAAAACTCGCGTAAGAATGAAGATAACTTGGACGAAATTCAAGCCAACAGAGAAAAAGTACAGCGCCTTAAAGATAGCCTTAATAACCAGATTTGTTTGCGCAAGGATAAAGTTACTGCTAATGAAGTTGCCCAAGTTGTAGGTAGACTTACAGGTATACCCGTGACAAGGTTGATAGAGGGTGAGCGCGAGAAATTGATTCATTTGCCTGAAATTCTGCATGAACGGGTTATTGGTCAAGATGAAGGGATTAATACGGTGACTCAAGCTGTTATTCGCTCACGAGCAGGTATTCAAAGCCCTAAGAAACCGATCGGCTCCTTCTTATTTATGGGTCCGACAGGAGTTGGTAAAACAGAACTAGCTCGCAGCTTGGCGGATGCATTGTTTGATGATGAAGATCAAATGGTACGCATTGATATGTCGGAATATATGGAAAGGCATAATGTGTCGCGCCTTATTGGTGCCCCTCCAGGTTACGTGGGGTATGAAGAAGGAGGCCAATTGACGGAAGCTGTGCGCAAAAACCCCTATTCTATTGTGTTATTAGATGAAATCGAGAAGGCCCATCAAGACGTTTATAACTTACTGCTACAAGTTCTGGATGAAGGGCGCTTGACAGATTCTCAAGGTCGTCATGTAGACTTTAAGAATGTCATTCTTATTATGACGAGTAATCTTGGGTCGAAAATACTCTTAGATGAACAAACAAGTGACGGCAAGATTTTATCATCTACACAGGATAAAGTTAACCAACTCCTTCGCGATCATTTCCGCCCTGAGTTTTTAAATCGTATTGATGATATTGTACTCTTTAGTCCGCTCACTCAAGATAATATGGTGCAAATCGTCGAGAAGATGCTTAAAGAAGTTAATCGTCGTCTCCTTGATAGGGGCGTTCGCTTACTTTTAGATGATGAAGCAAAGGCATGGTTAGCAGAGGAGGGATATGATGCGAATTTTGGCGCGCGCCCTTTGCAAAGATTTATCACGCGCGAATTAGAAACACCTGTGGCTAATGCTATGATACGAAATCAGATTCCCGATAATACAGATGTTCTGGTTTCATTAACTGAAGGACATTTGGATTTTAGCGTTGAAGCTGTAGATTAAAGAGAGGAGCGATGATTTTGGCAAGCTATGACATAGTTATTGTTGGGTCCGGTCCTGGAGGATATGTTGCTGCAGAGCATGCCGCAGATCTAGGACTCAGGACAGCTGTCATTGAACGCGAGAGTATTGGTGGCACTTGTTTAAATGTGGGATGTATCCCTTCGAAGTCGTATCTTGAACATGCGCATTGGATTAATACTTCTCGTCAGGCAAATGATTATGGGATTGAAGTGACAATCGGGGCAATCGATTTTCCTAAGTTAGTCAGCCGTAAAGATAAGGTAGTCCAAACTCTCCAACATGGCATATTAAACATGTTCAAGCAAAAAAACATTGATTTCATTGAAGGTGAAGCAAGTTTCAATGAAGCAAAGCAAGTAATCGTGAATGGGCAAGTTATTCAGGCGCGGCATATTTTGCTGGCAACTGGGAGTCACCCTTTTGTTCCAGATATGCCTGGTATTGATGAAGTGAATTATCAAACGACAGATGAGTTCTTCCAAATGAATGCATTACCTGAGTGCTTAGTTATTATCGGCGGAGGTGTTATTGCTACTGAACTTGCCTTTGCTATGCAACCTCTAGGCGTGGATGTAACACTCGTGGAAGTTGCACCGGACATTCTGTTAACTGAAGATGATGATGCACGGAAATTATTAAAAGGCAAATTAAAGAAGATGGGGATTCATATTGAAACGAATGCTTCAATTCAAGAAATAACCCAAGGCCAAGTGAAAACCACAAAGGGAACGTATCAATTTGACGAATTACTTGTTGCAACAGGGCGTAGACCCAATATAGAGGCCATTCAGCCGTTAAATTTGAAGATGGATGGACGCTTTGTCAAAGTTGATGAATATTACCAAACATCCGAAAAGCATATTTATGCGATTGGCGATCTAATTGGCGGGTATCAATTAGCCCATACCGCAAGCGCAGAGGGGATTCGTGCCATTCAAGCCATCGCCCAGCAACGAACTTTACCACTTCAAGCAGAGGAGGTTCCTCGTTGCGTATATACTAGCCCTGAAATCGCAAGTTTTGGCTTATCCCAGGATGATGCTCAAGCATCAGGCTATGACGTTGCGGTGAATATGTTACCCTTATCAATTAATGGTCGGGCGATTGCGAGTGGTGAAACAGATGGTATGATAAAGATTATTAGTGAGAAAGTATATGGACAAATTCTTGGTGCGGTCGTGGTGTCAGAAAATGCAACTGAAATGATTCATCATTTAATGGGTGTGGCTCATAGTGAAGGAACGATTGAAGAAGTTGCATCGATGGTCTACGCTCACCCAACACTTTCAGAATTAACGGCAGATGTCGCAAAAGGGATTGTAGGAACGTTGAATTCTAACTAAGGAGGAAATATCAATGGAAAGACAAACTAAACCTCAAGAAGAACGTGTAAGAGAAGCTAGACTAGCGACGAGCACTGATATTGATATTCAAACTCAAGCGATATCTAAAGACGATGCTAAATGGATGCATAAGAATATGAATGATATCCGCAATTTTGAAGATGAAGTGCATCGCTTTTTCGCTCAGGGAGCTATCCCAGGCTTTGTTCACTTGTATGCTGGTCAAGAAGCCATTGCAACAGGTATTTGTGCGCATTTAACCGATGAAGACTATATCACTTCTACTCACCGGGGACATGGGCACTGTATTGCTAAAGGGTGCGATTTAAATGGTATGATGGCTGAGATTTACGGCAAAGCCACCGGCCTTGGCAAAGGTAAAGGTGGTTCCATGCATATTGCTGACCTTGACGTAGGAATGTTAGGTGCTAATGGGATGGTTGGGGGAGGTTTTGGTCTCGGTTTAGGAGCTGGTCTTCGCAACAAGTATCTTGAAACAGATAATGTCGCAGTTGTGTTCTTTGGTGATGGTGCTTCAAATGAAGGGGTTTTCCATGAATGTCTTAATATGGCGAAAATTTGGAATATTCCAGTCATTTTTGTTTGTGAAATGAACTATTTTGCTGAATCGACACCGCAATGGTATTCATCAGCATCTGAAACAATTGCTGAACGGGCTGCTGCTTATAATATGCCAGGTATTCGTGTCAACGGGAAAGATATTACCGAAGTGTATAAAGTGGCGGGTGAAGCGATTCAACGGGCGCGTAATGGGGAAGGGCCAACTCTTATAGAATGTGTTACTTATCGTAATTATGGTCACTTTGAAGGAGACGAACAGAAATATAAGAGCAGAGATGGTCTTGAAAAAGAACTCGCTGAAACTGACCCAATTGTTGAATTTAGAAAATATATGGTCGAAAATAATATCTTTACTGATGAAGAAATTGATCAAATTGAAGAAGAGTCACGCAAAGATATTGAGGCTGCTATAGAGTTTGCCGAAAAAAGTCCTGAACCTGATCCAGAATCACTCTATGAAGATGTTTATGCTTAAACAATCTAAAAGAAAAACAAAGGAGAGATAATCATGGCTAGAGAAACAACATTTATGAATGCAATCAATGAAGCGTTGGATCAGGCAATGGAGAAAGATGACCGTGTCTTTCTTATGGGAGAGGACATATACGGGGGTACACAAGTTGAACATTTGGAAGAAGCTAATGAAGATGCTTGGGGTGGTGTTTTCGGAGTAACAAAAGGCTTAGGACCTAAGTATGGGTACAAGCGTGTTATTGATGTTCCCCTATCTGAACATGGTTATATGAGTGCGGCTGTTGGTGCGGCCGTTACAGGATTAAGACCTATTCCGGAACTTATGTTTAATGATTTTCTGGGTTGGTGTTTCGACGCAGTCTTAGGGCAAGGTTCTAAGATGCGTTATATGTTTGGAGGAAAGGCTAAAGTTCCTGTCACAGTGCGTACGAGTCACGGGGCTGGGGCTAGTGCAGCTGCACAACACTCGGGCTCTTATTATGGAATTTTGGGCAGTATTCCAGGAATTAAAGTAGTAGTTCCAGCGACTCCATATGATGCGAAAGGACTGCTCCTTGCATCGATTGAGGATGATAATATGTGCTTCTTCTTTGAAGACAAGACATTATATGGACTTAAAGGCGAAGTACCGGAAGACTATTACACGGTTGAAATCGGAAAAGCAAATGTCGTTGAAGAAGGTGACGACTTAACAATTGTAACTATTGGCAAAATGCTATTTGTAGCCTTAGAAGTTCGTGAAGCTTTAGCTGAACAAGGGGTTTCGGTTGAAGTAATCGATTTGAGAACCGTAGCTCCTTGGGATCAAGCAACGATTATTGAATCGGTTAAGAAAACCGGAAGATTAATCGTAATTGATGAAGCGAATCCACATAATAATACCGCAACTGATATTGCATCTGTTGTTGGCCAGGAAGCTTTTGACTATCTTGATGGCCCTATCAAAACAGTGACAGCTCCTAACACGCCTGTCCCATTTGCTAGTAATTTGGAACAGCTTTATATCCCAGATGCTGACAAAGTCATGCGTGAATGTGCCGAAATAATCGATGATTTAAAAGTTTAGGAATAACAGAAAAGGGGTGAGAGAATGGCAACGAAAATTGTAATGCCAACACTCGGCTTAACAATGACCGAAGGAACCATTGATGAATGGCTAGTCTCTGAAGGTGATTCAGTTTCTAAAGGCGACCCCGTTGCTTCAATCAGTTCAGAAAAACTATCGGCTGATGTAGAAGCACCTGAAGATGGGGTTGTGCTAAAAATTGTAGCTGACGAAGGTGACACCGTTCCTATTAAAGAAGCTATGGCCTATATTGGTGAAGAAGGCGAGACGATTGATGTAAGTAATGATGTAAAGGATAAGACTGAAAACAAACAACAAACCGAAGTGCAAGCACCAGAAAAGCAAGTGACCAAGAAAGAAGTAGCGGAAGACTATGAATCAAAAGAGGGGGGACGTATCTTCATTACTCCGCTCGCACGTAAGATGGCTGCTGAGAAAGGTTATGATATCAGCAAAATTAATGGCACAGGTGGTAATGGCCGAATTACACGTAGGGATATAGAAAGATATGTTCCAGAACAGGATGCTATAGAGAGCAAAGCAGTTTCTGTGGAAAGTGAAGAAATCGGTGCTGGCTTAACAGGTATGCGTAAGACAATTGCTCAACGGATGGTCCGCAGCTTACAGACAACCGCTCAAGTGACGATTCATGCCAAAGCGGATGTTACCAGCTTAATGGCTTTTAGAAAAGATATGAAAGCAAAGGTGAATGTGCCACTCGACCGAGGACAATTGAGCATAAATACGCTTATCACGCGGGCAACAATTTTGGCTTTGAAAGAGACGCCTGAAATGAATGGTTGGTACGCCAATGGCTCGTATGAGCAAATTGAAGAAATACATATCGGACAAGCTGTATCTGTGGATGATGGGTTAGTAGTTCCGGTTGTGAAATATGCCGGCAAAATGAATTTAACTGAACTCGGCAGTGCTTTGTCAGATGTGGCGACACAAGCTCGTCAGGGCACATTGTCTGGTGACTTATACGGCGGTTCTACTTTCACAATTACTAACTTAGGTCATTCAGGTATAGAATACTTCACACCCATTATTAATAGTCCAGAAATAGGTATTCTAGGGGTAGGAGCAATTCAATCAGAACTAGGTTTTGATGAGAACAAAGAAGTAGTTGAATTAGTGAAATTAGGCTTAAGTTTAACCTTTGACCACCAGATTATTGATGGCTCAGAAGCAGCCGATTTTCTAGCGTTAATTATTTCCTTCCTAGAAGATCCATATCGTTTAGTACTTTAAAAAGCCTAAAAGCTTAGGCGCACACTTAATATGTGTGTCGAAGTTTTTGCTTTTGCAAGCTTAATACTAAATGCTATTTATCCTAATTCCCCTAAAATATAATATCTACAATTAGGTCGATAACATCAACGTTTTTTGATGTTATCGACTTTTTAGTGCGCCCGGCATGGGCGATAACTCGGTGGTGAAAGTCCACTGCAGGCTTGGTAGCAGGAACTGCTAGCTGAAGGCAAGGATATCCATCGTAAGGCGGAATCTGAAGGAAGCCGGTGGCAAATACTTGCGCTGACGAACAGAAACTTTATATCAAGGCTGAGGCAGATGGATGGCTTGCTAAACAAAGCGAACTCCGATACTACACGAAATCTGTAGCAGTAAATAAAGCAGCGACATGAGTAGAAAGTTATCGCGCTTACCCGGGGAGGTCTCATGGGCGTCATAAGATGTAGTAATAACGAATCATGAGAAGTCAGCAGCAGCCATAGTAGGTAACAAAGTTACTGAAGGGGTGAACAACAATTCATCTTGAAGTAGACAAGGAGGTAGACGTTGACTCCTCAATTACCGAAAACACCCGCGATTAAGTTCAAATAAGGGGCGACCCAATGTGGAGGGATAGGGCTGGAAGCCGAAAGAGTAAACATTGGGGTCAAGGACGACACTAAGACTATGAAGAGCCAAGATAATATTTCTGAACGATGAATAAACCTCATGGCAACACCAGAAAACTTACAACTGGCATGCGAAAAGGTTTATGCAAATAAAGGAGCTCCTGGTATGGATGGGGTGACCGTTGATGATATTGAAGAACATATATCGGAATATGGCTCAGCTATTCTTTGGAAAGTGAAGGATGGAAGCTATCAACCCTTACCTGTAAAGGGGGTATATATCCCGAAAGAGAATGGAGCTAAACGAGTGTTAGGCATCCCGGTAGTTCGAGACCGTATCGTCCAACAGATGATATTCTTGTGTACTGCGAAACACTTAAACAAGCGAACTTCATAAAATATATAATTGGCAAAAGATTAGAGGAAGTTGGGCTAGAAATGCATCCAACTAAGACAAAAATCATATACTGTCAAGATAAAGATAGAGTTGCCGATTTTAGCGAAATTAAATTCGAATTTCTAGGATATGAATTCCGAAAACGGATGATGAAAAATAGGTACAGAAAGCCAATACTCAACTTCACCCCGGCAGTAAGTCCCAATTCCCAAAAGAAATTTAGGAATAGTATCCGGGAACTGAGACTACCTTCAAGGAGTGGGACACTGCTAAGCATGATAGCCGAAGAAATTAATCCTAAAGTTCGTGGTTGGTTAAACTATTTCAAGAAATACAATCCGAGCCAAGTTAAGCAGAGTATGAACTGGTTAAAGAGAATACTTGTGGACTGAGTCATGAATAAGTTTAAACGATTCAGAGGGCATAAGAAAGAGCCAGTGAATGGATCAAAGGATTTAATCAGAGGGAAGCTGACCTATTTGTGCATTGGCAAATGGGCTGGCTACCATCATGGTAAGGGAAATAACAAGAGTCATATGAATCGAGAGGTTCACATACGGTGCTGTGAGAGCTTTCAGGGGAAATTAGGTTATAGTTTTCATAGCATAAACACCTCTCTATAGTATTTATATGTCACATATATTATAACCCGAAAAGGTGTTTATGTTTTTTATCGAGTTAATTCCTTTAATACCAATGGTTTGTCTGTTTTAGATGTTTCATGTTCGAGATATTACTGAAGGCAATTGTAGAGAGGAAGTTCTTGTATAGCGCTTAGCAGTCCTATGCGAATTTCAACTTTGTAGATTATGGTTCAAGTAGCACAATCTTTCTTGGCTCTCAAGAAGGGAGTTCGAATATAGCAATTAAAGGTAATCTGATGGATTTAGATTTCTGACTTAGGGGTGACGCATGCTTTAAATGTTTGTGTATGCAAGCGTAATGGCATGCGTTTCGGATTCAAATTCGCATCTGAGAGGGTGTGCTAATACTAACTTGCACTTCATATCTAGGAAGGTCCGTCGTTAAGAGATTAATCATAACAGACGAGATTAGGCCTGTGATGGCAAGGAAGTTTTATGATGAGTGGGAATACAAGGGCCTTTGCCTTGGAAAGTTCCCATTTCAGGTGTATAAGTATCTCGCAAACTTATTTCAAAAGCTGGGTAAAGTTAGGTTATTAGACTAGACTGGCAAGAAGTAGTATCGAGAGCTTTATTTTTGCTGTAATGTCATTGATTCCTGTTGCAGGGGGTATTTTATTCCATCTCAAAAGTTATTTTTCGAAGATAGGATTATAAATTATGAGAAGCAACAATGGGGGGACATGTATTTGTTCCATTAAATGGTTAAGAAGAGCTATAAATCGTTATGGTGGCGCTATCATCTTCATTCGAAACTTTAGGGAAACAGAAAAATGACTTTTGGAAATAATTCTATAAAATAGTATAATATACAATGTATTGACACTTTTAAGCGATGTGTTATAAGATGTCATAGATTAGTTACAATTATGCCAGTGAGTGCGACTGTTCGGGCTGGTGTTCTCTTCATTTAAATACCCAAAGGAGTAGTGGAAATGTTAGGTAAGAATAATTATCAGAAGAAATTTGAGCAACAGAGTGATAAAGGGCATCGCTATGCTTTAAAGAAATTGAGTGTAGGTGTGGTTTCTATTGCGGTATCATCTTTCTTTTTTGTGTCACTAGGTGTCCAGCAAGTACAGGCGATGACGGGACAACCGGAAGTGGCAACAGGGACTTTGGGGACTCCTGAGGATATTGGGTCTACTCCTCAAGGAGGATTTTCGGAGCCTGAAACAGCTGACACAGGAACAGACACGGAGGACAGTTCATTCGGCGTGGAAACGAACAATGCAGGGGCAGCGGGCTTGTCGGATGAACTTCAATTTCAAACCTTTGCGACACCAGAAGGTCAGTCAGGGGAAAGTGAATCTACAGATGGCCCGAGGCCGATTGAAGAGAAGGTGGAAGGCGGGACTCTTGACACATATAAAGAACAGAACGTCGAAATCCAAGAGACCGAGTCTGAAGTTACGACACAAGAAGCGGCCGATGCACAAGTGGCAAGCCCAGTCCCAAAGCCGGAGTACGGGGTGCAAATCCGCTACCAAGCCACCTATAAAGAAGAGTATCAGGATGAAGTGGGTAATACACAATTTCGAGACAGAATCATAGACCTTTCCCAGCCTTATCAAGCTACCTTTAGCCAGGAGGTCTTTGAAAACGGTCTCCATGGTAAAAACGTAGACATCACTTCTCCGCAGATCGATGGCTATACACCTGATCAAGCGACGGTGACCTTATCCAAAGAAACTTGGAAGGATGCAAAGAGTGGGGAATTCCAATCAACGACGGACACACCCAAAGTGATCATCGTTGAATACAAGCCAGATCAGGTTCAATTTAAGGTTCGCCACTGGTTGCAACGCTTTGACCAAGGTGGCCGCCCTGTCTATGACCAATTGAATGCGGCTTATTATGCAGATCCTAAGAAGGTTAAACCACTTTTAATTGAAGGCACCCAAGTCCTTGAGTCTACGACAACCAACTCAGATGGCTCTGTGACTGAGAATTGGCGGACAGTGGGTGAAGATGAGCAACTTACGAAAGATATGACAATTAAGTCCGGGCTGCGTTATCGTGAGACAGGAAAAGAAGCAAACTTACCTGAGCGAAAAATCATTTTCGATGGAGATCATACCATTCAAACCGGTCTCGTAGGAGAAGAGGTTGAAGCTTTAGGCTTGCCCATCCAAGGTTTCACGGCTGAACGACCAACGCTCACTGTTCTACCCCAAAACACTCAGGATGCCGAGACAGGTGAAATCCAGTATGTCTTAGACCTTCGCTACCGTCGTAACAACTACACGGTAAACTTTGATTCGGGAACGCCAGCTTTAAAGATTCGTAACATGCAACACTATTACGATGCGCCACTCCTAACCATGCAAGAACGAGGCGACCAAGTTCCTTTCCGTCGAGGCTATATCTTCACTGGCTGGGAGGCCTATGACGAAGAAGGGAACCTGATGCCTGAGTTGGCAGGCTACAACCCCTATACAGGAGATAGGAGCAAGATGGCTGACCCTAATCAAGTGGTGGTCATGCCAGCCCATGATGTCACGTTTAAGGCTTTATGGAAAGCGGATGAGAATGCCTCTTATTCGATTCATTTCTGGGCGGAAAACCCTGATTGGAAGGAAGGCGACAATCCGGCCGACCGTTGGGACTATGTTGGGCGTAAGCTAGGAACGGGTACCACCGATACCGAGGCGGACTTATCAACGATCACAGCAGGGCAATTGGACTGGCCGGATATTGATCCAGTAGACGAGAACGACCCATTTGAGTTTGCTAAATACTACACCCTGAACCAAGAGGAATCCAACCAGGCCAATGCCGGTAAGACTATTGATGGGGATGGATCGACCTCCTACAACCTTTACTATGATCGTAAGGTTTATACCTTGATTTTTGGGAGGGCACTCCACCAAAGCTCTGCATATCAATTTAACCCAACCATTACCATGGATGGGGTCAAATATGAACCCATCAATCCTTATGATGTCTATCGTCGCAAGGTGAAGTTTGGCCAGACCCTAGTAGTGGGTGAAGACTGGCCTAACCAAAACCAGATTGAGGGTTGGCCAGCGAGAATGAACAACAATGGCTGGTATCTTTATGGTGCAAAGGGGCCTGTAGATTACCGGGATGCCCCACCTTACACTTTGAATAAGGAGCAGTTTATTCAACATGGCCCCTATGAAAATAAGGCACTTGGCATCCTAATGCAGCCGGATGAAATCTATCTTGGAATTATGGCAGGAACAAATACAGTACCGGTTCACTTCGCATATAATATCGAAACAGTGGAATCTGCCCAAGCTCGTTACGAGGCTCAGATTCAAGGAAAGGCTATACCTGACCCTGTTTATGTCACTGACCCAAGTGTTATTGAAAATGGCATTCGAAATGATACGAGCGCCCCTGCATATAAGTTCCCCGGCCCTGAAGTGGATGGTTTTACCTTAGTTAATCCGCGTCAAGGAGCAATAACAGTTAAAGGTGCTAATAGATGGGCTGCGCAAGGCTTAGAAGAAAAGTACGGTCCCTATATTGCTGTTGGGGAAAATGGTGTGCGATACAGTGAGAATAGGACTGTTGACTATTACTATCAACGCAAGATATCTCACGTTGAGTTTATCCCGGACTCTACCAAGCCTAATGTGAGATATGGCCTAGACCAAAGTCTACCTAATGTCAATTCGGATAACACCTTGTCCCTGGCTTACCAGACCGACTTGACCAAGATTGACCTGCCAACCATGCCCAAGTATCCAGATCCAATAGACATCCCAAGCCTGCCACCTAGCCAGCCTGGTCCAGATGCGCCAGCTGAGGTCCAGGCTGAATATGAGGCAGCTATGCAACAATACCAACAAGCCAAAGCTGCTTATGAAGCCGCTTTGGCAGCCTACCATGAAGCATATGCCAAGGTTAAGGAAGAGCTAGACAAATACCGTCCAGCAGATGTGCCTGAAGACTATGAATTCAAAGGCTGGGGCATTGAAGAAGGCTGGGCAATTAACAGTGGCGTCATTGATGATAACCGGACTAATAATGAGGTTGGGGGACGTCGTGACCACGTACCATCTACTTCGCCCTTGACCCTCTATGCTAAGTGGGGGGCGCCTGATGCGGAATATACCGTTTTATATGACTTTAACGGTGGGACGATGCAAGACCATAATGGCCAACTTATTAAAGAAGGCCGTTATAAGGTTAAGTACGGCGACAAGATCGCTGAGCCAAGCCAGCTTGAAGAACCTACCCGTGAAGGCTATGACTTTATTGGTTGGGAATATATTGTAGAGGACAATGATAGCAGCCAGCGAGACACACCGTTACTCTATTCGTTCGACAACCGAGTAAATGACCATATCCGTCTGCGTGCTATGTGGGAACCACACCAGAAGACATCCGTGACGGTCAAACATGAATTTTATGACAATCGAAACTTTACGGGTACTCCAACCGAAATCTTCACAGAAGAAATTGACGGGGTTCGTGTGGGATCTTATTGGTCCAAGGATGCCATCTATGCTGGTGAAGATTATGTGGCGGAACATCGCTTTGGTGTTATAACTGATGTTCAACCGGGTGCAGAGCTTACATTTAAATATCGTCCTTATTTACGACGCCAATACACTATTTCCTATGTGGACCAAAACGGTAATAAACTTTTAGATGACAAAAAAGTAACCAATGGGAATCGCCACTATGATGCAGATCATTACGTGAATATTCCGGGGTATCAATTGGTTGAACAGGCTAGCTTAACTGCCGATGAGAAGAATAAGTATGGAATCAACCAATACCAAGATAGCCTCGCTTCTCAATACCAATTTGAATATCTAAATGAAGGCTTGCAAGACGGCCCAGGTATTCCGCCAGAGAAGGGATTCAAGCGGGTCTATGTCTACCAAGACAAACGAGTGATTCAGCGAGATGTCAGCCAGACTCAAGGGTATAAACCAGAAGACCATCCGGTGCCAGAAGGCTACACTCGGGTCATTATTCAAACTCAGCCAGAAGGTAAGTTAGCTTATAAAGATTCAATTAACCCAAGCCCTCAGCCACTTGTGTTTGATGTGCACAAGTCGGTTCGTATGGAACAATTGCCAGACCTTATCTCGAATGGTAATACTCATCCAGACCCTGCAGTCAATGCCAAGCCTAACGAAGGTTATATGTTCAAGGACTGGGTAAGGGTAGATGGCGGAACAGCCAGGGCACTACCGCAAGACGAAGCTGTCTTGAGTGAACCGCTTTATACTTTTGAAGCTCGTTATTCTGCCGATGACCAGAAGGCCTACCTCCGATTTATTGATACGACGAATGATAACAAGGTAATCTACTCCCTCGTTACAGATGGAAAGACAGGGGAAACAGGCAGCTTTACTAATCCGGATACTCTAAATAATCAATATTATGAAAATTTGGACTTATTCAGAGGAAAAGGTTACGCCATCCAAGGGCTCTATCAAACCAGCACGACAGATAACATTCCAGCGAATGCCCCTGTTGAGGCTAAACCTACGCTGACTGATGCGTATGATTTCGCGAATGAATTTACCTTTGACACTGACAAGACCCAACACCAGGTCTTCGATGTCTATATGGAACACCGTGTCGTGCCTATTCTCACCTATACCCAGGATGAAGAGGGCAACAACCAGAAGACTTGGGGCACCAACATTGATGGAAATAACCTGCCTCAAAAGGATGCCCCTTATGGTGATTTAAAGAATGAGCCTATGCTCTGGCCAAAAAAAGTCGACCCAGCTGAAATCATGAACCAGTTTCATATCCAGCGTAAGGTCAACCACTATCAAGGCGGTACGACCACACCAATTGCAGACCAGACCGTCCAGACCCTCTATTTCGAAGCGCCTGTCTATATGGATATGGTGACGGGGGACTATATCTACGACTGGGGTGACCTGCAGGTGGGTGATGGTACGCAATACTTCCCACTCAATGCCTTAGATTCTAAGAAGACCTTCCCGCAAGTGGATGCCATTACGGACCCCGCAAAATATGCAGCAGGTGTGACAGGTTACTGGGTTGCTAATCCAGAAGCAAATTTTGTGGCAGCTAAGGATGTGGATGCCAAGACCGACACTAAAATAGATGAAATTCTAAGGAATCTGAAAAAGTTAGAAGACAACCGCGCTTACCCTGAGTTATACGGCACAGCCGACCTCTTCTACAAGCAAGTCTTAGTAGTCGGTGAACCCCATCAAGAAGGCGAATTTGTTGACCCCAATGCTAATGATTTAAAGAACGAACCAACATGGGGGCCGGGCTTGACAGAGACGGACTTGAAAGAGTCGGTTCAGCGTACGATTCGCTTCCAGAAGCAAGCTGGTAGCCAGGTAGATGGTAGCCAGGTAGCGCCCGATTACATTCAAACTCTCAACTTCCAGCGCAAGGCCCATGTGAATCCTTGGACTTATGAAGTGCTGGCTGAAGGTGACCTAACGGGTGTAGCAACCTATACCGATTGGGAGTTTGTGGGAATAGCAGGTCAGAATATTTTCCCTGTCTTGACAGACAAGGAAATCCCAAAACTGGCCGGTTACACCGCGACACATCTCCCAACCACTAGTCAAGCAGTTTCAGCAACGGATACGGATACGACTCATACAGTCATCTACACTCCAGATCCTCAAAAGGCTGTGGTGAAGTTCGTCGACACCGATGTTAATAAGGGGAGAAACCCTCAATTAGCGAGCATCGACTTAAGCGGTGTGACAGACCAAAATCTAACGGGAGCAACGGAGTATGCAACTATTCAGACTCAGATTAATGAATTGCTCAAGCGAGGGTATAAGGTACAGAAGAATCCGCTCGATGGTACGCAGATTTTTGATAAGGATGGCAGTGTTGACCAAAGTTATCAGATTTCCATGGTCCACCGTTATGAGCCGATTGCTGACCCTGGTAACTTGCCGACGCCGGGTGAGCTAGTTAATCCGGAAGATCCGAATAGTCCGAAGTGGCCAACGCCTGAAGGAGACATCCAGACACCGAGAGACTATAAACGAACCATTAAATTCGTTGATGAAGCCGGCACGGAATTGGCTACTTCTGTTGAACAGACTATTTATATCGAGGCCAAAGTCAGCATCGACCTTGTGACCGGTAAGTACTACTATGATTACTATAAGTACGATACAGAGGGTATTCCTGAGCCGTATGTGATGGAGGCTGTCCCAGCCAAGGCAATTGACGGCTATGTACCTAAGTCTGCTACCTACGATGGTCAGCCAGCTGAAGGCACTACCGTTCCAGCCTTGACCATTGAACCCCATTCAACGGAAAACTTCACTAAAGAAGGGCAAATTGTCTATGTCCAACTCATTACAGTCCAGCCAAATAATCCTAAGACAGGCGGAGAGCCGATTGACCCGGCTCAGCCAGATGGACCGAAATGGCCGGCAGATGTTGACCAGGCAGGCTTGAACAAGACCATTCAGCGGAGGATTGACTATGTAGTTCCGGTAGGCTTTGAAGCGCAAAAACCGGCAAACGTGACCCAGGACGTAACTTATACACGGACGGCTAGGGTGAATCCATTGACTGGAGAGGTGGTTGACTATAGCGACTGGACCAGCACCAAGGCCAGCCATGACCAGGTAAATACGCCTCTAGTTACGGGCCTGATTGCCGATACAGCAAGTGTCCCTGAAAAGACTCATGTAGCTGTAACGGATACAGACACGCCAGTAACGGTCACTTATAAGAAGTTAGGTCAAGTGAAGCCTCAACTCAAGACGGAAGGTATTACGAATCCGGTCAATACGGATGCAAATAAACTACCAGCTGAGATGACGTATCCCAACCATCCGACAGACCCAACCAAAGTAGGCCAGCCAACTATCCCAGTTCTTGCTGACCATACCCCTGTAGATGCATCAGGTCAGGCGCTTGAATTAGCAGACCCAACCAATCCGTCTAAGGGCTACAAGGTGCCAGTGCCGACTGATCCAACGCAAGATGTGTCTGTTTTCTACGTGCCGTTTGCGCAATTGAACAAGACGGATATATCTTTTGACAAGCCAATTACTGGTTTGAACCCAGATCAGATGTCTGAAGAAGTCGTTCGCACTATCACTTATGTAGTGAAGAATGGTACGGCGACAGCTCCCGAAGCTAAGACAGATAAGCTCACCTTCTCTCGTCAGGCTGTGGTGGACACAGTGAATAACAAGTTCATTCGCTTTAACGAGTGGACAGCAGATAAGGGTACAAATTTTGAAGCAGTAACTTCGCCAACTGTAGCGAACCATTTTGTCGATAAACCAGAAGTCCTAGCAAATGATAATGCGAAGGCTGATGACCCAGACATCTCTGTGATTGTAACTTACGCTAAGGAAATTATTCTTGACGGAGACAATCCGAAAACTACAACGGACCTAGTTGATCCAAATGACCCAACAAATACGACGAAGTTCGGTCAAGGCTTAACTAAGAACGACTTACGTCAAGATGTGAAACGAACCATTAAGTATATCAAGGCGGAAGATAGCTCTACGGTTCATCGTGATGAAGTTCAAACGGTAACCTTTGACCGAAAAGCTGTGGTTAACCCATGGACGGGTCAAGCGGTATCTTATACAGAGTGGACACCGGCGACCGCAACGGTAAATGCTGTTAATTCACCGAATCTTGAAGGCTACAGCCCAGATAAGGTAACGGTTGAAGCGCATAGCTTTAAGCAGGGCGACCCAGATGCGACTGTAACGGTGATCTACGCTAAGCACCTGATTATCCCAGCTGATCAAGCCAAGACACCAGGTCAACCAATTAATGAGCAGAAGCCAGAAGGACCGAAATGGCCAGCTGAAACAGCTCAAGATCAGCTGAATAAGACAATTCAACGGACAATCACCCATGACGTGCCAGCTGATTGGACAGGTACGAAACCTGTTGATGAAGTTCAGAAAGTAGACTTTACCCGTTCTGCCATTGTCAACCCATGGACTGGTGAATTTATTAAACACACGGACTGGGAGGCAACAAAAGATAGCTATGACAGCTACAAGGCTCCAGTGGTAACTGGATTAGTAGCTGACAAGGTGAATGTAGACGGTAAGGCTGGCGTAACAGTTAATGATACTGATTCAACCGAAACAATCACTTATAGCGAGCTCGGTCAGCTAACTTTCAGCTACAAGCGTGAGGGCATTACTAACCCAGTGAATTCAACTGCAACACTATCTAATAGCATCACTTATCCAAATGATCCGAATGATGCGACGCAGATTGTAACTACGAACACAGTGATTCCTTATGTCAAGGACCACACGCCAGTGGTTGGCACAAAACCGCTTGAATTAGTTGATCCAACGGACCCAAGCCAGGGCTATAAGATGCCAAGGCCTGAGTCACTGACCGGTGATACGGCGATTGAGTACATTCCTTTTGCGCAATTAACGCCAGGGAACTTTAACGAGTCCCATACACCTGCAGGCTTTGATGTGACAAGTTTGACAGATACCGTAACCCAAACCATCCACTATGTTGACGAAAGCAATAATAAACTTTCTCAACCAACGACAGAAACCTTGACCTTCAAGCGGACTGCGGTTGTGGATACGGTGAATAACGCGTTTATACGCTATAACGATTGGACAACGGATAAGGATAACTTTGACGCAGTGAAGGCTCATTTAATCGAGGGCTACCTAGCGACTGTTGCACAAGTAGAAGCTGTCCCTAATATAAAAGCAGGCGCAGAGGATATTACCCAAAAGATTGTCTACAAGAAACTCGGACAAGTTACAGCTCAATTTGATACGGTCGGCTTACGTAATCCACTGCCTTCAAATCAAGCAGACTTACCTTGCGTCGTAACTTATCCTAACGACGCTGAAGACGTCACGAAGGCAGGCCAACCGACGATTAAGTATATTCCGAACCACACGCCAGTAGTGGATGGACTAGCCTTGACGCCAGTTGATTCAGCTGATTTGAGTAAGGGCTACATAGTCCCGGTGCCAAATAATCCGTCAGAAGATGTAACGGTATCTTATGTGCCGTTTGACCAGTTGTCGAGTGATGAGCTTACACCGACAAATAGGCCAAAGCTTTTTGACCCAGAGACATTGAGGGAGACGGTGACTCGCACGATTAAGTATGTTTACGCAGATGGAAGTTCGGCATGGAAAACCGAGGTGCAGACTCTGAACTTTACACGTAAAGTGATTGTCGATACGGTGAATACAAGTTTCGAAGGCTATACGCCTTGGCAGCCAACGGAGGCATCTTTAATAGCGGTGAATAGCCCAATTGTGCCAGGGTTCATTGCCGACCAAGCGCAGGTGCCTGGTGTGGTGAATGTCCCAGTGACAGCGGAAGATAGTAGGGTGACGGTGATTTACCGGGAGCTAGGTCAGATTAATACCCAATATGATCCGACCGGGATCTCGAACCCGGTACCGTCTAATCCAGAGGACTTACCAGAAGGTACAAGCTATCCAAACGACAGCGATAATCCTAGTCAAGCGAAGGGAACGACGATTGGCTACGTGACGAATCATACGCCAGTCATGGATGGTCAGCCGCTTAAGCCGGTAAATCCTGGCGATCCAACACAAGGATATATTGTCCCAGTTCCAGACAATCCGACAGAAAGTATTACTGTATCTTATATTCCATTTGCGCAACCAAGCGTAGAGGAATTGAAGCATATGTCGGATATTGAAGGACTTGATCCGAATGCGTTGAATAAGAAGGTTATCCAAAGGATTCATTTTGTCGATGAGATGGGCAACCCGCTGGCAGAAAACGCCGTTCAGCAAATTGATTTCAGCCGTAATGCTGTTATCGATACCGTTAACCAGAAATTAATCAACTACAAATCGTGGACACCGGTTACGAAGAAGATGACTTTTGATCCAACACCAGTACCAATCATTCCAGGCTATATTGCCAATAAGACGGTTGTTCCAGGCACCCTCAGCGTGATAGCTACTGATGAGGACCGGACGGAAACAGTAAGCTATCAAAGAATCGGCCAAGTTGTAACCGAGTACCAACCGGAAGGCATTGTTAACCCAGTGCCATCCAAGGATAGTGAGTTGCCAGCAGCCACCACCTATCCGAACCATCCAACGGATCCAACCCAAGTGAGTCAGCCTGTTATCGCCTATGTGCCAAACCATACACCGGTTTCAAACGGCGTTGCTCTTACACCGGTAGATTCGGCGGACCTAAAGCAAGGCTATCTTGTACCAGTTCCGAACGATGTAAGGAAAGACCTCACGGTTTCCTACGTGCCATTCGCTCAACCGAATGCAGAAGAAGCCAAGGTTATGCCAGATGTAGAAGGCCTCAACCCAGACGACCTAGTCCAAACCGTGACACGGACCGTGCATTTTGTTGATGAGACGGGTGCACCGCTGAAAGCAGACGCTTTACAACAGCTCGACTTCAAGCGCACGGCTGTGGTAGACACTGTTCACAAGACATTGGTAGGCTTCAATGAGTGGACAGCGGACGATACGACCTTCCAGGCCGTACAGGTTCCTGTTGTGGCCGGATATATTACGCAAGTCAGAGAAATATCAGCCCAAACAGATGTCACCGCAGTCTCTTCAGATCAGTCGGTCGATGTAATCTTCGCATCACTAGGTGAGATGCAATTCGAAGTGGAACGCCCAGATGGCAGCTATTCAGCCGCCATCCCAGCACCGAATAACTTCCAGTATCCGAACCATCCGAGTGATCCATCCCAAATTGGTAAATTTACGCTGCCATATTATGACAATTATGTGGCGGTTTTAACGGATACGCGCGAACCGCTTACACTGATTGATCCAGCGAACCCAGCACTTGGCTATTACATGCCAGAGATTAGCGATCCAACCTTGAACTGCAATGTTTTATACGTGGCTCTGAGCCTCGTCTCGCCGGACCAAGGACGCATCCCAGGCCAACCGATTTCACCGAGCCACCCAGATATCACATGGCCAAACCAAGTCTCCCCAGACCTCTTACAAAAAGAGATCACACGGACCATTCACTTGGTAGATGAAAGTGGCCAGGCCTTGCAAAGACCGATTGTGCAACGCCTCCACTTTACACGAAAAGCCATCGTAAACCCAGTAACGGGCGAATTCGTTGGCTATACAGACTTTGCCCCAAGCACGCAAAGTTTCGACGCCGTGACCTTGCCAGATATTGTGGACTATACCTGTGATCAAGATACGGTGCCAAGTTTAGTAATTGACGCCTTGAGCAATCCTATCGAGGTTACTGCGACGTATCGCCATATCGCTTCCGGCGATTCAGGTACACCAAGTGTTCCAATCAAGCCACATGTTCCAAGTAATCCTGATGCCCCAGGTGAACCAGGCCATGTGCCAAGCACTCCTGAGCAGCCTACAGAACTAGGAACAAACACCGGTCAAGAAGGAACCGGCTTACCAGGCACTGGCCTCATCACTTCAGATAGTAGCCAAACCTCACTGCCAGCAACCGGCGGCCACGGCTTTGACATCCTACCTGAAACGGGTGAGACGGAGCCAAATTACGCACTATTCTCTGCCGCAGCCCTGTCCTTGTTGTCAGGTTTAGGCTTACTCAAAGGCAAGAAAAGCGAAGAAGAGGACGAAGCTTAAAGTTCGCTCCATATAGGAACAGGGAATGCCCTTTTAGGCATTCCCTGTTTTTGAATTTGGGTTAGTGGGGGAGTTGTTTGCGACCTAATAGTATCGGAAATGGATTTCCTTGCATATAAAGAGCCTGTAAGATAATTCCTCAAAAAACCCAGAATTTTTTCTCAATGAATAAGATTTCTGGGTCTTTTGACCTGGGCTGAGTCTCAGTGCAAGTCGTCTTAAGTTTGCAGCCATTAAGGCCAATCCTATTTCGTTTTTCGCCTTATCGATTCCTCTAACATGGAATCTTGTGAAGCCTAAGCAGGCCTTCAGAAAACCGAGCGCAGGTTCTACGTCTATTTTCCGATTGCCGTAAATTTCTTATTCTCTTCATCCGACAGAAGTTCCCGTTGCTTGGCTTTATAATACTCAAGTTCGGGGTTTATTCTTATCTTGTGTACATTGCCTTTGTCTGTGAGCGCCGCTTCTATAATGTTCTGGTCTGCATCAAATTTCTCTGCATGATATTCCTTGAAGCTTCGCTCATAACCATATTTATTTATCATTTTTCGATATGTATGAAAGTTGAACCTCACGCCTTCGAGGTCTATAGAGTAGTTTTCTTCATTATAATCCCAGTTCATCACTTTTTTAGGGTCTTCTTGCCATTTTTTAGACTTTTCTTTGTAGTAAGTATCATAGGGAATAAGTGGTGTTAAATCCGGGAAATTCTCTTCGAGATATGGATAATTTGCTTGAGAACCATATCCAGAGTCTAATCCGATATATGCACTTGCTTCAAATAAAACTCGATGAATCTCCATAAAAGGAATCAGGGTGCGTGTATCTATCGGGTTAGGAAATAAATCAAAGGCCAAGAAAAATTGATGAGACGTCGCTACTTGAAGATTATAACCAGGTTTAGTCTGACCATTCCGCATAGGGCCATCTTTCATCCGCATAAAGGTCGCATCAGGGTCTGTTTTAGAGTAAGAGTTGCGCTCTTTAAATATCTGATGCTGCGCTTCATATTCCAACGCTTTTCCTCGACGTTCAATGATTTTATTACAACGGCCTCTAAGGAAACGGCGTACTTGCTTATCTGATTAGGAGACTTCTTAGGATCTGCTTCAATGGCTTCATTTAGGTCTTTGATACGAATCTCAATTTCCGTAATAAGTTCACCAAGGTCGTTTAGGATGAGCTGTGTATCTTCAGGAATCGTTTGACGATTATAGTTATCATTTAGTTCATTAACCAAACTTACCAATTGTCTACGATTCATCTTTTCATAACGAATCGTATTCTTCTTCCATTGAAAGCTGTATTTATTGGCATCCGCAAGTAATTTGGTGCCATCAATAAAGACCTTAGCATCAATAAGTCCTTGTTCTTTAAGGAAGTTTGTGAAGCGTTCAAAGCTATGCGTTAAAATTTCACGCAATTCAGCTGAGCGTCTAAAACGACAAATTGTTTCATGGGATGGTGTCTGCTCTTGAGTTAGCCACCGAGCCGCTAAGCTATCTTCCGCAAATTCAGCCATTGGTCTACTTGTCTTAATTCCTTGGGAATAAGCTAGGAGCAATAACTTTAATAACATTGAAAAGTCCTATTCTCGAGGTCATCCAAAGCCATATGGTTGTTCAATCTCAAGTGCTTCAACAAAAACATTAATATACCATGCGATAAGGCCTTCTTTCGGTGTATATTGAGTGGACAGCTCCAATGTCATCTGATTTATGTATAATGAGTATACAATTTGGGTAGTCCTTTCTGGATTATCTGCGACAGAGGGCTCCTACCCTCTGTTTTTCATTTTCATTAACTATATTATAGCACAGAAACCGCCAAGGATGTTGATTTAACAGCATTCTTGGCGGTTTCTGTTGTTGACTTATCTTACAGCCTCACAAAACTTATGATTCAAAGTATTTAATTGGATAATGCACATTATACGGGGTAGTAAATTCAAAGTCCATTTCCTTTAACATAGGAATCATCGTCTTTAATGCTTCAGGAGTGGCTTCATGAGTGTCATGCATAAGAATGATTAAATCAAAGCCTTTTTGAGCTTGAGACTCCACTTGGGCACATATATCCTCTGCATCATGGGTAGCCCAATCCATCGTATCAACATTCCACAGAATTGACTCACTATTGGGTAGCAATTCAATAATATGTTGGTTTCCTGAGCCAAAAGGCAGCCGATAAATATCTGTGCGAGTTCCAGTCGCTTCTTCAATAGCTATCTCGGTCCATTCAAATTGCTCTAATATCTCTGCATCAGATAAGGTCTGTAAGTCAAGGTGATTATAAGTATGATTGCCTAAGATATGGCCTTCATCTAAGATTTGTTGGACAATTTCGGGATGTTCATCCACATAAGCTCCCATGACGAAGAAGGTGCCTATCACATCATACTCCTTGAGAATTTCTAGTACTTGTTGTGTGTAAGGCACGTTCGGCCCATCATCAAAAGTTAAGACTGCGTACTTTTGTGGGTCAAAGGCAGTGTGGCGTAGCTGTTTATAAAGGGTAGGGCTAGCCATTACCGTTTCAACGAAACTATCTTTATAACTGTCTGGATCTGGGTCGGCTTCAATTTCCGCAATGATTCCTTGACTTAATTCGGTTAATCTCTCTTGCACCCGTGTCATAATGGGTTGAGTGTGCAGGTAAACATAATGATTTTCGAAAGTATGAATCAGATTAGCTTGCTCGCTTAAATCTGCTTCTTGCATGCTTAGAGTGATGTCGTCTAATTCCTGATTAGCTGCATCAAATTCTTCGGTTACTTCCAAGCCAAATTGGTTAAGCTTGGCTAAACTCTTGTAGCGTTCACTATTTTCTGGATAGGCTTCTTTGAGCAAAATGAGATTATCTTGAAATGCTTGCGACGTTGCATCGGCTTGAACGATTGGCAGACTATCGCCTTGAAGTTCAGAAGCTTCATTTACGGTTGCTTTATCTGCTTTGCTACTTGGACTCGACGCAAGGCCTACTTCAGAAGAGCTTGCATTTTCAAGATTCGCAGTTGATTCTACCTGTGACGCTCTGTCGTTAGTTGATTGCTTTGTGATTGGTTGTTGGCGCCTGCTAGTTTGAGGCTCTGTCGGGATATTTTTTGTATTGGTGGCTGAATCGGGAGATGTAATAAATAAAGCCTGCGTCTGTTCTTGGACTTCAATTTGCTTATCTGCTTTATTTATGGCATCAATATAGTCGTTTCTAAGACCGGGCAACATGGCTTCAGCATGGGATTTTCCAGCTTGAACATCGCTCTTTGTAACATCTTCTCGAACAAGAACCATATGCTCGTCTTCAAATAAAGAGGCAACGGCCTCGGCGTGACGCTGGTGCGACCAAGTTATATAGCCGATTAAGCTCAGAATAAGCAAAAGAGCGACAATTGGTATAGTGTAGCGCTTAACTTGTTCGAGCCATTGTTCATCTATATTTTTCATGATTTACTCCTTTTCCTAAACTATTATAAAATAATAGCCTTTTTTTAATGTTAACTCAAGCTGAAATTCTTGGTGAGCCTTTTCCGATGAGATGTAGGGAACACCTATCAGCTCAGGCCTAGAGATACATTTTACCATAGCTGACGAGCTCTTCCAATACTGGAAAATTTCTTTAACTTGGCATACTATAAGGAATGATAGGTATTTTCATTCATTTATGATAAAATATAGCAGATACGAAGGGGGCCTATGATGAGTCAGTTAATTCAACATATCGAATACATTACACATACCCAAATAGATAATGAACAATTAATTTATACTGCTTTTTGCCATACGAGTTATGTCAATGAACACCGCCGGGAGAATCTTGAATCCAATGAGCGCTTAGAATTTCTCGGGGATGCGGTTTTAGAGTTGGCGACGAGTCAGTACTTATATGATTATTATCCCAATAAATCCGAGGGAGATTTGTCTCGTTTAAGGGCACTTTTAGTGCAAGAGGCGAGCCTAGCCCGTTTAGCCAAGCAATTCAACTTTGACTATTATATTCGATTAGGTCGGGGAGAAAGCCAAAGCGGTGGAGCTTCTAGGCCGTCAATATTGTCGGATTGTTTCGAGGCTTTTCTGGGGGCCATTTATTTAGATCAAGGAATGAAGCCTGTCCAGGCCTTCTTGAATAAACATTTACTGGAAGATCACGAGAATTTCCTTGCTGAAATTAATCGCGATTACAAGACCTTGCTCCAAGAAGTGCTCCAGCAGGACGGTACGGTATCTATTCAGTACCGTGAATTGAAGAAAACTGGACCGGCTCATAATCAGGTTTTTGAGATGGGCTTATATTTAAATGGGAAATTCTTGGCTAAAGGAATGGGCAAAAGCAAGAAAGCGGCAGAAATGCAAGCTGCCCGCCAAGCTTATGAAGCGCTCAATAAAAAGTCCAGAGGTTAAGGAGTGTCGCCATGTATTTAAGTAGAATTGAAATGACAGGCTTTAAATCGTTTGCGGATAAGACTGTGATTGAATTTGATCAAGGCATGACGGCCGTTGTTGGTCCTAATGGTAGTGGGAAGAGTAATTTATCCGAAGCGATTCGCTGGGTTTTGGGTGAACAGTCGGCGAAGAGTTTGCGCGGAAGTCGGATGGAAGATGTGATTTTCAATGGCACCCAGGACCGTAAGGCGGTGAATATTGCGCGGGTTACCTTGGTTTTAAATAATGAAGACCGTTATTTGGATATGGATTTTAGCGAGGTTAGCTTAACCCGGACCTATCATCGCAATGGGGAAAGCAAGTACTATATTAATAATGAAGCGGTTCGCTTGAAGGATATTGTCAATTTACTGTTAGATACGGGCTTAGGTAAAGATAGTTTCTCTATTATCTCCCAAGGGCAAGTAGAACAGATATTCCTCAATAAGCCTGAAGAACGGCGCACTATCTTTGAAGAAGCGGCCGGGGTGCAAAAGTACCAATACCGCAAAACCGAGGCTGAACGAAAACTTGAGAAATCCAAGGATCACCTCAGTCGGGTCAAAGATATTCTCCATGAACTATCGGGTCAGCTAGAACCTTTGGAAGTTCAACGCAATAATGCATTGACTTATCAAGAACTAAAGGCGGGCTTGAAAGAGGCAGAAGTATCCCTTTATACCTACCAAATTCAGACCCAACAAGTCCAGTGGCAAGCTGCAGAGCGGGATTTAGAGTCCAAGAACGAACAATTTGAGACACTTGAAAAGCAATACCAAGAAGTGCATGAGCGATTAGCCGAACGCAAAATCGAACAAGAAAATCTCATTCAAGCCATAGATGCCTCAGCCGATCGCTATCAGGGCATGATGCAAGCCTTGGAACGCAAGATGGGCCAAGCCCAAATGCTCGATCAGCAAATTACGTTTCAAACGGATTCATTCACAAAAGATTCAGCGAGTCATGAGGAGACCTTAACTGCCTTAGCCCAAGAAGAAGATCACTTAAGCAACTTGAAAGCAGAGTATCAAGCAACAAAAAAAGACCTCCTAGCTTTAAAAGTAAGCATCCAAGACTTAGAGAAGCAAATGCAACGTCTCACAGGCAAGCGTGAGGATCAAGTAGAAGCCTTGCGTCAAGACATGATAGATTTGTACCAGAAGCAAGCCACAGCCAGTAATCAACTGAAGCAGTCTGAAGACCTAGTAGAGCGCTTAAGTGAGCGACAAATTCGTTTAGCCGAGGCATTGGAGGCAGGCAAAGTAGTCGCTGAGACGAGTGAGGCTGAGGCAACCAAGGCCCAGGATTATTTCCAAGCTCAAGATACCGCTTATCAGACCTATCACAAGACGTATCAGGCTGTTTTGCTAAGTCAACAAGCTAATCAGGAAGAGCGCGAACAAGCGCAACAAGCGCTCTTCCAGAAAGAACGTCAAGTACAACAACTTCAAGGGCAAGTAGACAGCCAACGGCAGCAACAAGCCTCTTATGCAGGCTATTACCAAGGGGTACGCTCCGTCATGACTGCCCAGCATCTTCAAGGGATAGAAGGAACCGTGGCGGATTTAATCCAAGTGGAAGCAAGCTATCAACAAGCCATTGATACAGCTTTAGGGGGGGCTTTGCAGCATATTATTGTGCAAGATGACCAAGCGGCGCGCGCTGCCATTGAGTATTTACGTAAGCAACGTGCGGGGCGAGCTACTTTCTTACCGAGGCCGAATATTAAAAGCCGCTCCCTAGCAGATCACCTGCATCAAGCGGCCCAAAAGCACCCGGGTTTTGTTGGTGTTGCCAGTGATTTAGTCCAGAGCAGTCCGGAAAATCGGGCGATCGTCGAGAATCTACTTGGCACTACGGTGGTTGTGGAAGAAGTGAGTCAAGCGCAATTGATGGCCAAAGACTTAAAGCAATCAGTTAAATTAGTGACCCTTGACGGCGAGGTGATTATGCCAGGTGGGGCAATTACAGGCGGCCGCAATAAGCATCAACAAAGCTCGATGCTAACCCGCCAAAGGCAGTTAGAAGAGGTAGAAGCAGCTTACAAGCAAGCCAATGACGAATTAGCTCAACTGGAGCGTAATTGGCAGGCAATTCAATCCCAAGAAAAAGAGCTCCAAAAAGAGCTCACCGAAGTAACCGAACACTTAAATAAAGCTAGTCAAGCTCGCCAACAAGCTCAACATGCCCAGGAGGCGGCTAAACAAGAAGCAAGACAAGCTTCTGAGCGATTAATCATTCAGTCCGATGAACAAAAAACGGTTCAGCAGGAATTAACGGCGGCAACTGAACTGGTTATTAGTTCGCAAGCGGATCTTCAAGAGGCTCAGGCAGCGATTGAAGCGAATCAAGCGACTTTGGAGCAGTTAACTGCAAGCGAAGCAGATCGCCAGGCGCAAGTAAGTGAATTGGAGCAACAGCTCCATCGTTTTAACACGCAAGAGGCCGTTCAAAGTGTTGAATTGAAACAATTGCAACAAGCGGTGCTCGAGCGCCAGGAGAAAGTGGCAAATTATCAGGCCCAAATTGAAAGCTATCAACATAGTCGCGAAAGTCAGACCCTGGATATAGATACTTTGAAAGTCAATTTAGCAAAGCTTCAGACGGAAAACGACCTGGCCAAGATTGAGGCCGAGCAATTGGAAACGCAAATCGAGGAACAACGGCAAGAACGCACCATCTTAACGGAGGCCATTCGCCTGGATGAAGGGCAAGAGAAGACGCTTCAAGATGAACTTCAGCAGCTCGGTCGGCAAATCGCCCGTTTGGAAGGGCAAATTGAAAAGTATACGTCCTTTATCGACCGACAACTCGATTATTTAAATAGTGAATATCAATTGAATTTCGAGATGGCGCAAGCCATTGCCCAACCGATAGAGAATGAAACGACGAGTGAAAATCGTGTCAAAACATTGCGTCGTAAAATTGACCAATTGGGTCCCATTAACCTACAAGCCATTGAAGATTATGATGAACTAAAAGAGCGTTTCGATAATTTGTCTGCCCAAGAAGCGGACCTTTTAACTGCCATGGGGCAGTTGGAAGCGACCATGGCAGAGATGGATGAAGAGGTCACCAGTCGTTTCGGGAAGACTTTCCATGAGATTAATGAGCAGTTCCAAGGCACCTTCCAGAAGCTTTTTGCCGGGGGGTCAGCGTATTTAGAATTGACTCAGCCGGATAATCTCTTGACGACCGGGGTAGATATTATTGCCCAACCACCAGGCAAGCGCAAGCAGAATTTGGCACTTTTATCTGGGGGCGAGCGTGCTTTAACGGCGATTGCCTTACTATTTGCGATTTTGGAAGTTAAACCGGTACCTTTTGTGGTGTTGGATGAGGTGGAGGCGGCTTTAGATGATGCGAATGTTTACCGTTACGGTGAGTATATTCAAAGTTTTACCGAAGATACGCAGTTTATTGTTATTACACACCGTAAGGGAACGATGGAACATGCAGATGTTCTTTATGGTGTTACGATGGAGAAATCGGGTGTATCGAAACTTGCATCCGTTCGACTCAGTGAAGCAGAAGAAGCATTGGAGGCTTAAGATGATTAAACTTATTGCAATTGATTTAGACGGAACTTTACTGGATAACGAGAAGCAGATTAGCCCTGCCAACATGAAGGCACTTTACCGGGCTCAAGAAGCTGGCATAAAGGTTGTCTTATGCACGGGTCGACCTTATTTAGGCATGAAGAACTTTATTGAGGAGATTGGCTTTACGGATGAAGATGAATACATTGTCAACTTTAATGGAGGGCAAGTTAGACGCGCCGTTGACGGTGAAGTTATAGCTAGTCAAAGCTTAAGTATGACGGATATGCAGACGTGGTATGAGGAAGCTACTCGCTTGGACTTACCAATTAACGTTATTGATTCTGATTGGGTTTATGAACCAACGGCTTACCCAGAGGGGCACCCATCTTTTTATGTGGAGAAAGTGACAACGGCTCCGTCTAAGGTAGTAGACTTTGCGGATTTTGAAGCGGATCATCGTTTCGTTAAATTTGTTATTACCGTGGAAACGGAACATCTGGAAAGTCAACTCCCCCATATCCAAGCAGAATTACGGGAGAAGTATGCGGTTGTTCGCTCACATCCCTTCCAATTAGAAGTGATGCCTAAAGGTGTTGGCAAAGGTCCTGCCTTAGAGCAATTAGGAGAAATTCTCGGCATTAAAACGACCGAGATGGCTGGGATTGGTGATGAAGAGAACGACCGTTCAATGCTTGAAGTAGTAGGTTTACCGATAGCCATGGGCAATGCTACCGATGAAATTAAGGCTTTGGCTAAGCACGTTACTGAAAGTAACACCAATGATGGAGTTGCCCATGCGATAGATTATATTCTGAATAGGAGTGAATAAGATGAGTTTATTCGACCGAATTAAGCGAGCCTTTACTGGGGAAGATGAAGTTGTTAAAGAGGAGCTGAAGGAGAAAGATTCCGAAATCGTCTTTGATACTTATGATAAGGGGATGGAGAAGACACGTAAGAACTTCTCTGAACGCATATCTGACCTCTTCTCTGGCTTTAGAGAAATAGATGAAGATTTCTATGAAGATTTGGAAGAGACGCTGATTAGCGCCGATGTTGGCTTTAATATGACAATTGCGTTAACCGATGCAATCCGTGATGAAATTGAAGCTCAGAACGTTTACCGGGAAGACGACGTTAAGCGGGTCATGATTGAGAAGATGGTTGAAATCTATGAGAAGAATGGCGAGCCAGGTGCTGAATTGCTCAACATTAATCCTGATGGGCCAACGGTGATTCTTTTTGTTGGGGTTAACGGAGTAGGTAAGACTACGTCCGTTGGCAAAATTGGCTACCAGCTCAAGCAGGAAGGGCACAGCGTCCTATTTGCGGCAGCGGATACTTTCCGGGCAGGTGCAACCGAGCAACTTACGGTTTGGGGAGAGCGCCTAGACATTCCTGTGGTATCGGGTAAAGACCAAGGTGACCCTGCTTCGGTCGTTTATGATGCGGTTCACCAAGCGCAAGATGAAGGCATTGACTATGTCCTAGTAGATACTGCTGGCCGTTTGCAAACGAAAGCCAACTTAATGCAAGAACTAGCCAAAATCAAACGCATTATCGAACGAGAAAACCCAAATGGTGTACAAGAAGTGATGCTCGTACTCGATGCGACTACTGGCCAGAATGCTGTCATTCAAGCCCAGCAATTCAACGAAGCAACTGAAATCACCGGTCTGGTATTAACTAAACTTGATGGTACCGCCAAAGGTGGCGTTGTCTTGTCCATCCGCTATGACTTAGACATCCCCGTGAAATACATTGGCTTAGGCGAGCAGGCAACCGACTTGCAAGTCTTCGATGCTGAACAGTATATGTATAATTTGGTAAAAGGATTAATTTAAACACTTGCACCTCTTCGAGATGAACTGCCCCTGTCAAGTAGACAAGGGCAGTTCAAAATTCTTAGAAGGGGTGTTTTTTTATTTGTACGTTGAATAAAAGTGACTGGATTCTGTGGAGAAAGGGTCTCACTGAATAAAAACTGAGCAAAATTCCGTCGAGAAGCTGTCTCACGGAATAAACAACAAAAATCCTTCCATGGGGGCCGACTCCCACGGAATCCGAACATTCATCGTGCTGTTTCTGACTGTTCTATTTGGTCAAGAAGATGATGTTGTGAAACGAAATCTGAGCACAAAAAATCCAGAACGTTCGTCCTGGATTTAAAAGGCATATACAGCCTATTCAATTAAACGCGTTGTACTTTGCCTGATTTGAGAGCACGGGCAGATACCCAAACTTTCTTAGGCTCTCCATCAACCATGATCCGAACTTTTTGTAAGTTCGCACCGAATGTACGTTTAGATTTGTTCATCGCGTGTGAGCGTTGGTTACCTGAGCGTGCTTTACGTCCAGTTACATAACATTCTTTAGCCATTGTGTTGACCTCCTTTATTTTTTAGGAGCTTTGCCTCTCCTGAATCATACTCAAGTAATTTATCACATAAATGAAATGAGCGCAAGTAAAAAATTGCGAAAAAGTATTAAATGAAACGATTCCATGCTATAATTATACTACAATACGGATTTTCATTTTAACCCAGCAAGAAATGTGTTAAGATAGAAAAGGCATTTTTGGATCACATCCAAACTAGATTCTTAAGGAGGAATATACATGGCATTAACAATTCCAACACCGAACGGTGTCATTACTTTAACGAACGAAGCCATCGCAACTGTGATTGGAGCAGCTGTGACTGATAATTATGGCGTGGTCGGTATGGTAAGTAAGCACTTCTTTCGAGATAATATTATCGAAATTTTGAGACGCGAGAATTATACAAGAGGTGTCGTATTGTCTCAAGAGGGTGATTCAGTCAGTGTGGATGTGTATATTCTGGTAAGTTATGGAACGAAGATTTCTGTAATCTGTCGGAATATTCAAGAAGCAGTAAAATACAATGTTGAACGTTTATTAGGCTTTGAACTTGATTATGTGAACGTTCACGTACAAGGAGTCAAGTTAGACTAAGGTCACTTGAGTAGAGGAGGATAAACGTGAAACACACAGAGTTGACTGCGTCAGATTTTAAGGCGATGGTTATTGCTGGGGCAGAGAATTTAGCTGAGAATGTGGAGTTGGTGAATGCGCTGAATGTATTCCCTGTTCCTGATGGAGATACAGGGACGAATATGAATATGACTTTTCAATCTGGTAAAGAGCGTCTTCTACAAACGCAAACGGACCATGTAGGTGAGTTGACAACTGCCTTAGCTAAGGGGTTATTAATGGGTGCTAGAGGAAATTCGGGCGTTATTTTGTCACAGATTTTCCGCGGTTTTTCTAAAGCAGTGGAGACCTATGAAACGTTAACGAGTGAACAATTTATGCTAGCATTTATCGGTGGTGTAGACGCAGCTTATAAAGCGGTGATGAAGCCGGTTGAAGGAACCATCTTGACTGTTGCTCGCGAGGCGGGTATTCAAGGTGAAATCAAGGCGAAAGAATCCGATGATATTGTAGAAATTATGGAAGCCATTGTTCAAGGGGCTCAGACATCCTTGGACGATACACCGAATCTTCTGCCGGTTCTCAAACAAGTTGGCGTTGTTGATAGTGGCGGTAAAGGACTTTTATGTATTTATGAAGGTTTCTTAGCGAGCTTGAAGGGTGAAACTGTCGCGGATGTAACTCAAGTACAGAAAACCCCTGACACAGCTAAGCATTCACATGCGGTCTTCAATGAAGCCAATGAACATCCTTTATCAATGGATGAGATTACTTACGGCTACTGTACTGAAATTATGGTTAGCATTGGCTTGGGTGAAGGCCAATTAAAAGAATTCGATTACGATGATTTTCGAAACTTGCTTGACACTAAAGGAGATTCCCTCTTAGTTGTGGCGGATGATGAAATCATTAAAGTGCATATTCATACAGAAAATCCTGGTGAAATTATGCAGTTGGGCCAACAATACGGTGAATTGGTTAAGATTAAAGTCGACAATATGCGAGAGCAAGTTCGTGCTTTAGAACAAGAAGAGGCAACCTTACAACAACAGGCAGACCCCTTGATGACTGAGGAGCTGTGTGGCATTAAACTAACGAATGAACCGTTGAAAACTGCGATCGTTGCTGTAGCTGCAGGAGATGGCATTCGTGATCTTTTTGAATCGATCGGTGTCCATGTCATCCTTGAAGGTGGCCAGACAATGAATCCGGCAACAGAAGATTTTGTTAAAGCGGTTGAAGGCATTAACGCTGAGAGTTTGATTATTTTGCCGAATAACAAGAATATTCAAATGGCAGCGGAACAAGTTGCATCCATTGTTGATATTCCCGTTGAAGTCATTGCGACCCGTTCGATTCCAGAAGGAGTCTCCGCCATGCTAGCCTTCAATGAAACTGCTAGTTTTGAAGAGAATGTTGCAGGCATGACAGATATGAGTAAGGAAGTCACATCCGGACAAGTTACTTATGCGATTCGTGATACAGAAATCAATGACCTCGTTATCAAAAAAGATGACTTCATGGGCCTTATTGATGGTGACATCGTGGTAGCTACGAACATCCTTGAAGAAACCCTTTACCAAACGCTCGATGCGATGGTTGATGAGTGGAGTGAGATTGTAACGGTTTACATTGGTGAGGATGGCTCCCAAGAGACGGCTGAGGCAGCTTTAAGTCGCCTAAGCGAAAAGTATGACGCAATTGATACAGAGATTGTGGAAGGCAACCAACCCGTATACCATTACATGATGTCTGTGGAATAAACAGTTAAGGCTTCTAGCTCCTGCTAGAGGTCTTTTTGTTTTGTCGGTTAGATCATACTTGCTCTGTTCTATAATCTAAACTCACCCAGAATTATATACCTCAATGAATATAATAATGACGAACGATGATACTGCTGCATTTATAGGATAGGTTATATAAAATAGGGGGGATTTACGCTATAAATTATTCTTTCTATCAAGGCCCTACCGCAATTCCGCTTAGCATTTCTCGCAAACTTTAGTATAATACAAGTTGTATGAAAGATATCACAAGGAGGTGTCATATGAGCGAGAAATCATGGGACGATTCGATTACGCTCCTGCCAGGTATTGGACCGAAATCGGCGGAGCGATTTGGTGAGTTGGGGATTGAGACGATTCGTAACTTAATGTATCATTTCCCGTTTCGCTATGAGGATATTCAAGAACGTGACATCAAAACAATTCTCGATCAAGAGAAGGTGACGCTTAAAGGAACGGTAGTGACCCCTCCAGTGGTGAATTATTTCGGAGGTCGTAAAAGTCGGTTGGTCTTTCAGTTGGCGGTTGGTGATTCAGATGTCATTCAAGTGGTTTTCTTTAATCAGCCGTATTTGGCGAAGCAGATTGAAGTGGGTGATACCCAAGGGGTATACGGGAAATGGCAGAGTGACCGTCAGAATTTACTAGGGATGAAGCTTTTGAAGGCACAGGATGAAGGGGCGGCCTTTGATCCTGTCTATCATGCAACTAAAGGCTTGAAGCAAAGTATGATTGTTAAAGCGATTCGCCAAGCTTTTGCAGACTATTCGACTTGTATTCAAGACCGTTTACCGGCTTTTCTTAACGAAAAGTATCGTCTGATGCCACTGAAAGATGCCTTATACCAGATGCATTTCCCTGAAGATGATGCAGCCCATCATCAAGCGGAACGTAAAATTATTTTCGATGAGTTCTTCTTTTATCAGTGGCGCCTACAACAAGCGAGTTTTCAACAAAGGCAACATACGGGTATTGAAGTCCATTATGATGTCGACGATTTGAAGCAACTTATTCAAGCTTTGCCTTACGAGTTGACGAATGCACAGAAGCAAGCGGTTAATGAAATTTGTTATGACTTATTAGCACCTTATCCGATGCAAAGAATGCTTCAAGGCGATGTGGGGAGTGGGAAGACTTTGGTAGCCTTTCTGGCTTTGTATGCAACGCTTACAGCTGGCTACCAAGGTGCAATGATGGTGCCAACTGAAATTCTGGCCAAGCAACATGCGCAGGCCTTTAATGAAACCTTTGCATCCTTAGACTTGCAGTGTGAGCTTTTAGTAAGTCATATGCCAAGTAAAGAGAAAGAGCGGGTGTTAGCTAACTTAGCTTCAGGTGAAAGTTCGGTTGTAATCGGTACCCATGCCCTTATACAAGATCAGGTTCAATTTGCTAACTTAGGCCTCGTTGTAATAGATGAGCAGCATCGCTTCGGTGTCCGCCAAAGACATAAGTTACTTTCCGCCCACCAGAAAGATAAGGCCATTAATCTCTTACAAATGACAGCCACACCCATCCCGAGATCATTGGCCTTGTCCATCTACGGTGAAATGTCTGTTTCAACGATTGATGAACTACCCAAAGGCCGTCAGCCTATCCAAACGAAATTAGCCAAAGCAAGTCAAATTAATGTGGTTTATCAGCATATGGAGGAGGAGTTGGCTAAAGGGCACCAAATTTATTATGTCCTGCCATTAATTGACCAATCTGAGAACTTGGCAGATATTGATAATGTTAATGAAGTATACGAACGCCTTGCCCAGCGTTTCCCCCAGTATAATATTGGCGTGCTACATGGCCAGTTGGATAAGGAAAGTCAAACAGAAGCAATGGAATGCTTTGTTACAGGCCAGATGCAATTACTTGTTGCAACAACGATGGTAGAGGTAGGGGTCAATGTGCCGAATGCAACGATGATTGTGATTCAATCTGCGGAACGATTCGGCTTAGCTCAATTACACCAGTTGCGAGGACGGGTGGGGCGGAGTGATTTGCCAAGTTATTGTTATTTAATTGGGGACCCGACGACAGATCAAGGGAAGGCCCGTTTGAAAATTATGGCTGAAAGTCAAGACGGCTTTTATATTAGTCAGGAAGATATGAAAATCCGGGGAAGTGGCGAGATATTCGGCCAAGCCCAAAGTGGGATTCCTGAGTTCCATTATGCGAATTTATTAGAAGATCAAGTGATCTTGAAGGTAGCCCGAAAGGAAGTACAACAATTATTAAGACATCCTGAACAAATGACAGAAGCTGAATTAGAAACACTGATGGCTTGGAGCCAAGGACAAATGATTGAAATTTAAATGAAGTCCTTTATAATAATAAAGAATGATAAACAGGAGGATGCGTATGATTACAATTGCTTTAGATGCTATGGGAGGCGACCATGCACCGGACGTAACGATTGAGGCGGCGAAAGTATTCTTAGAAGAAGTGCCTAATGTCAAAGTTAAGTTATTCGGAGATGAGGCAGTATTGCGCGCGAAACTTCAAGCGAATGACCGCCTTGAAATTATTCCGACCACTGAAATCGTGACCGGGGAAGATGAGCCGGTTAAAGCGATTCGTGGTAAGAAAGATTCGTCCATGGTTCGCGCCGCTCAAGCCGTGAAAGACGGGGAAGCAGACGCTATCGTTTCTGCTGGAAATACAGGTGCTCTGTTGACCGCAGGCCTCTTGGTTGTTGGACGGATCAAGAATATTGGCCGTCCTGGATTGGCGCCTCTTCTGCCTGTCGTCTCGGGTAACTTAGGTAGTCGCTTTATCTTGATGGATGCGGGGGCAAATGCCGATACGAAAGCAGAAAATATGCGTCAATTTGCTATTCTTGGCAGTTATTATGCAGCGAAAGTTCTCGGCATTCCTAATCCTCGGGTTGGCTTAATTAACAATGGCACAGAAGCTGGGAAAGGTTCAGCGCTTAGTCAAGCAGCCTATGATTTACTTGCTGAAGAAGCAAGCATTAACTTTATCGGTAATGTAGAAAGTCGTAATTTACTTGAAGGCGTTTGTGACGTTGCGGTCACGGATGGCTTTACCGGAAATGCCGTTCTAAAGGCAATTGAAGGAACCGCTTCAGCTATTGTTCGCTTACTCAAAGATAAAATTATGGGCGGTTCGACAATGGCTAAATTAGGTGGGGCGATGCTTAAGGATACCTTGAAAGGCATGGCCAAGGATGTGGATACTTCAGAATTTGGCGGTGCGGTTCTCTTAGGGGTTAAAGCCCCTGTCATCAAAACACATGGCTCATCTGATGCACGCGCGATTGTTAACGCCATGAAGCAAGCGGTGACGATTATTGAATCAGGCTTTGTACAAGAGGCGACGGATTTTTTTGCGAATGAATAGAAGCCAAAGAGTGGGCAAAAAGGTAGACAGACCTTGGCTTTATGGTACAATAATTGAGCCAGGGGAGTATAAATGGAGGAGGATTTACAATGGCAGAAGAGTCAACATTTGTTGAAGTGCAACATATGATTGT
This sequence comes from Suicoccus acidiformans, assembly GCF_003546865.1. Taxonomy (GTDB): domain Bacteria; phylum Bacillota; class Bacilli; order Lactobacillales; family Aerococcaceae; genus Suicoccus; species Suicoccus acidiformans. The sequence goes on from NZ_CP023434.1 coordinate 1,064,618, forward strand.
GGAGCGCTTCGGTGTTCAAGAATCGGTTGTCACACCAGAGATGACCTTTGATGATTTAGGAGCAGATTCATTGGATGTAGTTGAACTTGTTATGGAGATTGAGGACAAGTACAATATTCAATTTGATGATGAGAAGATTGAAGAGCTGCAGACAATTGGGGATGCCGTTTCTTATATTGAGGAATTAAAATAAACGAGAACTCCTGGCTGGTTGGTAATCGGTCGGGAGTATTTCTTTAAATATACCAGAATGCTTGTGTCGAAATTTCCCCCCTATTCGATACAACACAAGAAATAATAATAAATAATCTAGTGAATATAAGATGAAATTTACATTTCACAGAATTTTTGTTACTCTGACCTGTATTATATAATTATACAACCTATGCTGAAAATAATCTCACCTGAAAAATGCAGTCGTAACGATGTATAATTGCGGAAGTTTAGACTGTATGCTGTGATAGGAAAACTGATTAGAAAGAGGTGTCTGAATGAAGCAAATCATGGATGAAGCGGCGATAGGGCGGTCTTTGCGACGAATGTCGCATGAAATTATCGAGCGCAATCAATCGCTGGAAGAAGTTATTTTAGTTGGGGTTCAAACGCGCGGAGAGCCTTTGGCCCGCCGGATTCAAGCCAATATTGCTGCCTTTGAAGGCGTCACAATTCCTGTAGAGCTCTTGGATGTAACTTTCTACCGGGATGATTTGAGCCGATTGCAAAGAGAGCCTTTGGTTAAGAATCCAGCATTTACGCATGAATTGAATAATAAGCGCCTTGTTATTGTAGATGACGTGCTATTTACAGGGCGTACGGTAAGAGCAGCGATGGATGCCCTTTTATCGAACCAGCGTCCTAAGCAAATTCAATTAGCTGTCTTAATCGATCGAGGTCACCGCGAGTTGCCGATTCGGCCTGATTTTGTAGGGAAGAATGTTCCCACGAGCCAGAATGAGCAAGTGCAAGTGAAATTGCAGGAAACCGATGGGGAAGAGAGTGTCTTTATCCAAGAACGAGCATAAACGAAAAGACACGTTCAGTAAATGAGAACTGAACGTGTCTTTTCGTTTAGCGGTGTTTGCGGGCTTGAATTGTAAAGTAAATCAAGGCCAAGGTTAGAAGTATAACGAGTATCAACCAGATAGGAATGCCTATTTGGATTTGTTGATAAATGAGTAAAAAACCCAGGATGGCTAGTAGGAAATATGTCACGCCAATGGCAATAATTTCCCTTTGTCGCTTCAAGCCAAGAAATTTCTGCAAAGATCGCGCAAAAATAATAATATAGCCAGCTAGAATAATACACATGGTTGGCATTAAATTAATTAATAAGTTCAGCATAAAGGCCTCCAAAAAAATATAAAAAAGCTGGCACAAGGCCAGCCAAAAAAGCTCCGTTGGTGCCGTCTTAGCACATACATGTTTTGAACCCGCTGGTAATTGCAGGTGGGTTCCACGCAAGAGCCATTTGACTTCCAAATGTAAAAGGCTTGTCATAGGCCCCTACCACGGGATCCCTTATCAAAGATAATATGGTCGGTCCACACAATATATGTGCAACGCACACCACAGATAACTTTCTATACTTAAATTATATCACAAGATTGGTGGAATGCAAGGGGTATGTTTACAAAGAATTTACAAAGTGGATATAATTTTAGTGCGTTCAATTTCCTTTTAATCTTTCGTAAAGTCCCGCAATTGCTTCCTCATATTTACCAGTTGGCTCCGCTTGGAAATATCGTCGGTTTTTCAAAGGGTCCGGCAAATACTGTTGGGAAACATGATGGCCCGGGTAATCATGAGGATACTTATAGCCAACGCTACGCCCCAGTTTTTCAGCGCCTTGGTAGTGGGCATCCCTTAAATGATCGGGAACGGGACCACCGGCTCCTTTGCGAACATCAGCCATTGCCTCATTAAATGCGCGGTAACTAGTATTCGACTTAGGGGACAGGGCTAAATCACTTGTGGCAAATGCCAGAGGAATGGCCGCTTCCGGTAAGCCTACTTTCTCGGCAGCCGTGACCGCAGCGACGGTTCGCTCGGTTGCTGCAGGATTACCAAAGCCAATATCTTCATAGGCAATAATTAGCAACCTGCGGCAAGCAATGGTTAATTCACCGGCTTCTAAGAGCACAGCTAAATAATATAGCGCAGCATCTACATCACTACCGCGGATTGATTTCTGGAAGGCAGAGATAACGTCATAATGGGCATCACCATCTTTATCATGATTTAAACGCTTGTGTTGTAGGCACTCCTCAGCAACGGCTTGGGTAATCACAATGTTTCCATCAGCATCTGGTGACGTGGACAAGGCTGCTAATTCCAGAGCATTTAGGGCACTGCGAATATCTCCTTGCGTCGTACTAGCGAAATGGCGTAAGACATCGTCAGCAATCACAATTGGCATCTCGCCCAAGCCCCGGTCTTTGTCTGTAAGTGCTCTTTTTAGACCCATTTGAATATCATCCGGCGTTAAAGGTTTCACTTCAAAGATTTGCAGACGGCTACGGATGGCTGGATTGATGGAAATATACGGATTTTCTGTAGTTGCCCCGATAAGAATAATTCGGCCATTTTCTAAATGGGGGAGGAGAAAGTCTTGCTTGACCTTATTTAAGCGGTGAATCTCATCTAAGAGGAGAATTACCGTGCCAGACATCTTGGCTTCCTCGACAACAATCTCCAAGTCTTTCTTACTATCTGTAGCTGCGTTTAAGGTTCGAAAGGCATATTTCGTACTTCCTGCGATGGCACTAGCAATACTCGTCTTGCCGGTACCTGGCGGTCCATATAGAATCATCGAAGATAAACGCTTGGCATCGACCATGCGGCGAATAATCTTGCCATCGCTAACAAGATGCGCTTGACCGAGCACTTCATCTATTTCCCGAGGACGCATGCGATAAGCTAAAGGTTCTTGCACATGATCACCTCCATACTTTGTTAATCTTTAGTTTACAGGAAAAGTAACGAAAGCACAAGAAATACGTTCGTGTTTTGTTCTGAATCCATTAGATAGACTCGGACTGTGCATAGAGCGAAACTAACTTTAAAGCACAGCTCTCACACTTATAAATATTATTTAAAAAGAAATGTATGCAGCAAGCATCTTGTTTTCATTCAAATAAATGCTATAATGTTGAAAGCTACGACTTAAATTATGCTAAAATGAAACAGATAGGAGGGAAGCAGATGATTTATTTAGACTATGCAGCCACCACCCCTATCGATGATGAAGTGGTGGAGACGATTCAAGACGCTCTGGTGCATAACTTTGGTAATCCATCCAGTATATATCGAATTGGCAAGAAATCCAAACGACAGATTCAGAATGCGCGAACTAGTATTGCTGAGAGCATCGGCGTCCCGGATAAAAGTTTGTTCTTTACAAGCGGGGCAACCGAAGCGAATAACTGGGCCTTGCGCAGTCAAGCTTATCAAGCGCGTAAGCTTGGCCTGGGTAATCATATTGTCGCAACAGCTATTGAGCATCCGTCTGTCAAGGAAGAATTAGCCTTTCTTGAGCAGAATGGTTTCCAAGTCAGCTATCTAAAGCCTGATAGTAATGGCGCATATACAGCAGAGGCGTTTCGCAATGCGAGTCAAGCAGGCACAATCGGCTGGGTTGCCATGGCTGTCAATAATGAAGTCGGCTCCATTCTACCCGTCTTTGAAATAGGTCAAGCAGCTCAAGTTGCGGGTTACTGGTTTCATGTGGATGCGGTACAAGCCTTCCAAACTGTGGATTGGGATATGGGAAGTATCCCAGCGACCTCTCTGGTTGCTTCCGGCCATAAAATTTATGCGCCCAAAGGGATTGGGCTTTTAATTTATCGGCCTTGGCGGGAAGAGATGATCCTAAACCCACTCTTACATGGGGGAGGTCAGGAAGCTAAACAAAGGTCTGGTACGGAGAATACTCCTTATATACTCGGTCTGGCCAAAGCGTTTGAGTTGTTAAAGCAAGAGCGCGCTGAACGCTTAGCGCACTATGCGCATTTAGCGCAGCATTTCAAAGCTTTGCTAGAGACTTCCGGCTTAGCTATTGCGATGAATGGAGATCCGCATAATCGCGTGAACAATATACATAGTATTTGGTTGCTAGGCCAGGAAGCAAGTCGCTTGTTAATTCAATTGGATTTGCGGGACATTTATATTTCTGCTGGGAGTGCTTGTTCTGCTGGGAGCGTATCGGACAGTCCCATTCTGCAAGCCTATTATCCAGAAGAGCCGGATCGTTGGCATGAAAGTTTACGCGTATCTTTTGGTAAGCAGACTAGCGAAGAAGATATTACACAATTTGTGAATGCATTAATTCAGATTCAGAAAGGACGTTAATCATGGCATTTAAAGAAGAAGCAACATTATTAGGTTTCGATCGGACGTTTAAAGTATCACCAGAATGTCGTCCTTATACCTTACGTGACAATGGTTTTACTAATACGAAGCAGGGGAACTTTGAATATCGTCGTCCCTTGGATTCTGAGAGTCGTCAAGGTTTAGTTTTAAAAGTTATGGTCGATAAGGATTTGAAAGGTATCAAGATTTCAACGGTAACGGATAAGGGCTTTAAGACGGTAGATGTTAGCAAATTAGATAATAATGCAATGGTTGTCGAGAAAGTTAATTTTATTTTTGATGGCTTTGTGGACCGAAATGTCCTCATTGAAGTGGACTAGAAAGGAGAATTATGACCGAGGCAAACCCAAATAAAGGCAAGCGCGTCGTCCTTGGGATGAGTGGCGGGGTTGACTCTTCAGTAGCAGCTTTATTGCTCAAGGAACAAGGTTATGATGTGATTGGCTTATTTATGAAGAATTGGGATGATACCGACGAGACGGGTTTTTGTACGGCGACTGAAGATTATGAAGATGTTGCTAAAGTTGCAGAACAATTGGATATTCCCTATTATTCTGTCAATTTCGAGAAGGAATATTGGGACCGGGTGTTTGAGTACTTCTTGAAAGAATATCGTAACGGACGCACCCCGAATCCGGACGTCATGTGTAATAAGGAAATTAAATTTAAAGCTTTCCTCGATTATGCGATGGATTTAGGCGCAGATTATATTGCTATGGGCCACTATGCCCGGGTGCGCCGGGACGCTGACGGGACGGTTCATCTCTTGCGTGGTGTAGACGATAATAAGGATCAAACATATTTCCTGAGTCAATTGAGCCAAGCCCAATTACAAAAAGCGCTCTTTCCCTTAGGCCACTTGGAGAAAGCGGAAGTGCGTCGTATTGCTGAAGAAGCTGGTCTGGCTACCGCCAAGAAGAAAGATTCCACCGGAATTTGTTTTATTGGTGAGCGGGACTTTAATGAGTTTCTCTCAAAATATTTGCCGAACCAACCAGGTGAAATGCGGACCTTAGATGGTGAAGTGAAAGGTGAGCATATGGGCCTAATGCATTACACTATTGGCCAAAGGCACGGATTAGGCATCGGCGGAGGTGGCCAATCCAATGATCCTTGGTTTGTCATTGGTAAGGATTTGACGAGCCAAACCTTATATGTAGGCCAAGGCTATGAGCATCCGAATTTATATTCGGACTACTTAGATGCTTCCGAAATTCAATTTACTAATCCACTGGGCATGCCCCAGAAATTCAGTTGTACCGCGAAATTCCGCTACCGCCAACAAGATGTGCCGGTGGATGTTCAATTAGACGAAACAGGTACGAAAGCCCGCGTAACGTTCAGCGAACCTATGCGAGCCATTACTCCAGGTCAAGCGGTAGTGTTCTATGACGGTGAGGAATGCTTAGGTGGCGGCATCATCGACGCAGCTTATGTCGGGGACAAACAGCGTCAATACGTTTAATAAGAATTATGATAAGCGTCGTCATTTACTTTTGTTGAGAAGTAAATGACGGCATATTAACGAAAAGAGGTCAATATGTCAGTACTAGAAATTAAGAATTTACACGTTGCGATTGAAGATAAGGAAATCCTTCACGGTGTTGATTTAACGTTGAAAACCAATGAGGTTCATGCCATTATGGGGCCAAACGGTTCAGGTAAATCAACCTTAGCGGCAGCGATTATGGGAAATCCTTTGTATGAAGTGACGGAAGGAGAAATCCTCTTAGACGGGGAAGATGTCTTGGAAATGGAAGTAGATGAACGTGCTCGTAACGGCCTATTCATCGGTGCCCAGTACCCGATGGAAGTGCCGGGAATTACCAATGCTAACTTCATGCATACAGCCATCAACGCTCGTCGACCAGAAGATGACAAAATGGACATTCGCACCTTTATCGAAAAACTCGATAAGAATATGGCACTCCTAGCGATGCCTGAAGCAATGGCTGAACGCTATTTAAATGAAGGGTTTTCCGGTGGTGAGAAGAAACGTAATGAAATCCTCCAAATGCTCATGTTAGAGCCGACGTTTGCTTTACTAGATGAGATTGATTCTGGCTTGGATATTGACGCTTTACAAGTCGTTGCTAAAGGCGTGAACTCAATGAAGGGCGAAGACTTTGGTGCAATGATTATTACACACTATCAACGCTTATTGAATTATATTACACCTGACTATGTACATATTCTGATGAAAGGAAAAATCGTCAAATCTGGTGACGCTTCCCTTGCGAAACGCCTTGAAGCTGAAGGCTATAAAGGTATCGCGGATGAGTTGGGTATTCAACTAGACGGAAGTGAGGCCGAAGCTAATGCATAAGAAAGCTCAAATACCTGAATGGTTTAAGCAAACCCAAGCAAGTGCTGCTATAAATTGGAAATATTTACAAGCCAGCAAAATTGAACGCGTCGACTATTCCAACTGGGCCTTGTATCCAGAAGCTTTTAGTGATGTAGATTTACTAAGTGAAGCAAGTCTGCAAGCAAACGCTGAAAGCCATTGGAGCAACCAAGACCAAACGTCAGCTCGGGTAGCCCATATTGGTCAACAAACTTACGTTGATCTAGGTGAGTTAGCTGAAACGGGCATTATTGTTAAGGATTTGTACCAAGCTTTGCTTGAAGACGAGGCACTTGTAAAGCAACACCTTTTTTCCGTAATTCCGGCAGAAGCAGATCGTCTGGCAGCCTATAATTTAGCTTTTAATACCGGCGGGTTGTTTATCTATATTCCTGAGGGACTAGATGTTACCTTGCCATTAGAGTCAGTTCTCAAGCAATTGGTTGATGGTAGCCCTATGAATAAACGGGTTCTTCTTGTGGCTGGCGAGAATAGCCGCGTAAACTATTTGGAGCGTTTAGTCTCTGATGAGGATGCAAGCGGCTCAGCAACGATTATGGTTGAAGTAATAGCCAAGGCTGGCGCGCATATTAACTTCCTCGCTATTGACCAATTAGGTAGTGGAACTGAAGCATACATCCGCCGTCACGGGATAACAGGACGCGATGCAGTGATTAACTGGTCTATTGGTGCCATGAATGATGGCAATACGATTCTAGATATGGATACATATTTAGTAGGTCAAGGATCTGAATCAGATCTATCTATTATCGGTATCAGTGACGGTGAGCAAGTTCAAGGAATTGATTCCAAAGTTGTTAATGAGGGTCACCATACCCGCGGCAATATCTTCCAACACGGGGTCGTCTTGGAAGCAGGGACTTTGACCTTTAACGGTATTGGCCATATTCTGAAAAATGCGAAATTTGCTGATGCCCAGCAAGAAAGTCGGGTTATGATGTTATCCGAAGATTCACGAGCAGATGCAAACCCAATTCTCTTAATTGATGAATTTGAAGTAACTGCGGGCCATGCAGCAAGTATCGGCCAAATTGACGAAGAGGCTCTTTATTATTTAATGAGCCGCGGTATTAGTGAACGGGACGCAGAGTATTTAATGATTCGCGGTTTCTTAGGGCACGTGATTAGCGCCATGCCGAATACAGCCATCCGTGAAGAGATGGTGGCAACGATTGATTATAAATTACGAACATTCTAGGAAGGTGAGTGTATGGATATTCAGCATATTCGCGAATTGTTTCCAATTCTGAACCAGGAGATCAATGGGGAGCCTTTGATTTATTTCGATAATGCAGCCACGAGTCAAACACCTATATCGGTAGTTGATGCCATGGTTGCTTATTATCAGACGGATAATGCGAATATCCATCGCGGCGTGCATGCTCTAGCAGAACGGGCAACCCAAGCCTATGAAGGCACCCGCCAGAAAGTGGCTCAATGGTTGAATGCCCAGCATACGGAAGAAATTATCTTCAACCGTGGCACTACAGAGGGGTTGAACTTCCTAGCGCAAGGCTTAGTTGAACCACAATTAAATGAAGGTGACCTTATTCTAACGACTAAACTTGAGCATCATTCCAACTTAGTCCCTTGGCAGGAAGTGTGTCAGCGGACAGGCGCTTCATTAGAATTCTTGCCTTTATCGGCTGACTGGACCGTGGATTTGCCGTCTTTAGACAAGTATGATGACAGTTCTATTAAAGCCTTAGTGATTCACCATGTTTCGAACGTCTTGGGTGTTGAGCAATCACTCCAGGCCTTAAGCAATTGGGCCCATGAGCGAGGCGCGCTTCTTATCGTCGATGGCGCCCAGGCTGTTCCGCACTTGCCAGTCGATGTTCAGCAATTAGGCGTGGATGCATATTGCTTCAGCGGGCACAAAATGTACGGCCCAACGGGTATCGGTGCGGTCTATTTAAAGGCTTCACATCATGAAACCACCCAACCTGTCCAATTTGGCGGCGAGATGATTCATTACGTGGGTGATTTGGCGAGTGACTATAAGCAGGCCCCGTGGAAATTCGAAGCAGGGACGATGCCCATTAGTCAAGTAGTGGGACTTGGCGCTGCCATTGACTTTATTGCAGACATTGGGTACGCAACTATCGGCGACCATGAAAGCAAGCTAGTCGCAAAGCTATGTCAAGGCTTGGATCACCTTGACGGCGTAACACGTCTTAACCAAAACGTTCAAGCGCCCCATGGGCTAGTCAGTTTTAACATTGATGGGGTCCATCCGCATGACGCAGCGACCGCCTATGATTTAGAAGGGATTGCGGTGCGGGCAGGTCATCACTGTGCGCAACCATTAATGCGAGTCCTGGACACCCCAGCTACTTTACGGGCTAGTGTCGGCATGTATAATACCTTGGAAGAAGTAGAGCGTTTCATCGAAGTGACAGAGAAAGTGAGGGATTTCTTTAAGTATGGCCTTGAATCAACTCGGTAATTTATATCAAGCAGTGGTCATGGATCACTCACGTCAACCGCGCAATCGCAAAGTGCTTACAGATGCGACTCATCATATGGAATTATTGAATCCAACTTGTGGTGATGCGATTCAAGTAACTATGCAGGTGGAGGATGGGATTATTCAAGACATAGGCTTTAACGGCTCGGGCTGTGCCATTAGTATTGCGAGTGCCAGCATGATGACCGAAGTGATGAAAGGCCAACCTGTTGATACGGCTATTGACTTATCCCATGCCTTTAACCAATTAGTCGGTGGCGTGAATGAAGATACTATCCAACTGGAAACTGCCGAAGTGGAGAAGCTGTTGAAGGATGCTAATTTCCTTGATGGAGTGAAGAAATTCCCCGCTCGCTATAAATGTGCAGTGCTCGCTTGGCGGGCTTTGGAAATAGGTTTAAATGAAGAAGTAAATGATTTAGAAGACGGCTTAACGACACAAGCCGATGCTTAAGGAAAGGTGATACGATGAGTGAAGTACCAGTAGTCGGCGAATACGAATATGGTTTCCAAGATGATGCCGAAATTATCTTCTCGACAGGCAAAGGCTTAAGTGAAGAAGTTATTCGTACAATTTCCAAAGAGAAAGACGAGCCTGAATGGATGTTAAACTTTCGTTTAGATGCATATCGAACTTTCCTTGAGAAATATGAGAATATGCCCGAATGGGGCGCAGACTTATCAAACTTAGACTTCAATGACTTCGTCTACTATCAGAAAGCGACCGACAAACCGGTCCGCTCTTGGGACGAAGTACCTGATGAAATCAAGGAAACTTTTGACCGTTTAGGCGTTCCCAAAGCTGAGCGAGCTTATTTGGCTGGGACAACCGTCCAATATGAGTCCGAAGCGGTTTATAGCAATATGAAGGAAGAGTTTGAGAAATTAGGGATTATCTTTACCGATACCGATACAGGCTTGAAGGAATATCCGGAAATATTCAAAGAATATTTTGCGACGGTGGTTAAGCCTGAAGATAGCTTCCAATCAGCCTTGAATAGTGCAGTTTGGTCAGGAGGTACGTTTATTTATGTGCCGAAAGGGGTGCAATTAGAAATCCCGATGCAGACGTATTTCCGCATGAATAATGCTGCTTCAGCCCAATTCGAACGGACCTTAATTGTCGTAGACGAAGGCGCAAGCATTCATTACGTTGAAGGCTGTACCGCCCCAACGTTCTCTAATGCCAGTTTACATGCAGCCATTGTAGAGATTGTCGTTAAAGAGAATGCGACCATGCGCTATTCTACCATCCAAAACTGGTCGCATAATGTATATAACTTAGTGACTAAGCGGGGACACGTTGAAGCAGGCGGTAATTTAGAATGGGTTGATGGTAATATCGGTTCAGCTAAGACAATGAAATACCCAAGCTGTATCCTCAAAGGACGCGGTGCCCGTGGGTCTGTCATGACGGTTGCTTTTGCCGGTAAGGATCAGCATCAACATACCGGAGCGAAATTAATTCACTTAGCGCCAAACACATCTAGTTCTATTGTCTCTAAATCCATCGCTAAAGACGGTGGGATGGTAGATTACCTAGGGCAAGTATATTTCGCTGAGAACGCAGATGGATCGAAGTCGCATATCGAGTGTGATACCATTATTATGGATGAGCTATCTAAATCAGATACTATTCCTTTTAATGAGATTCATAATGCGAATGTTTCTTTAGAACACGAAGCGAAAGTCTCACGTATTTCTGAAGAACAGTTATATTACTTAATGAGTCGTGGTTTGTCAGAAGCCCAAGCAACAGAGATGATTTTGATGGGGTTTGTGCAACCATTTACGAAGGAATTGCCGATGGAATATGCGGTGGAATTAAACCGATTGATTGCTTATGAGATGGAAGGGTCAGTTGGGTAGATAGTATTAGAATAATGGGTGACCTAGAGGTTGTTGAAGACAATTTCTAGGCTTTTTGCGTGGGATGAGTAGGGGTTAATCCTTAAGGTACGGGCCAATCTATAGAAAAGAAAGTTGAAAAAGGAAGGTGTCTCATTAGAGTGAAGTATAGTGACCCCAAAAAGTTAGACTAGATTTTATGAAGAGTTACCCCAATAATGGGTAGCTCTTTTTTGTGTTTCTGAAAGATTCAATAAAGATATAACACTTAAGTTGCTTCAAGGTGACCGATTTCGCAAGAACAGAGAAGCTGCTAATTGACCTAACCAAAACATCTCATCAGACATCCAGGCTTGTCAAGAGGAAGAGCGAAGCGGCTCTTGATAAGTCTGGATGGTTTGTGAAACCATTGAGGTTAGGTGATTTGCGACATGTTTAGGCACTTAAAAGCAATTGTTGTTGTCTGTATTCAACAGGACTTAAATAGCCTAATTTCTCTTTAATCCTATCTTCATTGTAGTAACGAATATAGTCGTGGATAGCTTGTTCCAGTTCCCTACGGCTACGATAAACTTTCCCATAAAACATTTCTTGTTTCATGATGCCGAAGAAGTTCTCCATCGGCGCATTATCTAAACAATTTCCCTTTCGGGACATACTCTGGAAAATCTGATGATCTTTCAATAATTGTTGATAGTCGTTCATCTGATAAGCCCAGCCTTGGTCCGAATGAAAGGTTCGTCTAAATTGGCAATCTTTTGTAGCTTCAACGGCTTCTTCGAAGGCTTCCATCATACTTTCCTTATTAGGTTGTTTTGAGATTTTATAGCTAATGACTTCCAGATTAAACAAGTCAATAAAGGGATCTAAATACAACTTTTTCAATTGATACTGTCCTGAATCATCAGCTTCATAATAATGGAACTCCGTTGTATCCGTCACAATTTTTTGGTGTGGAATAGAACTTGTAAATCTACGATTTAAGCGGTTAGGTGCTTTCTCACCAATATCACCTTGATAGGAGTTGTATTTCCGTGATTTTCGAGTAAATGAGGTCACTTGTAGATTCATTTCTTTCATCAATCGTTGAACTTTTTTCTTATTGACGGTATAACCACGACGACGTAACTCCGCATGAACACGGCGATAACCGTAGTTTTCATGTGCTTGACGAATATCAAGAATTTCTTCTTTTAATGCTTCGTCTTTATTGGGTCTATTCAAACACTCTAATTGATAATAATAGGTTGCCTTAGGAAAATCTAAAGTCTTCAGTATCAGCGTCAAAGAATACTCTGTAGACTCATGGAGATTACGGATGGCCATCACTTCTTGTTGTCGTGTTGCCGCTTGTCTGCTTCCCGCAACCTCCTCAATTCCTTTAAAAATTTATTCTCAATATCTAGCATTTGAATGCGTTCTTCTTGTTCTTTAATGATTTCCTTTAAGGCATCTGGATCACTCGGTAAAGGCGTCTTTTTGGGATTTTGTGGATTCTTTTTCTGTGAATTAGACATGGTAGTTGGCCTCCCTATTGGTCTAGATAAGCCATCAATACCGTCTTCCTTAAAGGCTCGCATCCAATTTGCGATTAAGCTTGGATTATTGATCCCTAATTGGACACCGACTTCGCGATAGCTTAACTCTGTAGTTAAGTACAATTCTATCGCATATAGCTTGGTTTCTAAAGGATAAGACTGTCTTGTTGACTTAACTTGAAGGCCTTCTAAGCCGAAGTCTTGATAATTATGGATCCATCGTTTCACTATTGACTGAGCGATTTGATATTTTTTCGCTAAAGTCCTAAATCCGCCTTTTCCAGCTTCGTAGTCAGTAACAATTTGAAGTTTCGTTTCTAAACTATACTTGGTCATAAAAATACCCCCAAAAGTTAGATTTTTTGGTCTAACTTTTGGGGGTCGGCTCAAAGCACCTTCCTTTTTATTTTATCCTTTTACTTTAACAATCGTTCTTCCTAGATGTTTACCGTCTTTTAATGCAGTTATAGTTTGATCAACTTCATCAAGGGAGATTTCTTCAACGGTTAAGTTCTTAGCAACATGCCAATCAGTAGCCAATTTATCCCATATGAGTCGATAGAAATCAGCATCACTTTCATCAATGATACTGTTGATTCCTAGTAAATTTATCCCTCTTAGTATAAGAGGCATGACAGTTGTATTTAGTTCTATACCTCCAGCGTTACCACATAAGGACATGCTTCCTTTTTCATATATTTGAGGAATAAGTGTTGCGGCAACCTCTCCACCGACAGTATCAAGAATATAATTATATTTACGAGATCCAAGGGTTTTCTTCTTACCAATATCGTCTGCCCATACAACTTGTTGGGCACCTAAACGAAGCACAAGCTCTTCTTGGTAATCTTTTCGTATCAAAGCACTGATATTTCGATAACCTATTTTGTGAAGAATACTTAAGGCAATGCTGCCAACTCCACCTGAAGCACCTGTTACAAGAATATGAGGGTTATTCTCTGGGGACATTCCATGAGATTCTAATTCATATACTGATTGGGCAGCAGTGAAACCTGCAGTTCCATAAATCATAGCGTCTTTTAAATCTAATGTATCAGGAATTGGGAAAACCCAGGATGCTGGCACCCTAGCATACTCACTAAGTCCTCCAGTATGCTTAACTCCCAAAGCTCTCCCGGTAATAACAACCTTTTGTCCAGCTTTTATTTCTTCAGCGTTAGACTCTACAACAACTCCACTTAAATCAATTCCTGGAATCATTGGATAATGACGAATGACACCTCCCTTTGTCTGGAAGCCAAGCATATCTTTGTAGTTTACAGAAGAATAATGTACCTCGATAATTACTTCACCTTCATCAAGTTGATTAATGTCAACATCTTCTAATTGGTAGGTAACTTCTTTATTATCATTCTCTCGGACAACCCATGCTTTAAATGTGTGCATTATTGCTTCCCCCTTTTAATTAATTTGAAACTATTCTCAGAATAATGCAAACGCTTGTATTAAGTCAAGGATATGAATTTGGAATCGATAATAAATTTGTATAAATTGTGTATAAATTCTGACATTTATCCTTAAATAAGATACAATTAATAGGACAAATTATAATATTATTTATGGGAAATATCTTTCATTAGCAAAGAAGAAAGAGTAAATTAAAATGGATGTGTCTCAATTTATTTCAGAATTAACGAATCATTTACGTTAGCTATCAAGAAAAATGATGCATTTCAGTACAAATTATGAGGTCTTTAAATATTTAGATGATATGATTGCTCAGTTAATTCGTATAGTTTTTTCGCTGATTGCCTTATTTGACCAGAATAATTTAAATTTAGCTTATGTGAGTGGTGATTTGCCTAATATACATATGTTATTTCCGAAAAATCACCAAGATGTATGGCAAGAAAGTCTTGAACAGTCAATGATGAAAGAGGACTACACTATAGCTAATGAACAAATTTTTTTGCCATATTTTGATGAGATTGGAGTTAAGACGTGGTTTAGTATCCCGATAGCTGAAGAGGGGAAAATTTATGGTATATATTTTTTGGGGATATTATGATAATGTGCCACTTTATCAAGAAATGCGTAATGAATTGGATAATTTAGGTAATTATATAGCAATTGCTGTTATGGCTATTCGACGAATAGAAGAAAATACGCAGAAAATTATCCAGTTTCAAGGAAGGATTAAACAAGAGGATACATTAAAAGAACAAATCGAAAGAGTTATCGAGAAAGTTGTTCAATTTGCTGGCCATTCGACACGAAGTAATCAAATGGCCTTGTATTTACTAGATGATAGGCGTGAGAATTTTGTACTACAAGAGCCTTCTTATGGCTATGTGAGAAAAGACAAAGAAATAATTATTAGTTCAGCTACCCAATTAAAAGACGTCTTTGAAAGGGTAGAGCAAATTGGATATGACGTTTACACTTATCCGCTCATCTTAGGGAGTAATCTAATTGGCGCCATCTATGGTCGTAAACAACCAGGAGAGATTTATACTTTTCAGGACAGTGAAGTCATTCAAATGTATGGTGATTATTTTCTCACCAGTTATGAAAACATTCAACTTGTTTATAGTGAACGAGCTATGCGATCAGATTTAGAAGATCTTTTACAACTTCAACAGAAATTGATTGAGTAGACAATTCAGACAAAAGATTTTGAGGGAATGAATAATATAGTAAAATATTCATATGATATTTCGATTATTCTATTCGACAAATTCCTTAATCCATTGAGTTATACTTTGACAGAAAATTCTGCTTTATCAGAAAAGGATTTTCGTGAGGGTGGACAAGGCATTGCATTAATACTTGAGAATGGTTATTATCAAGAGTAACTTCTTTTCTAAAGGTCAATCAATCTAACTCAAGAGCATCTTTCTAAATGGAAGATGCTTTTTCCTTTGGCAACACTCTTTGTAATCTCCCCCAACAATAGGTATAATAAATCTACTAGAAAGGGGGTGGAGTTCATGAGCGAGACAATCGAATCATTAATTGTCGGCGATGTTGAAGCGATTTATTTCGAAAATCCTAATAATCTTTACAAGGTCGTCCGAATTAATGTGGACCAGGAAGAGTCTGACTTAATCATCGGCGACTCAATTGTCATCACTGGGCAATTTGCTACATTGCATGTGGATACGACTTATGAATTCTATGGTCATTTGACCAATCACCCTAAATATGGTGAACAGTTTGCGGTTGAACGCTACCAACAGGTCGCTTTAACGAGCGAATTTGGCTTGGTGGAATATTTATCCAGTAATCGCTTTAAAGGGGTCGGGACGGTTATCGCTCAGCGCGTCGTTGATAAATTAGGGATGCAGGCCATTGAGTGTATTATTGCGGATGCTACAGCTTTAGATGGTATCACCGGCTTATCCAAGAAAGTTGCGGACAATTTGCGGCGGCAAGTGATTGAACATCAAGGTACGGAGCAAGTGATTATGAAGCTCAATGAGTGGGGCTTTGGTCCGTCTTTATCTGAGAAGATTTATCAAATTTATGGCAGTGGTGCTATTGAAGTTATTCAGGAGAATCCTTTTGATTTGGTTGAGCAAGTCGAAGGTATTGGCTTCAATAAAGCGGATCAATTAGCTGAAAAGCTCGGCATGGAGGCGGATGCTCAGGAACGCTTGATTGCGGGTTTGTTTGCAACGGTCAGTGAGATTTCTAACAGTAACGGCGATACTTGTGTTGAAGAGGCCTTGCTCTTACAAGAAGCGCAAAAGCTTTTGGAGAAGAGTCGACCGTTTATGATTGATGAAGCAAGCCTGAATCAAGCGCTGGAAAGTGCGTTGCAGAAAGAAACGCTTTTTCGTATTGATACAGGGGTCATGATTCCTAGTCTGTATTACGCTGAACTGGGAATAGTGCATTATATTGATCAGTATTTGACCTATGAGCAGATTGAGCGTTTTGAGCAGGCGGAGATTGCTGCTGCGATTGAAGCAGTTGAAGCGGAATTAGCGATTACTTATGATGCGACACAGAAAGAAGCGCTCAAAACAGCGATTGACTCTCCTATGTCCGTCATTACCGGGGGACCAGGGACGGGGAAGACGACGTTGATTAATGGCTTAATTCATATGCATGCGATTCTGCATGAGTATGATTTGGAAGAAGTTTCTGCTAAGCCGGATAAGAATCCGATACTTCTGGCAGCGCCAACTGGACGTGCGTCAAAACGCATGCAGGAGACGACTGGCATGCCGGCCACGACGATTCATCGTCTGATTGGCTTTACCCGGGAGAGTGTGGTTGAAGAATTCTCTGCCACACAGCTGGAAGGGAGTCTCTTAATTGTCGATGAGATGTCGATGGTGGATACGTGGCTCATGCACTGGCTTTTGCAGGCCGTACCCTATGAATTGCAAGTCATCTTTGTCGGTGACCGCGATCAGTTACCATCGGTTGGTCCGGGGAAAGTCTTTAATGATTTAATCGCTTCACGGATGATTCCCTCCATTTCCTTGACTAAGATATATCGCCAAGCGCGAGATAGTTCTATTATTCAGCTGGCTCATGCTGTGCGGCAAGGGCAATTGCCTGGTGATTTCCTTGCCAAAAAGCATGACCGCACCTTTATTCAAGCAACTAGTGAGCAAATTGGACCTGCGGTCAAGCAGATAGTTGAACATGCTGTGAAGAAAGGTTTTGATGCGAATAATTTGCAGGTTTTAGCACCTATGTACCGGGGACCTGCTGGGATTAATGCCTTGAATGAATTATTACAAGAACTCCTCAATCCGCCTCGAACAAGACGGCGCGAGCTACAATATTTCGACACAGTGTTTCGGGTGGGGGATAAGGTACTGCAATTGGTCAACAATACGGAAGAAGGCGTATATAACGGGGATATTGGGCGGATTGAAGCTATTTTCTACAAGAAGGAGACGGAATCAAAGCAAGATGAACTGGTTGTGTCCTTTGATGAGAAGGAGCTGACGTATTTACGCGGTGATTTGGATCAATTAGCTCTTGCTTATTGCATGTCAATTCACAAGTCCCAAGGGAGTGAGTATGATCTAGTAATATTACCACTGATTGACTTATATTCGCGCTTACTGCGCAAGGATGTCCTTTATACCGCCATTACACGCGCTCAGAAAAGCTTGATTCTTATCGGCAATCCTGAAAGTTTCCATAAGGCAGTCCATCAGCAGCAAAGTGAGCGGCAGACTTTCTTAGGGGAATTGTTGCAGGTTAAGGCAAGTGAGCGTAATCCGGATTACCAAACCGCAGTGGCCAAGGCTTCTGAGAAGCCTAAGCAAACTAAGCAGGATAAGCTCCCTGAAAGCGCAAAGAGTCCAGACGAGGCGCTGGAAACTGACCCGAAACTGAGTCAAGTGGGGACAGGAGATAAGGTACTGGGTGCAGTTCCTGGTGTGACCGTAGTCGCTCAAGAAGCAAGCAGTGAACCGTCAATGGAAGAACCACCAAGCGATATACCTAAGGTTTTAACGCCTGACAATTATTTACAAATCGACCCACTGATTGGGATGCACGATATTAGCCCTTATGACTTTATGGTCGAAACCTAATAACAAGCTGAAAAACCGTTGCCTCACCGAAATTTGGTGGGCAACGGTTTTAAAGATTTTGGTATTTACTTCTTTGGGAAATAAAAGCTTTGTGAACCTAAGCGGAAGCTCAAGTCAATTGGGCCTTGTTGGATTGTTTCCCCATCTACTTGACTTAAGACGGAATCGTGGACTACTTTCAGGCGTAAATGCTGGCCACTGATTTGGTTGATATAAGGCGAAGATTGATAATCATGTGATTTGAATACTCGGGGAATTATATCGCGTACCGCGTCAGAAGTTATATCGTGGTATATCACCAAGGATAGTTCATGTGCCCGGGGTTGGGTCCGGTTATCTAAGCGAATGCCACCACCGATATAGGGGGTATTCATCACCAAGACCATACTCGCATCATCTACCAGATAGGTTGTCCCGTCCATAGTATATTCTAAGCAGAAGTGGGGGATTGTATTCAAACTTTCAACAATTGCCTTTAAATAAGCCAAGTTGAAACGATGATATAATTTAGCAACACTTGGTGAGACGGAAGCCAGATTTGCCTTAGCTCGAGCGTTAATCAGGGCATCTAAACCTAAACCATAACTATTGATGACCGTTCCTTGGCGATTGGACAAATGATTCTCGAAAAGAAAGATCGGAATATCTTGCACCTGGCGGTTAAAGAGCATTCCTTCAATGATCTCACGGGGTCCAGCTTTAGGGTACCAAGTCCGATGGAAATCATTGCCTGTTCCAGCAGGGATATAGGTAATGGGGATATTCTGCTTGCTTTCTTGCAAGGTATCCACGACTTCATGCAAGGTTCCATCACCACCAATGACAAGTAAGTAATCGATGGTACGGTCGCCGCTTGAATGAATCATTTCTTTCGTTAGTAAATTCGCATGGGTAGCGTAATTTGTCTGATAATTAATGTATTCTAATTGAAAGCCATCAAGAATCTGCATCACTTCTTTAAGAATGATGGTTCCTTTCCCGTTGCCTGAACGGGGATGGCTAATAATGTGTACTCTATTTGGCATATACATTCTACTTTCTATTTTGACTCCAATGTTCCTTTATTCGCAAACAATAAAAGACACCTATTCGCATCCTCAGTGCCTTCATCATATTGAAGTACTGCTAGTAATTGTTAGAATTTGAAGGTGTCCTTAGGACGAAGTATTCTAGAAGGATTGTTAAGTATCCTTGACAAAATGTGCAAAAAACTTTAACATCAATATAAAGGATAAGGAATACTGGAAGCATCATATATGTTCTTACTGGATTCTAACATAAAAGCTAGCGGACGTGTATGGTGAACTTTCAAGTATTTATGCTGCAGTGCAGTATAGACGTCTGTTCGACGTTAATGAACCTTGACTAGATGCTGAACTTAATTCAGTATACTTCTAGTTGACAATTCAATACTTTGTTAAGAGCGGCTCAGTCAAGTTAAAAAAATGACTGAGGCGCTTTTGTTAAAGTTTTCCGTCTTAGTAAGAAGGAGTATAACATGATTCAGTTTAAGCAGGTCACAAAAAAGTATGGTGATACGGTTGCCGTTTCGGATGTAGACATGCATATTGAAGCAAATGAATTCGTGGTATTTATCGGTCTATCTGGTAGTGGCAAGACAACGAGTCTGAGTATGATTAACCGAATGGTTGAGCCAACCAGTGGGCAAATTTTTATTGACGGGATTGATCATCAGACCATCGACCCTGTTACCCTACGTCGTAATATTGGCTATGTGATTCAAGGAATTGGCTTACTGCCACACTACACGATTTATGAGAATATTATTACTGTTCCGAAACTCTTGGGCTGGTCCGAATCAGATATGCGCGTGCGTGCGGAGACATTAATTGAGTTAATTGACTTACCCCTTGAAACTCTAGAAGAATATCCTAATCAACTATCAGGTGGTCAGCAGCAAAGGATTGGAGTGGCCAGGGCTCTGGCAGCTAATCCGCCGGTTATCCTCATGGATGAGCCGTTTGGTGCCTTAGACCCGATTACTCGGGACGCACTGCAGGATAGTTTACTAGAATTGAAAGCTCGGGATCAACGAACCTTTGTCTTTGTAACCCATGACGTAGATGAAGCTTTCAAACTTGCTGATAAGATTGCGATTTGGCAATATGGGGAATTGGTGCAATTTGACACACCGCAGAATATTCTGTTAGAGCCAGCGAATGATTATGTTGTTGAGTTAGTGGGCATTCAACGAATTGAATCTGCCCGTCTAGCTGCCTTAACGGTAGCTGATTTAGCCTCAAAAGATGCAGTCAATGGGCACAAGAGTTCTGTAACTTACCCAGCAGATGCTTTGGTGAGTGAATCGATGCGGTCGATGTTGTTGGATGAGGCTTCTCTCTTCCCAGTGCTTGATGCTAAGGGACAGGAAATTAGCTATGTGAGCAAGGAAGCAATTTTGGATTATTATGATGCGATGCATGCAGCTGGGAAGCAGGTGACGGTGTAATGATTACCTTTTTACAGGAGCAGGGGTCAGTCATTCTCCAAGCAAGTCTTGAGCATATTGGCTTAACTGTAGCGGCTTTGTTAATGGGTGTATTCCTTGCGGTTCCATTAGGTATTCTATGCAGTCGCTATCCGAGGGTATCTGCCTTAATTCTTGGCTTAGCGCGCATATTACAAACGGTGCCGACACTGGCCATGCTAGCTTTGATGATTCCCTTGTTTGGCGTCGGGATTTGGCCTGGAATTGTTGCCTTGTTCTTATATGCTATTTTGCCGATTGTTCAAGGGACGTACGATGGCATCCAAAGCATAGATCCAGACGTTGTGAATGCTGGGAAGGGGATGGGGATGACGAGGCAGCAAATTCTCAAGAATATCCAACTGCCTCTCGCTTTTCCGGTGATTCTCTCTGGGATTCGCCTTTCGGCCGTCTATCTCATTTCCTCAACGTCGCTAGCTTCTTATGTCGGGGCTGGTGGCTTAGGGCGTTTGATTTTCAACGGTTTGGAACTCTTCCAAATTGAGTTGGTTATTGCTGGAACGATTCCTGCTGTCTTGATGGTATTGGTGTCGAATTGGCTTTTTGCAAGGCTTGAACAATGGGTGAATCCAAGAGGAGGGGTGCAACATGCTAATTAAATTAGCCAAATATGTTTGCATATTGCTCTTCACGGTTACCCTTACTGCCTGCCAATTACCTGGTTTATCTGGTAGTAATCCAGATGAGAATGTTGTCATAACGGGTGGCGGTACGAGTGAAGCAGATATTCTTGCCTATATTATTGCAGGGATGCTAGAGGAGTATGCAGATATTAAACCTGCGGTGATTCCCGGCTTGGCGAGCTCATCTTTGAATCACTATGCGATGGTCAATGGGGATGCCAATATATCCGCTTCCCGCTTTACGGGGACGGCAGTCACGGGAGAGTTGGGCTTAGAGGCAATTCGCAATCCCAAGTTAGCGGAGGAAACGGTCCAAAAGCATTTCAAAGAGGACTTTAATCAGAAATGGTACCCGTCTTATGGCTATGAGAATACTTATGCTTTCCTCATGCGTAAAGATGATGCGGAGCGTTTAGGTATTGAGAAGGTGAGCGACTTGGCCGAACATGCGGCTTCCTTAGAAGTCGCTACAGATATTAACTGGCTGAATCGTGAAGGGGACGGCTACGAAGCCTTTCAGGAAATTTATGGCTTTGCCTTTCCGAACATGACGCCGATGGTACTGTCTTTAACCTATGAAGCCTTAGCAGGGGGCGATGTGGATGTTATTCTAGGCTATTCCACAGATGCCAAAATACTAGCCTATGATTTGGCGATTATCGAAGACGATTTGCAACTGTTCCCGCCTTACGAAACAGCTTTTGTGGCATCCTATGATTTGTTGGCTGAGCAGCCAGAGATTGATGATATTCTGCAGAAGTTAGTAGGGCAAATTGATGAAGAGACCATGCAAAGTTTGAACTATCAATCGGACGCGTATTTATTGGAACCTGAAGCCGTTGCCCGGCAGTTTCTTGAAAGCCAGGACTATTTCCGCAATGTCAATCCATCACAAGGGGGTGCTTGATTTGACTGGCTTAACTCAAATGAATTTATGGGAGAAAATCCTTTGGTATTATGATATTAACGGGGTTTATGTTTGGGAGCAATTTCTCCAACATTTACTACTGAGTTTCTATGGGGTCATACTCGCGGCCATCATTGCGGTTCCCTTAGGTTTCTATTTAGCCCGTCATCATAAATTAGCCCAATGGATCATTCAACTCGCAAGTCTCATTCAAATCGTGCCATCCATTGCCTTGATGACGCTATTGATGTTTCTGTTTGGCTTAGGGCCTAATCTGGTTATCTTGACCATATTCCTTTATTCTTTATTGCCGATTTTAAGCAATACTTATACGGGAGTGATGAATGTCGACCAGAATGTCATCAACGCTGGTAAGGGTATGGGGATGACGCGCAATCAGGTTCTTTTCAATATCGAAATTCCGCTGAGCCTTTCAATTATTATCTCTGGTATTCGTAGTGCCTTTGTTATGGCTATCGGTGTAGCAACCATTGGTGCCTTCGTAGGGGCTGGTGGCCTGGGGATGGTCTTAATCCGTGGCATGCGTGCTTCAGACGGGACGGCCATTATCTTGGCGGCAGTTATCCCGATTGCCTTATTATCGATCGTCTCAGATATTATGCTATCCTTTGTAGAGAAACGCTTGAACCCATATCGGGCGTAAAGAGAGTTTATTCAAAAAACGCATCTCAGCAACTTGAGTGAAAGTTACTGGGGTGCGTTTCGATGTTTGTAGTGCTTGATGGCGGGGAAGTGTGCATTTACGTCATGTATTAAGGATCCAGTTCCGTGGGGAGCGCAAATTGTACCCCTTGTCAAGGACAATCGCAAAAAATTCCTTGACAAATGGGATATAAAGTTATTTTTCAATATAATCATAGATGTGTGCTCCGAAGAAAGCTCATGTACTTTCCGTATTTCGAGGCCTTGTCGCGCCATAGCGTTAGCATTGCAGATGGCCTGGGGTGTCAAGGGGATAAGCGTCGCCAGACGCGGCCCTTGATTCGCCTGGATAACTGCGTACAATCCACCTCCCTGGCGCGACAAGGGCGTGTATGATTACTCGAACGCATTACTCATGTTCTCTGTCATACTTACTCTTTTGATCTTGGATGTTTCAATTAATCCTTCATATGGATATTGTCCTGTTAGATATAATTGATAATAACGCTTTGGAGGCAACCCAGCTAAATTTGTTTGGTAGCGATCATTATTATAAAAATCAATTTCATCCTTCATATGTCCAAGAAATGACTCTTTTGGTGCATTGTCCCAACAGTATCCACGTCGTGACATAGATTGAAGTAACTCTTTTGATTGAAGTAACTCTTGAAACTTAATCCCTGTATAGTGCGATCCTTGGTCTGAATGGATAATTGTTTCGGTACTAAGGCTAACGCCATGTTCATTTACCAAGCATTGGATCGTCTCTAGTATAAAATCAATCTCCAAGCTATCACTCACCTGATACGCAAGAATCTTATTTGTATAGGCGTCTGAAACACTTGAAAGATAAGCAAACTTCCTGTCACCATAGGGTAAATAGCTAATATCGGTTAATAGAATTATCCGTGGTCCATAAGCTTTAAATTGCCTTGATACAAGATTTTCTTTAATAGATCCACCCTGTACTTCTTTGGCTATTTGTCGGTTTTTCCGAGGGCGGCGCACAGGACACTGTAAGCCAATTTTTTCATTAAACGACGAATTTCCTAAACATTCATAATCACACTTTTCTTATCCAAAAGCCACCAGTAAATCATTCGAGCTCCTTTGGACTTATTTCTATAGGTGTAAGCTTCTGGGATTAATTTGAAATCAGCTTCGTCTTGAGCATCTTTGGCGTCTTTATTAGGTTTTGTACACTTACCCCAGTTATAGTAACCCGATCTTGATAGGTCCCTAGTTTGACACAATAAAGTCAATGAACATTCATTGAACATTCATTATCTGGATTCATGTACTGCGTATCGATGAGTTGAAATAGAAAGTAAGTATGCGTTACGGAAGACGTTCATATTTGTGTACGAATATCTTTTTTTAATAATTCATTTAGTTGCTTTTGGATCATAAGTTCTGTCTCTAATTCATTGATACGCGCCTTGTCGCTCCGTTTCAATCATCAATATCTCCATAGGGTCATCTACTTTATTGATATAGTTACGATATAGTCTCGAGAAATTTTTAATCCGAGGCTGTCCGATGATATCAACAGGTAAGCCCATTTCTCGGATAATATCCGTAGGAGAAGGGATTGCTTGGTATCGCTCATTGAAGAGATATTTAAACGATTCTGTAAATGTCACACTTCTTTCTGTTACTTTCTGTACGTAGGGCGAAATTATCAGCTCTTATATTTCTTCTAGGGTAAATATTTTTTATTTATATACTCTTTTAGCCATGTGTCAGCAACCTTTCTGTCTTATCTAGTCGTCTAGTTTTTTTGAGGATAGTTTTAACATGTCCTTATAAGCATCTCTCCTGTTTTCCCTGTCCATTATCAAATCAAGAGTTTTATATTGTTCACCATAAGTCATAAAATTCTAAGGTATCCATAAAAAATTATATAATTTTCTCCTGTCTATTAAGTTTTCAAGGGATTATTCGGTGTTTATTTTTATGGGGTTAGTTTACTGCGTCCGACGGAATGCAGAGGCAAATCCACAAAAGATTACAGCAAATCTTCTTAAAAAATAAGCAATAGATTAGAATGGCTACTTGTTTTGTTGCTTTGGACAAACATTTTGTAAATTATTAGTAAAGGATACGGTTTCATTATTAATCGATTTGCTTGCTCAAGCCCTGTCCAGTATAATGCAAAGTGAAGATATTAAGGAGGATAGAGATGAACTATAAAGTGCTTGTTGTAGATATTGATGATACATTAATGACGAGTGAGAATAAAATTTCACCGAAAACCCGTGAAGCGATTATGGCCATGCAAGAGGCAGGCTATATATTTGTGCTGGCGAGTGGTCGTCCTTACCAGTCGGTTTACCGGATTGCTAAGGATTTAGAATTGGACCGTTTCGGTTCATATATTATTTCCTTCAACGGTGGCCGGGTGACTGAAGTGGCCAGTGAAGGGATTATCTATGCGCAACCCATGGATGAGAAGGAGCAGCTGGATGTCATCGACTTTATTCTAGCTAATGATTTAACGCCTTTAACTTATACAGATGAAGAAATTAAGGTTCATCATAAGAATGACTATTCACACGTTGAATCGGAACTAACAGGCTTGCCTTATAGCTATGACCCTGATTTCTTCGTGAATGTGCAAGCAGCCCTACCGAAAATTATGGGAGTAGGTGATCCAGACATCGTCGGCCGTTTGGAAGCAGAAAGTCAAGGTCGTTTCAGTGACTTTACGCATGTGACCACTTCGAAGCCTTTCTATTTAGAGCTGATGCATAAGGATGTGTCGAAAGGGACTAGCTTGAAACGCTTGGCTGAGCATTTGGAATTGTCGCTTGAGCAGATTATTGCTGTTGGTGACGGCAATAACGATAAGGAAATGTTGCAGACGGCCGGTATCGGCGTTGCCATGGGGAATGCGAACGAATCACTCAAAGCCATTGCTGATGAAGTTACAGCGTCTAACGATGAAGATGGAATTGTACCAATTATTGAAAAATATTTTGCCATTTAGTTGACAGGACAGACTTGGTAAAATATAATGAAAGCACATGAGGCCATATCTATCCACGTTAGAGATGTTTCGGTTGGTGCAAGGAACAGCGGGTCAGATGCTCCCTCAGAGTATACCTGGTGAAAGCCAGGCGCATATTCAGCGTTAACGGAATACATAAGATAGATGATGTGAGTCATTATAAGCGAGGTGGTACCGTGGTTGAGCGCCCTTGCATATAATGGCTCTTTTTATTATCGCGTCTTATTTACTACCAAGATAATTTACTGCCTTGAACTCGTCAAATCTATTTCCTGCCAAAGAGGAGTCGTTTAAGGAAGAATTGGTATGATTGAAAGGGGATTAGGATGAAAGAATTAACCAGTCATCAAATACGTCAAATGTTTCTAGATTTCTTTGCAGAGAAAGGGCATAAGGTCCTACCAAGTGCTTCATTGATTCCTGTCAATGACCCTACTTTGCTTTGGATCAACTCAGGCGTTGCTACGCTTAAGAAATACTTCGATGGTACGGAGACACCCGAAGTACCACGCTTAACCAATTCACAGAAAAGTATCCGAACCAATGACATCGAAAACGTTGGTGTGACAGCTCGTCACCACACATTATTTGAAATGCTGGGCAACTTCTCTATTGGAGATTACTTCAAGGAAGATGCAATAGCATGGGCTTGGGAATTCCTTACCGATGAGCAGTGGCTAGGCTTAGATCCAGACCGTCTATACGTTACATATTATCCAGAAGATACGGAAACAAAGGAACTTTGGGAGCAAATTGAGAATTTCGATTCCAGCCACATTGTTCCAGTAGAGGATAATTTCTGGGACATCGGAGCGGGTCCTTGTGGGCCGGATACGGAAATTTTCTATGACCGGGGTGAAGCTTTCAACAATCTTGCCGAAGATGACCCAGAAAACTATCCAGGCGGTGAGAATGAGCGTTGGTTAGAAATTTGGAATCTAGTCTTTTCAGAGTTCAATCATATGCCTGATGATACATATGAGCCATTGCCACATAAGAACGTCGATACGGGGATGGGTCTGGAACGGATTACATCGGTTATTCAAGATACGCCAACGAACTTTGAGACGGATTTATTTATGCCAATCATTCAGCATATTCAAGAAATTAGTGGCGTTAATTATGCTTCTGCTGAAGACAAGCAAGTCAGTTTTAAAGTTATTGCAGACCATATTCGGGCGGTATCTTTTGCTGTAAGTGATGGGGCTTTACCATCCAATGAAGGACGCGGTTATATCTTGCGCCGCTTAATTCGCCGCTCAGTCATGCATGGTCGTCGCCTAGGTATTATGCGCCCATTCCTAGCGGAATTAGTGCCGATTGTGAGTGAAGTGATGGGGGCGCATTACCAAGAATTACATGATAAAGTTGCCTTCGTACAACAAGTGATTTCTAATGAAGAAGATCGCTTTCATGAAACCATTGAAGGGGGCGAAAACTTACTAGAAGACTTGATTGCCGACTTAAAGGCTGAAGGTAAGCAGGAAATCCCTGGGGCAAAAGCCTTCCAACTTTATGATACGTTCGGCTTCCCCTTGGAGTTAACCCAAGAGTTAGCGCAAGAGAACGGCTTGACTGTGGATGAGGCTGGCTTTGAAGAGCATATGAGTGAACAAAGAGAGCGCGCTCGGGCAGCTCGCAGTGATGAGCAAAGTATGTCTATTCAATCAGAAATTCTCCAAGAAATTGACGCGGATTTCACCTTCCTAGGTTACGAGCAAATTAAAGCCAACGGTACGGTTACGGCCATTGTTGTTGATGATCAGCGCAGTAATCAACTTCCACCCCATTCACAAGGCTGGGTATTCTTCAACCGCTCACCTTTCTATGCGGAAAGCGGGGGGCAAGTCGCTGATCAAGGGGGTATTTTCGACGGGGAGGATCTGTTTGCAGAAGTCTTAGATGTCCAAAAAGCACCTAACGGCCAGAATATGCATTACTTGAAGACATATGAGTATCCTATTAATGTGGATCAGTCGTATACTTTGGAAGTTGATGGCTCAGCACGGATGCGCACGCGCAAAAATCATACGGCGACGCATTTGTTGCACCAAGGTTTGAAGACGGTTCTCGGTGAGCATGCTAATCAAGCAGGTTCTTATGTGGGACCTGACCGCTTACGTTTCGACTTCTCGCATTTCGGTAAAGTAACCGAAGAAGAGTTGTCGCAAATTGAAGCTTATGTGAATTTCTGGATTGAGAATTCAGTTCCGGTCAATATTAGTGAAATGCCGATTGATGAAGCGAAGGCCTCCGGTGCCCAAGCCTTATTCGGTGAGAAATATGGGGATATTGTCCGTGTGGTTAATATTGCCAATGAATCCATCGAATTGTGTGGAGGAACACACGTTGGGAACACTAATGAAATCGATACGTTCAAACTTCTTTCAGAATCTGGTATCGGGGCTGGAATTCGTCGGATTGAAGCTTTGACGGGTCAAGCAGCTATTGATTACTACCGTGAGCAAGAAGCAATCTTACACCAAGCGCAAGAGGCCTTAAAGGTGTCACAAGCGGATCAAATGGTGGGCCGGATTGAACAAATGCATCAAGAAATTAAGCAGTTGGAAAGCCAAGTTGAGTCCTTAAATGCGAAATTAATTCACGTCCAAGAAGCAGACCTCTTTGCTCAAGTTGAGCAAGCAGGGGACTTTACTTACATCCTTGCTGCGGTTGATAATCAGAATAATGATCAACTACGCAACTTAGGCGATACATGGCGCGAGAAAGCGGCGTCGAATATCTTAGTGGCGGTATCCAATCAAGGCGATAAAGTCGGCCTCTTAGTCTTTGTTGATGACGACAGTGTAGCCAAAGGTGTTAAGGCAGGAGACTTAATTAAGCCACTAGCCAAATTAATCGGTGGGGGTGGCGGTGGCCGTCCACAAATGGCGCAAGCAGGCGGGAAGAATGTTGCCGGTATTCCGCAATTAATGGAAGAAGCCGGAAGTATCATTCAAGCAATCCTTGCCCCAGAAGCTGAAGCGACTGATACAGAGACAGAATCCGAAGAAGCGTAAATTTGCTAGGGTTTTCACTTGACAACTGTCTTGGAAAACTATATATTTAGCCCATAAGCGAAGAGGAGTCCGGAAATGTACGTATTTCGGACTTTTCTTCTTGGCTTAGGCCTTTCGTTGAAGAAACGAGTCAGTTTAGACTATGTTTTTATTGCTGAATATGCTATACTGATTGCGAACGAACGTTCTTTATTTTTGTTAGATGTTTCTTATTTAATATAATTAAGTTATAATAAGATTAGAAAGGATCGGTGCTGCATGAAATCATTGGACGAAACAATCATGTTTAAATTGGATGATTTGGAACAAAGATCAGTCAGAGAAACTTTGGAGACAGTTTATCATGCCTTGGAAGAGAAGGGCTATGATCCAGTGAACCAAATTGTGGGTTATTTATTATCCGGTGACCCAGCTTATATTCCACGTCATAATGATGCGAGAAATTTAATTCGTCGCTATGAACGGGATGAATTGCTTGAGAAACTTGTGGAATATTATGTCACAGGTAAAGAATCTTAATGGCGGGATATAAACGGAGTATGGGTTTAGACGTGGGGAGTCGCACCGTAGGCATTGCCCTTAGCGATTTGCTCGGTCTAACAGCTCAAGGATTGGAAACATTACGCATTGATGAAGAGGCAGATGACTATGCTATTGACACCTTAATTACTTTGATTAAAGAGCATGATGTGGATACGGTTGTCATCGGCTTACCTAAGAATATGAATAATACATTAGGTCCGCGGGCAGAAGCCTCTCAGCGATATGGGGAGATGTTAGCTGCAGCGTACCCAGATGTACGCATTGTCTATCAAGATGAGCGCTTAACCACTTCTCAAGCAGAGCGGATGTTAATTCAAGAAGGAAATGTGTCGCGCAAGAAACGCAAAGAGGTTATTGATAAGTTAGCTGCAGTATTAATATTGCAGAATTACTTAGATAGCCAACCATAACATTAGAAAGAGGGTTCCTTATGACAGATACACATCATGAACATGATCACGAACAAGATGAGTTCATAACGATTGTTGACGAAGAGGGCAATGAAACCTTATATCAGATTTTATTTACCTTTGAATCCAATGATTATGGCAAGAATTATGTCTTGCTGTACTCTGCCGGTGTGGCTGGCGATGAAGAAATTGAATTACAAGCCTATTCTTATACGGAAGATTCTGAGGGCGAATCAGGAGCACTCCTGCCAATTGAAACTGACGAAGAATGGGATATGATCGAAGAAGTATTGAATACCTTTCTAGAGGATGATGCCTAATCGGTCAAGCACTTTTACATTTATGTAGAAGTGTTATCTTTTTTTGTCAAAGAATATTCATGGTTTATTAGCGCAAGCTCTGGTATAATCTCATCAATAATATGATGACGACTTTTTCTAATCTACCGCTTTAACGGCGCTCAGACATGAAATGCGTAAAGCGATGAGAACTAGTGCGCAAGGCAAAAAAGGAGTATATATGGCAAAGGACAATTGGAAAGAACTGCAAGAGAAAGCCAAGCAGAATGAAAGTTTGCATGTTAAAGAACGTCTTTGGACAAATCGGATTGTTCATTGGCTTCTGCTAGCCATGCTTATTATTATCCTTGGCTCGGCCATTGGTGCTACTACTTATGTGAAGAAAGCCCTTGGACCAGCAGATGCGACCAATGCTGAAACCATCCGAGTGGAGATTCCGATTGGAAGTACGGCGGATGACATTTCGCGCATTCTGGCAGATGCTGGCTTAGTGAGTCAAAGAGATATCTTTAATTATTACTTGAAATGGACGAATGATACTGAACTTCAGGCGGGTTACTATGAGTTCTCAAAGGCAATGGATGCCGATCAATTGATTGAAGTCCTCCAGAAAGGTGGCGAGCCAATCTTCGTCGATGCGGATACGAATATTACCGTTATTGAAGGGACAACGCTTGCCGATATTGCTAAAGTTGTGGATGAACAAACAGCAATCAGTGAAGAGGAGTTCTTAGAAACTGTCGATAGTCCAGAATTTATCGAAAGTTTACAGAAGCAGTTTCCGAGCCTGTTCGAGAGTATGCCTGAATTGGATACAATGGAACATCCACTGGAAGGCTATCTCTTCCCAGCTACTTATGAGTATTTCGCGGGAATGAGTGCGACAGAACTCATTACTGAAATGGTGAAGGCAAGTAATGCCACCTACCAACGTTTAGTCGATGATATGCCGAATACCTACTTGACATATCATCAAATCTTAACGCTTGCTTCAATAATTGAGAATGAAGCAATTACCGAAGAAGACCGCGGTCTTGTCTCAGGTGTCTTCTATAATCGGATGGCGATTGACATGCCAATCCAAAGTGATGTGACCGTTCTATATGCTCTGGGTGAGCATAAGGAATTTGTCACTTATGATGACATTGAAACGGAATCACCTTACAATACTTACACCAATACTGGCTTACCGCCTGGACCAGTGAGCAATGCGGCCTTAACTGCGATAACCGCAGCGATTTATCCGACTTGGAATGACTATTACTATTTCGTAGCGGATATAGATACGCAAGAAATCTATTACTCAGCAACTTTAGAAGAGCACGAGTTACTTGTTGAAGAGCACGTTAATGCCCGTCAAGCTTCCATTGAAGCAGATGAAGCACCGAACGTTCAAGAAACAGCAGACGATGAGGAAGTGGCAGATGAAGGTGTTCCAGAAGCAGGAGATGCTGAAGAAGTTGCGCAGTAATTAATTAAAGTATTCGAAGAGCAACGACCTCAAAGAGGGCGTTGTTCTATCTTTTAACGTTAAGTGAACGGCTTATTTATATTATTAAAAGGAAAGTAGGTGTTGGGATGGGGCGCATTGTTATAGGTGTAACCGGAGGTTCGGGAAGTGGTAAGTCCAGTATTTCTAAAGCGATTATGGAACATTTCTCTGGTTATTCAGTTACGCTATTTGCTCAAGATTCGTATTATAAAGATCAGAGTCAATTGACATACGAAGAGAGGCTAAAGACGAACTATGATCACCCGGATGCTTTTGACAATGAACTGTTTTATGAGCATTTGAAGCAGTTGATTGCAGGTGAAGCGATCGAAAAACCAGTGTATGACTATAAGAAACATACCCGTAGTTCAGCCACTGAAAAGCAGGTCCCTCAGTCAGTTATTATTGTTGAAGGTATTCTGATTTTATATGATCGAGCTATTCGAGATTTATTGGATATTAAAGTCTATGTAGATACGGACGATGATATTCGCTTAGCCCGCCGTGTTCAACGTGATGTGCTTGAGCGGGGCCGGTCAGTGGAGTCAGTTATTCGCCAATACGTTGATGTGGTTAAACCGATGCATCATCAATTTATTGATCCGACTAAGCGCTATGCGGATGTTATTATACCAGAAGAGGCATACAACCTAGTAGGTCTCGATTTAATTACGACGAAAATTAGTACATTTTTGAATATAAAAGAATAGGAGTTTAGATTAATGGATGCTAAAGTTTACCCAATGACACTTGAAGGAAAAGCTAAATTAGAGGCAGAATTAGAAGATTTAAAAGTTAATAAACGTAAGGAAATTATCGAAAGAATTAAAGTTGCGCGTAGTTTCGGGGATTTATCAGAGAATTCTGAATACGAATCAGCCAAAGATGAGCAAGCCTTTGTGGAAGGCCGTATTTCAACATTAGAGAATATGATTCGTTTTGCAGAAATCATCGATGATAAAGACATCGCGGCCGATGAAGTAAGTCTTGGTCGTACGGTTACTTTCGTTGAAATGCCAGATGGCGACGAAGAAACTTATACGATTGTCGGTTCAGCCGAATCAGACCCGCTAGAATTCAAAATTTCGAATGATTCTCCAATTGCTCAAGCGATTATCGGCAAGAAATTAGGTGATGTCGTAAGCATTGAAACGCCAGGCGGTGCTTTTGATGTGAAAATCACAAAAATTGAGCAAGCTAATTAAGAGGCTGCTGATAAACCTCACGTATTTCTGTGAGCTGGCCCCAACAATCGTAAAAAATAGAGGTCATGAGTTTCACCAATTCAATCGTGTGACTCATTGCCTCTATTATTTTTACTTATTTGCTTCTTTTTCTTCCTTTAATTTGATTATTCGCTTCATATTCGTTATGAATATGGTTGCACCTACTTGTAAAGTCACGCCTAATAAACCGACACTTTTGGCTTGTTTCATACCATGTCGGTTCTTTAATTCATCATGCTTGGCCTCAATCATATAGCGCGTCTTAGCTTTCTCTTTAAATCGATCTGTTTCCTGGAAATTCGCTTGATGTCGATGTAAGTTACTTTGAATGGTTACAGAATATGATTTGGACTTCGCGCCTACTTTATAACATCCTTCTTGAATTGGACATATCTTACATTTCTCCACATCAAAGAAATAGACCTCACGTTGATTTTCTTTGGCATCTTTTCTTCCTTGGCGAGCTTTGCGAATAGCTAAGTGACCTGCGGGACATTGGTAGCGTTCAGCATCCTTGTTATAATCCCATTTATCTTCATCTTTGCGATAACCGTCCATAACAGCAGAATTCAATTGTGAGACTAAATCAAAATTATGTTTTAAAGTATATTCAATATTGCGCTTACCAGAGTATGCTTTGTCTGCTGTGATCGCTTCAATTTCCATGCCATTATTACGTGACTTTTCATAGAGCTGCTTCATTTCAGGGTCATCTGCTCTCTCGCCAGATGTTACAATAGCTGCTGTAATAATTCGATCGCCACTCATAACGATATGGGTCTTATATCCGAAGAATGAACTATCTGCAGACTTATGCCCAAGTTTCGCATCGTCCTTGCTTAGAGAGTGTAAATTGTTCAAGTCATCTTCGACTGATTCAATTAAACGGTTTAACTTTTGTTTGATGGCTTCATAAGCAAGTAATTCTGGCTTCTGTTCCATCATTTGGATGAGTGATTGACAGTAATCAAGCTCACTTTGTAGATTGTCTTCATCATGACGAGGTGGAAGCTCTTCCTTAATTGAGTCATCTACTTTATCAATAGCTTTACGTAATTGTTTGGCACGTTCATGGAGAACTTCTTGAGGTTTTCTCGATTTATAAATGGAGTGGGTATGCGTGGCATCCATAATTAGATCTTTACTTTCGAGTACACCTTCATCAAGCGCTATCTCAACAGACTTTTGAATAAGTATATCTAGCAATGTCTCGTCTTTAATACGTTGGCGTCGAAATTTCGAGAGCGTAGATACGTCAATGGGAGTATCTTCCGGGGCTAAGCCCAAAAAGTACTTAAAGGACATGTCATACCGCGCTCTTTCAACAAGATCTCTATCTGATAAATCATACATTGCCTTAAGGAGTAGATATTTAAATAACTGAATGGGCATTCAGCAGGACGACCATTGTCGGGCGAGTATTTGGTAGACAACTCCTCATAAATGAAGCTAAAGTCCACCCTGTCATTCATTTGATGAAGAACATGATCCTCAGGAATTAATAAATCATATAACTCTGAGTACGAACTTAAGAGCAAAGATGTTTGGTTTACCAGCATTTATGACACCTCCATTTAGTATAGTTATATCATAAAAGCGTTCCAAAATACCGAATCGCTCGCATATTTTGGAACGCTTGTTTGGGGTTTTTCAGCAGTCTCTTTTGTTATAATTATTGTTATGTATTTGCTAACAAAATTTTATTAGAAACTTCAATTAACTTATCAAGACAATTGTTAATTTCGCCATTATTATCAATTATATAGTCAGCATATTCTCTATAAAGATGAATTCTTTGATTATATAAACTCTCTAACCGAAAGATATTATCTCGTAATAATGGTCTATTCTTTGTTTCAATATCAGCATAAATTTTATTTAAAGGTCGATTTAAAAAAATGGTATAACCATTCTCTTTAAGTACAACCATTGTTTTTTGCATTGTAACCACACCGCCACCTGTTGCTATAACAGATGCTTGATTATGTTTAGTTATTTTATCAGCAACATTGTACTCTATTTCTCTAAAGTAAGCTTCTCCTTTGTCTTTAAAAATAGATATGATACTTTGATTTAGATTATCTTCTATCACACAATCCATATCATAGTATGTGCAATTTAACTCATCAGCTAAAAGTTTACCTAGGGTTGATTTACCTGAACCAGGAAGGCCAATTAAAACAATGTTTTTCATCATTACCATCTTTCATTTTTTTCAGTATACACTATAGTATACACTATAAAGGATAGGCATGAAACACTCATTTTGTTCAATGATTATTAATTATTTCTGTGTTAGAATAAGTTAAACTTTAATCATTAAGGAGTATCTTCATGAGTGATATACGTATTCAACCACAGAAGCTTTCCGGAATAGTTCATATCCCTCCTTCCAAGAGCATGGCCCATCGTGTTGTAATTGCAGCTAGCCTAAGTGAAGGACAAAGTATCATTCGCAATATTCAACTATCAGATGACATCATAGCAACCATTACTGGCATGCGAACGCTAGGTGCTCGTATCGATCAAGTACCCGACCCTAAGATTGATGGAGGGGTAAGCTTGATGATTCACGGGGCGAATCCTACCGGCGCCCAGCAAGAAACAGGCATTGTACGAGAAATCGATGCTAATGAGTCGGGCTCGACTTTACGATTCCTTGTGCCTATCTCATCACTATTTCCGGGAGAGACACATTTCATCGGACGAGGTAAATTAGGCAGTCGGCCCATGACGATATATGAAGAGATATACCGGGACCAGGGCTTATCTTATAGAGCAGGTATAGGCGACTTATTGGATTTACAACTTGCAGGAAGCTTAAAGCCAGGCACTTATACTGTGGCAGGCAATGTTTCCTCGCAGTTTATCACTGGCTTGCTTTTTACCTTGCCTTTGTTAGAAGAGGATTCACAGATTAAACTGACTACGGAACTGGAGTCGGTGGGTTATATTTATTTAACTTTGGATGTTTTGCAACACTTTGGTATTCAAGTGCACTTTCATCGGGCTGAGGGACTTTTCGAAATTCCTGGGGGACAAAGCTATCAGGCTACTGATTATACGGTTGAAGGAGATTATTCTCAAGCAGCTTTCTTCTTAGTGGCGGGAGCTTTAGGCAATGATGTTATGATAGAGGGACTTGATAAAGATTCAGCCCAAGGCGATAAAGCGATTATGGATTTCCTTCAAGCCTTCGGTGCGGAAATTGTTGAACAGGGCGATGCAATTCAAGCATTGGCACCTGCCGGGGGACTCACGGGTGGAGTGACTTTGGACGGTTCGCAGTGTCCCGATATTATCCCTGTGACTGCTTTAGCATCCTGCTTGGCGACGGGCGAAACGGTGATTGAGCATTTAGAGCGCTTGCGCATAAAAGAATCTGATCGACTGGCCGCAACGGCTGAAGAATTAAGTAAACTTGGCGCTTCGATTGAGGTGGTTGATGACAGTTTAGTTATCAATGGTGTCGCTAGCTTGAATGGACAGGCCGAAGTATGGAGCCATAAAGACCATCGAATGGCCATGATGTTGGCGGTCGCTTCAACGGTATGTAGCGAAGCCATCCTTATTCAAGATTCAGAATGTGTTGCTAAGTCTTACCCGGAATTCTGGCAGGACTTTCAGAAATTAGGAGGAATGATAGATGAGTGGCGTATGGGGGAATAAATTAAAAGTATCGATTTTCGGCGAATCTCATGGGCCAGCCATTGGGGTGACCTTACACAATTTACCCGCTGGTATTCGCTTAGATGAAGATGCCATCCTTAAAGAAATGGCTCGTCGGGCTCCTGGTAGTAGCGATCTGACGACGCCACGCAAGGAGAAGGATCAACCAGAAATTGTTTCAGGCTATTTAGACGGTCAAACAACGGGCGCCCCTTTGACGGCGGTCATTTGGAACACGAATACCCGCTCTAAAGACTATAGTCAGATGAAGCGTTTGATGCGGCCGGGTCAGGCAGATTATCCGGGGCGTATGCGCTATGATGGCTTCGCTGATTACCGGGGGAGTGGCCACTTCTCAGGGCGGATTACGGCGCCCTTAGTTTTTGCGGGGGCCATTGCCAAGGGCTGGCTTGCGGAACGGGGAATTCGCATTGGCGCACATGTTCTGTCCATCGAGAAAATTTACGACCGCCAGTATACTTTAGAAGATGAATTAACCACTGAATTACTTCAAAAATGGGCTAGTGAACAATTACCGCTCTTTGAAGAAGAGGTTCGCCCAGATATGGAAGAAGCGATTTATGCTGCCAAGCAGGCGGAAGATTCGGTAGGCGGCGTGGTAGAAACGATTGTCAGCGGGGTTCCGGCTGGCTATGGCAATCCTTTCTTTGATTCAGTGGAAGCAACCTTGGCGCATTTAATTTTCTCCGTCCCGGCGACGAAGGGCTTGGAATTCGGTTCGGGCTTTGATATTGCTGCTATGCGAGGTTCGCAAGCTAATGATGCTTATTATTACGATACAAACGGCAACGTGAAGACGAAAACAAACCATAACGGTGGAATTATCGGTGGCATTACCTACGGAATGCCCATTGTCTTTCGAACGGCTATTAAACCGCCGGCTTCGATTGGCCAAGACCAGGAGACGATAGATATTGAAAGTGGCGAGAATACGACCATGGAAACACATGGACGCCACGATCCGTGTATTGTTCCAAGGGTGATACCGGTTCTAGAAGCAGTGACAGCCTTGGCGTTGATGGATTTAATTTTGGTGAAAGAGGGGATTGAATTTGCGAAGTCTTGAGGAATTACGAGAAGAAATTAATCAAATTGATACAGAACTAACTAAACTAATTGAAGCACGCTTTAAGTGTGCCGTTGAAGTTGCCCAGTATAAGCAGGCGCATGACTTGCCGGTCTTTGATGAGAAACGGGAAGCCATTGTTCTTGAGCGGAATGTTTCGGCCGTGAGTGATACACGCTTTGAAGATGATATTCGGCGTTTCTATCAAAGTTTGATGGACATTTCCAAGGATATTCAGCGACAAGAGTTGCAGGCGGAAGAATGATCAGCATCATTATCGGCGCTGAAGCGAAATGAAGTCTAATATTCATGCTTAGCCAAATATAATAAGCCCAAAATGCATCCAGCAGTATTGACACTGATTGGGTGTATTTTTGGTGGTGGGTATTATATTTATTTTGCGTTGTTAGAGCTTGTTTGCTCAGCTTATATTCACTGTTTCTCTTATGCAATTGTTAGTAATTACTTCATCTCACACTTAAAGCTTGCTATAATGATAACTACAAGGAGGGGCGCGATGAAAGAGTATTTGAAGCAGAATTTATTAATAATTGCCTGCATGGTGATCCTGTTGCTCGTCATAGATATATTTACAGACTGGCACTCACTGGCAGCCTTTATTATCGGCACGCTATTTCTATTGGCATCGATATTTGTGGAACGAAAAGGGCTTAGTCGGCTTTCTTTGTTTATTGCGACGTTTGCTTTCGTATTAGCCATATTTCTCACCCAGTCGATCTGGTTATTGGCCGTGGTTTTTATTCTCTTTCTGATTGTTTTCCGTGCGCCAACAGGCAATGAATTCTTCGATACGGGTGAGGCGAAGTTGGTCTCGCCCGCTAGTAAGAATACTTATATTGGGGTGAAATTAGTCCAGCCGCAAAGTAAGCAAAGGAAGCCTTTAGTAACGGAACAAGTGAATTTAAGCCAAGCAAATGAGCAACAAGCATGGGATGATATTAACCTGGTAATGCTTGGTGGCAATGCCATTGTTGACTTAGGTAATACTAATTTGCCGGAAGGTGAATCCATTATTATGTTAAGAAAGCTAGTAGGCCGAACGCGCATCATTGTGCCCAGTGATGTTGGCTTGCACATTAATTTCAGTACCATGTCCGGTGCGGTTATCTTTGAACAGCAACGCTATGACTTAACCGGGGAGAATTTCCGCTGGGAAAGTCCGTCTTATCAAGCTTCTCCGAGGCGGATGAAGTTGGTGCTTTCAGTTGTCTTTGGTGATGTCGAGGTGATCGTGCTATGAATATTAGGCTTTGGTTGCGTCTTTTTTGGCATCAGTTAAGCATGTTAGGGTTGATTCTGCTGGGGCTTTTGCTGTTATTGGTAGAAGGCTTCGCTTTAATAGCCTGGCAGGACTTACTTACTTTGACTTGGCTGAATATCCCCGTATATTTGCTTGTTCTAGCTTTACTGGTGACAATTGCTGCATTCTATTCAGCTTATCTTGCGCTGAACTTGTCTCAGCCTTACGAGATGATTCAAGCTCAGCTGAGTTGGTTACTGATGGGAAAATATCAACATCCGATTTTCAAAGAAAAGCCTCGTAATGTGAGTTGGTATGAAACGGATAATCAAGTTTGTGGGTCAATCCTAGGTTTACGGCAGAAATTATTGCAACTTCATTCTGATTTGCAGGAATTATCGGCCGCCCCAACCTTTGTCTCTCAGGAGACTAAAGAGGAGATTATAGAAGGGGAACGCCACCGGATTGCCCGGGAACTTCATGATTCGGTGAGTCAACAATTATTTGCTGCAACGATGTTGATTTCCTTAGTACGCGAGCAAATGGAAGAGGGGGCTTCACAAGAAGTTATTCTGAAACAGGTCGGACACGTCGAGTCGATTGTGCAGAAAGCTCAATCTGAGATGCGGGCCTTACTCTTACACCTTAGGCCGATTGAACTGTATGATAAGACCTTGGCCCAAGGGGTCGAAGAATTGTTGCGGGAACTGAATCCGAAAGTTCCTATGACGTTGACTTGGGATATTCAAGTCCCTAAGTTGGAATCGGGCTTAGAAGATCATATCTTTCGTATTGTCCAAGAGTGTGTCTCGAATACATTGCGTCATGCGGAAGCGAAACGCTTGGAAGTATATTTACACGATAATAA
This sequence comes from Suicoccus acidiformans, assembly GCF_003546865.1. GTDB lineage: Bacteria > Bacillota > Bacilli > Lactobacillales > Aerococcaceae > Suicoccus > Suicoccus acidiformans. The sequence continues at coordinate 1,104,322 of NZ_CP023434.1, forward strand.
TGGTGTCTTACGCCTTAGAATTATTGATGACGGGAAAGGCTTTAACCCCGATCAAGAGTCTTTGGCCGGGCATTATGGTTTGAATAATTTAGCTGAACGGGTGAAGAATATGGGTGGTAGCCATCAAATTTTCAGTCAAGTCGGAGAGGGCACTACGATTGATATTTCGATTCCGCTAGCAGCTCAATCAATAACAGAAGGTAGAGGGATGGAATGATACGAGTTTTATTAATTGATGACCATGAAATGGTCCGCTTGGGTGTTTCTGCTTATTTAGCAGCCCAAGATGATATTGAAGTAATTGCTGAAGCGGATAATGGACTGGTAGGTTATCATAAAGCCTTGGAGTTAAAGCCCGACATCATTCTGATGGATTTAGTGATGGATACGATGGACGGCATTGAGTCCACCCAGAAGATTCTAGCGGAATGGCCGGAAGCTAAGATTATTATTGTGACAAGCTTTATAGACGATGAGAAAGTTTTCCCGGCCTTGGAAGCCGGCGCCAAAAGTTATATTCTCAAGACATCATCTGCTAAGGAGATTGCTGAAGCTATTCGGGCAACCTATGGCGGGGATGAAGTCATAGGGCCGGAAGTTAGCGAGAAGGTCCTCAACCGCGATAGCCAAGCCCAGCAACCCCAATTGCATGACCAGCTTACCGGACGCGAATTGGAAGTCTTAAGTCTATTGGCAGACGGCATGAGTAATCAGGAAATCGCCGATGAGCTTTTCATTACCTTGAAGACGGTCAAGACTCATGTTTCCAATATCCTATCCAAATTGGAAGTGAGTGACCGTACCCAAGCGACAATTTATGCTTACCAACATGGACTGAAAGAGAAGTAATTAAAGTCTAACAAAAAATGAACATTATCGGTGCCTTTAACAACTTTCACAAAATTACTCACGTCAGTGATAAGCAGACGACTCAAGGCATCACCACAGTCGATTTCAAGTGGCGTGAAAATGAATATCCTTCAGAAAGAATCTATTCCAGCTTTCTGTTGGTTTTTCATAGTGGTTGCGGCTGTTTTGATGCTGATGATTAACACTAAGATAGTATTTAAGTCTGAGACCGATTCATTTATTATCAGGCCAGATAAGCAAGTCATTTCCCTAGTTGGAAGCATCAAGGTATAATATGTCCGTAAGAATTGGAGGGATAAGTATGCAAATAACAGTAGATTCACGTGCAGTGACATGGTTTAGTGAAGAGATGGGGCGTCCTGATGGGACTGGGATTCGCTTCGGTGTGCAAATTTATGGCAACAGTCCGGTGCAGAATGGCTTTGCTTTAGCCGTTGAACCAGACAAGCCAGTTGAAATTGGGGCGCAATTCCAGGCAGATAATGGCTTATTATTCTATGTTGAGGCGGCCGATGTCTGGTTTTTCGATGGGCATGATTTACAGGTTCAGTATAATGAAGAGCTCCACGAACCAAGCTATCAATATGTGAAGCCGCAATAGTTGCTCATATATTTCCGTCTCAAGTCGGATGGCATCTTTTATTCGATTCGGTAATATATTCTATGAGGTGAGAAGATGACACATTCATTCTGGTTAGATGTATTGAAACTCGGTCTATCCAATATCCTTGTTTATACGAAATCCCAAACGAAGGTGATTGGTTTAACCATTCTACTCTTTACGATGGGCTTTGTCTGGGTTGATTTATCTTTTGGTTGGGCTTTGCTTATAGCCATTGGGATTAGTATATTGGATTTATTGCCGGTAATTGGGGCGGGGATGGTCTTTATTCCCTGGATACTTGTAGAATGGCTTACGGGAGATGCGAGTCAAGGGTGGAAATTGCTGGCAATTTATGTGCTAGTGGAAGTAATTACGGAGCTTATTGAACCCTTCTTTCTGGGGCGTGATTTAGCGATGCCGCTCTGGTTGCCGGCAGTGATTATGATCCTTTGTAGTATTCTCTTCAATGTGTGGGGAATTCTTATTGCTTCACTTGCGATTCCATTTATTTCCGCCTATCGAACAGTCCTAGCTAAATACCGAACTTAAACGTTTTCCTTTGCAGGGAAGTGCTTTTTTTGTTAGGCTGACGTTGTAAGGGCAAGTATGTTGTTAAACTTAGGCTAGGAGGCTTAATATGATAGATAAGGCAAGTTTAGGAAAATCCGGCATTGAAGTGTTTCCGATTGGCTTTGGGGCTAATGCGATTGGGGGGGCATAATTTATACCCTAATATTGATGAGGAAGAGAATCGTAATTTGCTCCGGGCGATCTTTGAGAGCGAGATTAATTTCATCGATCCGGCTTATGTATATGGGAACGGGCGGTCCGAAGAATTAATCGGGGAAGTCTTGCAGGAATACAAGCGTGAAGATGTGGTCATCGCTACGAAGGCTGCTCATAGTCAGAATGAAGCTGGCGAAGTAATTATGGACAATTCACCCGGCTTTCTGCGCAAATCGGTTGATGAAGCGCTTGAACGTCTTCAAACCGATTATATTGATTTATTCTATATTCATTTCCCAGATGAGGCGACGCCGAAAGACGAAGCGGTTGCGGCTTTGGCTGAGATGAAGCAGGCAGGTAAGATTCGTGCGATTGGTGTATCTAACTTCAGCCTAGAGCAGTTGCAAATTGCCAATAAGAACGGAGATGTGGATGTTTACCAAGGGGAGTTTAATTTGGTAGAGCGAGGCGCTGAAGCGGACTTATTAGCCTATACGGCCGAGCATAACATTACATTTATTCCGTATTTCCCCTTGGCTTCAGGTTTATTGACGGGTAAATATACCGAAGAAGTGACCTTTCCGGAAGACGATCTGCGCAGTGGCCAAGCTAACTTCAAGGGCGAACGTTACCAAACGATCGTCAGCAAAGTTCAGCAGTTAAAGCCTATAGCTGACAAATATGAGGTGGACATTGTCCACATTGTCTTAAACTGGTACTTTAGCCGGCCTTCTATGGATGTAATTATCCCTGGGGCTAAGCATGTAGACCAAATGCGCAGTAACCTGAAAGCAGTAAGCTTTGAATTGAGCGAAAACGATATTCAAGCAATTGACGAACTGTTTGCGGACTTTAAATAAGAATACATAACCCAATAAAAAATCCTCATAACACCTATTTGTTGGTGTTATGAGGATTTATAAGTTAGCTTATTGTTCTAAAGCTTTGATGATAGCTTCATTGAAAGCTGGAATATCTTCCGGGGTACGGCTTGACACTAGACCAGATGGGTCTGTGACGACTTCTTTATCAAAGAAGAGGCCACCTGCATTAATAACGTCGACAGCGACTTGCTTAACGGCTGTCACCCGTTTACCGCGTAAGACATCAGCATTCACCAGTAATTGGGGCGCATGGCAAATGGAGAAGATTGGCTTTTCTTCATAGGCAAATTCTCTAACGAAGGCCAACATGTCTTCATCTGCCCGTAATTTATCCGGAGAATAACCACCCGGGATTAATAAGGCGTCAAAGTCCGCTGCATCAGCGTCTTTAACCGCTTGATCGATTTCAACCTCTACACCTTCAGTCTTGCCTTTAACCACTTGACCGGCTTCGATGCCAATGGTCACTACTTCATGACCAGCTTCTTCTAAAGCCTCCCGTGGTGAAGTATATTCCACATCTTCAAATAAATCAGTAATGACTGTTGCAACTTTTGTCATTCAAATCTTCCTTTCTTTAAAGGTTTATATAATTATAACCTTTAATCAATATTGTTACAAAAGATACGTTTAGGCAATTACTTGTTTGCATAGTTGATAAATCCGTTCTCTGCATAAGGGTAATTCCATGCAAAGGCTTTCATCATGCGCTATAATAGCTCTAAGGAGGAGATTGAATGAAGATAGCGCTCATCGCCCATGATAAGAAGAAGGATGAAATGGTAGCTTTTACAACGGCTTATCGGGAAATTCTGGCCCAACACGATCTCTATGCCACGGGTACGACGGGTTTACGGATTCAAGAAGCGACCAATTTACCTGTGCATCGCTTTAAATCTGGTCCCCTAGGCGGCGATCAACAAATTGGGGCAGAAGTGTCCAACAATAATATTGATTTGGTGATTTTCTTACGGGATCCACTGACCCCGCAAGCTCATGAGCCGGATATTTCTGCTTTGTTAAGGTTATGTGATGTCTACAATATTCCATTAGCAACGAATGTTGGGTCGGCTGAAGGCTTACTCCGGGCACTAGATGCTGGCTTTATGGCCTGGCGCGAGCTGGTACGCGGGCATGATTTCGACCAAATTGAAATTTAGTCAATAAAAGTCAAATTAACTATTGACCTTTCCTGACCAATGTCGTATAATAGACTTAGCCAGAAATGGCTATTCTATTTTCTAATATTTTCTTGACCATTTCTGACTTTAAACATTATATAGATGAAAGGTAGTGATGATGTGATTGAGAAGATGACATCCACCATGCAACAAGCTTTAGGAGAAGCGCAACAGATTGCGGTTACAAGACATCATCAGCAAATTGATATTCCGCATTTATGGCGAATTTTTATGCAGGCTGACCATTTCGCCTATAAGCTGTATGAGGGCTTAGGCATTGATATGGCTGCAATGAAGGCTTTAATTGAAGCAGAAATTGATAAACTCTCTACCGTTGAGGGCACGAATGTCCAATACGGCCAACAAATATCGCAAAGATTAAATCAATTATTCCAAGATGCTGGTCAAATTGGGCAAGACTTGGGCGATGAGTATTTATCCACCGAAGTTATATTACTGGCGCTCTATGAGCAAAAGCATAATCCAATTACCCAATTCTTGGACAAAGCAGGCGTTAGTCAAAGTCGTTTTAAAGAACGTATAGAAGAATTAAGAGGAGGCGAGCGAGTGACAAATCAAAATCAAGAAGCAACTTATGAAACATTAGAACAATATGCGGTGAATCTAAATGAAGCCGTTAAAGCGAATAAGCTAGATCCTGTTATCGGACGTGACGAAGAAATTCGTGATGTTATTCGAATTCTAACCCGTAAGACTAAGAATAACCCTGTTCTTATTGGGGAGCCTGGGGTTGGTAAGACAGCTATCGTTGAAGGTTTAGCGCAACGTATTGTCCGTAAAGACGTGCCTGAGAACCTGAAGGACAAGGAAATTTGGTCCTTGGATATGGGCTCACTTATTGCAGGGGCGAAATACCGCGGGGAATTCGAGGAACGTTTAAAAGCTGTCCTCAATGAAGTTCAGAAATCTGAAGGTCAAATTCTGCTATTTATTGACGAGATTCATAATGTCGTTGGGGCAGGGAAAGCCGAAGGATCGATGGATGCTGGGAATATGCTTAAGCCGATGCTAGCCCGTGGGGAATTGCATTTAATCGGGGCAACCACCTTGGACGAATACCGGGAGTATATTGAAAAAGATAAGGCTTTAGAACGTCGTTTCCAACGGGTAATGGTGCAAGAGCCGGATGTGGAAGATACTATTTCGATTTTGCGTGGTTTGAAGGAACGCTTCGAAATTCACCATGGGGTTAATATTCATGACAATGCCTTGGTAGCAGCGGCAACCATGTCAGATCGTTATATTACTGATCGTTTCTTACCGGATAAGGCGATTGACCTAGTAGACGAAGCGTGTGCGACGATTCGGATGGAATTAAACTCTGTACCTTTGGAGATGGACCAAGTTAATCGGCGTTTGATGACTTTGGAAATTGAAGAGGCAGCCTTGAAGAAAGAAACCGATGACGCCAGCAAGAAACGTCTCGAAACACTGCAAGAAGAGTTGGCGGACTTACGCGAAGAAGCCAATGAGTTGAAGATGCGCTGGGAAGTTGAGAAGGAAGCTACCAATGAACTGCGCGACAAGCGTCAAGAACTCGATGATGCAAGACGTAAATTGGAAGAAGCAGAAGCCAATTATGATTTAGAAAAAGCAGCCGAATTGCGCCATGGCACGATTCCAGCCTTGGAGCGCGAGTTAGCAGACTTAGAATCCAAGCACGAGCAAGCTGGTACGAGCGAAAGTCGCCTAACTCAAGAAGCAGTGACTGAGAATGAAATTGCGGATGTCGTAGGTCGCTTAACAGGTATTCCTGTATCGAAATTGGTTGAAGGTGAACGTCACCGCCTCTTGAAAATGGACGAAACCTTATCAGAACGTGTCATTGGTCAACAAGAAGCGATTGACCGGGTAACGGAGGCGGTTCTTCGTTCTCGGGCAGGGATTCAAGATCCGAACCGCCCAATTGGTTCCTTCCTCTTCTTAGGACCAACCGGGGTTGGTAAGACAGAACTTGCGAAAGCTTTGGCCGAGGTGCTCTTCGATTCAGAAGACCATATGGTGCGCATTGATATGTCTGAGTATATGGAGAAACATAGTGTGTCTCGTTTAGTGGGGGCTCCTCCAGGTTACGTTGGTCACGAAGAGGGCGGTCAATTAACGGAAGCTGTACGCCGGAATCCATATACGATTGTCCTATTAGATGAGATTGAAAAGGCTCACCCAGATGTCTTTAACATTCTCTTGCAAGTGCTTGATGACGGACGTTTGACGGATTCGAAAGGGCGCATCGTCGACTTCAAGAATACAGTTGTGATTATGACAAGTAACATTGGTTCACAACTCCTCTTAGAAGGTGTTGATGATGACGGTACGATCAACGAAGAGACGTCCAAACAAGTACGTCAACTGTTACGTGAACACTTCAAGCCTGAATTCTTGAACCGGATTGACGACATCATTATGTTTTCACCACTTTCGATGAATATGATGACACGCATTGTCTACAAATTTATCAATCAGTTATCGGCTCGTTTAGAAGCCCAACAAGGCATTGATTTGCGCATCAGTGAAGAAGCAGCCTCTTGGCTTGCTGAGATGGGCTATGACCCAGTATACGGCGCAAGACCCTTGCAACGCTTTATCACGAAGCAAGTTGAAACACCTCTTGCCAAGCAAATTATTGCCGGGGACATTATGCCGAATTCGATTGTATCGATTAGCTTACAAAACGACGCGATAGCTTTCGACAGCGAACCGATTCCGGTCGCTTAATGAGAAGGCCACTGCACAAGATGTGTGGTGGCCTTTTTGCTTGCGCCCGGCATGGGCGATAACTCGGTGGTGAAAGTCCACTGCAGGCTTGGTAGTAGGAACTGCTAGCCGAAGGCAAGGGTGTCCGCCGTGAGGCGGAATCTGAAGGAAGCCGGAGGCAAATACTTGCGCTGACGAACAGAAACTTTATATCAAGGCTGAGGCAGATGGATGAGCTTGCTAAACAAAGCGAAGTCCGATACTACACGAAATCTGTAGCAGTAAATAAAGCAGCGGCATGAGTAGAAAGTTATCGCGCTTACCCGGGGAGGTCTCATGGGCGTCATAAGACGTAGTAACAACGAATCATGAGAAGTCAGCAGAAGCCATAGTAGGTAACAAAGTTACTGAAGGGCTGAACAACAATTTATCTTGAAGTAGACAAGGAGGTAGACGTTGACTCCTCAATGACCGAAAACACCCGCGATTAAGTTCAAATAAGGGGCGACCCAATGTGGAGGGATAAGGCTGGAAGCCGAAAGAGTAAGCATTGGGGTCAAGGACGACACTAAGAATATGGAGAACCAAGAACCAAGATAATATTTCTGAACGATGAATAAATCTCATGGCAACGCCAGAAAACTTACAACTGGCGTGCGAAAAGGTTTATGCAAATAAAGGAGCTCCTGGTATGGATGGGGTGACCGTTGATGATATTGAAGAACATATATCGGAATATGGCTCAGCTATTCTTCGGAAAGTGAAGGATGGAAGCTATCAACCCTTACCTGTAAAGGGGGTATATATCCCGAAAGAGAATGGGGCTAAACGAGCGTTAGGCATCCCGGTAGTTCGAGACCATATCGTCCAACAGATGATATTAAACATCTTAGACCCCATATATCGACCCTCACTTTTCAGACTATAGTTATGGTTTCAGAAAAGGACGCAATGCGCATGACGCGATTCGTCAAGTAGAAGCCTATGCGAATGAGGGGTATATATATGTCGTGAATTGTGATTTATCGAAATATTTCGACACGGTACATTATCAGAAACTATGAGTTACGTAGGATACTACGTCAAAGATAAAACCGTGAATTATCTACTTTGATCATTCCTTGATGCAGGGTATATGGAAGACAGTCTCGTTCATCCAACCAAGAAAGGCACGCCTCAAGGGGACGTTATCTCACCGCTATTATCCAATATTTATCTTAATATAATGGATATGGAACTCGAGAAACGAGGACATAAGTTTATTCGCTATGCGGATGACTTTAGTATTTACGTGAAAACTCGACGTTCAGGTGAGCGTGTGATGAAAAGCATCACGACATTTCTTGAGAAAGTGCTCTGCTTAAAAGTCAACACAGAAAAGAGTGAAGTGGTTCATATATCACGTATGAAACTCTTAAGGTTTGGCTTTACAATGATAGCGGGAAAGCACGTTACCGCCCCCATCGGACGGCTAAACAAAAGTTTAAACGACGACTCAAGCAACTGACGAGTCGCAAACGACCTGGAAGTTTCAAGGCAATCGTGCGAGCGATTAATCAATACACGCAAGGATGGATACATTACCATGGGATTGGTCAAATGAAACATTTCATACAGGAGACAGCTGGATGGTTTAACCGTCGACTCCGACAATTGTGTTGGAGTCGATGGAAGAGAGTCAAAACCAGATACCAAATGCTGAGGAAATATGGGCTACCTCACGAAATAGCCATTCAGTACGCCAATAGCCGAAAAGGATACTGGCGTCTGTCAAAGCCCTATCAAATGAGCCTAGCCCTGCCTACAAAAAGACTCATCGCTTGGGGATTGAAAGATATCAATCCCCAAGCGATGAGTTCGTTCATACGAAATATTCAATTGTTGAACTGCCGTATACGAGAACCGTACGTACGGTGGTGGGAGAGGTCGACTAGCCAATTAATGGCTAGTCTCCTACTCGATTAATTAAACTTCAACTTGGTGTACGAATAAACGTTTCAGGAAGTAAACGGATAACGTGACGATTACGACAGCTATGAGGATAATTCCCCATTCAAAGAGTGCTAAAGGCACTGTGTTTAGTACATTATTCATAAATGGTACATAAACTGCAATAAGTTGTAGGATAAGGGAAAGGGCGATCATCATTAGAAGAATACGATTCTTAAATAAGCTTTGATTTAAGGCGAAGCCATCGCTAATGCGTACATTGAAGATGTGAGCTAATTGTGCCACAGCCATGTAAGTAAAGGTCATGGTCTGAGCATGATCTAATTCAAAGCCTAATACTTGGTAACTTCCATAAAAGACGAGGAAGGTCCCTAGACCAATCACAAGACCACTTAGAATGATTCGAGTGATAAATGTTCGGTTAACCAAGCCTTCTTCGGGTTTGCGTGGCGCTTTCTCCATGACGTCTGATTCGGCCGGCTCATAGGCAAGGGCGATGGCTGGGCCAATATCAATAAGTAAATTTAAGTAGAGAATGTGTAATGGCTGTACGGGCATCGGTAACATGAAGGTAATTGTCAGGAGAATGGACAGAATCTCAACCATGTTACAAGAGAAGAGGAAAGAAACGTATTTCTTAATATTCTCAAAGATGATGCGTCCAATTCGAACTGCATCGACAATTGTTCCAAAGCGGTCATCTGCGAGAATCATATCGGATGCTTCCTTGGCGACTTCAGTTCCACGGATGCCCATTGCAATGCCAATATCTGCGCCGTTTAAAGCGGGTGCATCATTTACACCGTCACTCGTCATGGCTACGACTTCGCCTTCTTCTTTCAAGGCTTGAACTAATTGCAATTTATTCTCTGGTGAGACCCGGGCAAATACGCCTGTATTGAGGATGCGTTCGTTGAAATTTTCATCATCAATGGCGGAATCAATATCTTCCCCGGTCATAATTTCATCAGCATGTTCTAAGCCAATATCAGCAGCAATTCGAGCGGCCGTACTTGGATGGTCGCCGGCAATCATCTTAATGGCGATACCAGCATCTTGTGTTGTGGCGATAGTATCGGGAACATCTTCACGCGGAGGATCGACAATGCCATATAAGCCATCCAGCGTTAAATCACTTTGATGCTGATCGACAAAGGCTTCGATATCCTCTTCAGCTGTTTAAACGTTCTCTTCGGAAATTTCCACCGAGCCTTGGGCGATGACCCGCATGCCTCCTTCAGCGAGGTCTTGGTTGGCTTCTTCCCAGGATTGGGTATCTTTTGTACCAGTAATATCCAAGAGCACGTCCGGCGCCCCTTTAATAATCAAATGCATCGTTTCATCTGGGAAGGTGTAAAGGGCAGCCATGTATTTACGCTCCGAATCAAAAGGCAATTCGGCAATCGCCTCGATGACTGAATCTTCAAGCACTTCATTCGTTAGACCAATCTTATGACCTAAGACGGTTAGGGCACCATCTGTCGGGTCGCCTTCAATCGTATACATATCGTCTTCTTGGACGAGCTGTGCATTACTGGAGAGACGTCCGGAAAGAATGAAATGATGCAAAGCAGCTCTGCTTCGTCTAAATCATCTGTCTCAAATGCTTGCTCGCTACTGAAAGCAATGGCTTCCTCATCTTGGTGAACATCACCTTCAGGTTCATAGCCACGACCACTTACATCATAGACTTCACCATTAGCTAGGACAATCCGCTCGACCATCATTTGATTTTCGGTTAAAGTACCGGTCTTGTCCGTTGCGATAACTGAAGTGGAGCCCAGTGTTTCAACTTTATCTAAGGATTTAACGAGCGCCTCGTAATCAGACATTTGATTCATCCCATTTGCTAAGGTAATTGTCTCAACGGCTGGCAAGGCTTCGGGAATGGCTGCAACAGCGAGGATAACCGCCGTATGCAGCATTTCGGCGAAAGGTTGGCCAGTAAAGAGACCGATGACTAGAACAAGGGCAGCAGCTACCACGGCTACAATAATTAAAGCGCGGGCCAGTTGATTGATTTCCTTATCTAAAGGTGTCTCGTCTGTTTCATCCTCTTCATCGATCATCCCCGAGATGTCATCCACCTCAGTGTCCATCCCCGTAGCCGTTACCAAAACTTTGGCACTGCCCCGCGTTGCTGCCGTCCCGGAGAAGACCATGTTGGTTTGATCGCCCAGGGGTACCTCTTCACTAAATTTAGCGTCAGGGTCTTTATCAATAGCTTCGGATTCACCGGTTAAGGAAGCTTCAATAACCGCAAAGTTATTGGCCTCTAGTAAACGTCCATCAGCAGGTATCGCGTCCCCATCTTCTAATAAGAGAATATCTCCAGGAACAATTTCCGTCGATTGGATTTCCTGGCTGTCCCCATTCCGGAGGACATTTACCTTTGTTTCTACCATATCCTGTAGAGCATTCACCGACTGCTGGGCACTGAGTTCCACGAAAAAGTCCGTGAGTACTGAAATGAGAACCGCTAGCAGAATCGCAATAGCTTCGACCCAATCCCCCATGACCACGGATATAACCGCTGCAGTTAACAATAAATAGACAATAATATTATTCAAATTCTGCCATAGCAGTTCCCAAGGAGAAACGGCTTCCTGTTCATCTAACACATTCTCCCCGTATTCTTCTAGGCGTTGCTCGACTTCCTCTTGGCTCAAACCTTCATCCATATTTACATCATATTCCTCAAGTAACGCTTCGACACTTTCACGGTACGCTATCTGATACCTCCTTTAAGAGAACTATCCAACTTTGTTCATAGTATAAAAGTACTATAATTTATTATAAAATTGAAATAATATAACTAGATTGAAACGTCAATAACCAAGGACTAATATCAATGGACTTAGCGAATGATGGCTAGTTATCAAAGTTACGAACTAATACCATTGAACTAATCCGTGCAAAAAAAGATAATTCTATGCAATGGCAAATTTTGATTCCATTAATAGGAAATAGATGCTAAAATTGACATCAGTTGAAAGAAGGGAGTTGGTCTGTTTGTCCAACTGGAAGCAATTAGATCGCTTGATTGGGAAATATCTTCTCATCGGCGCAATTGCCGTTATTGTTATTATGAATTACAAGAATATACTGCAATTATTAGAGTATATTTGGATCGTTGCCAAGCCTTTGGTTATCGGCGCGTGTATAGCTTACGTCTTAAATATTCTGATGAATCTCTTTGAGCGGTATTTGTATCCGAATGCTGAAAGTAAATTGGCGAATGCAACCAGGCGACCTGTAGCCATTCTTCTTGCCCTTATTGTTATTGTGGCAGTTATTTCCTTCGTATTGTATTTGATCATTCCCCAAATTATTTCTGTTATCCAAGAAATCATCAAAGTACTGCCAATGATTGGTCAATCGATTGAATACTTGATACATGAGAGCGAAAAATTGTGGCCATTCCTCGATGATTACGTCAATTTGGACTCCTTGAATGTTGAGGCGATAACCCGCCGCATCTTGAACTTCTTGAACGGCTTAACATCTAATGTGATTGGCACCACGGTATCAACAGTATCGTCTGTCCTTTCCTTTGTGATTAATATCTTCTTGTCGCTTATTTTCGCCCTATATATTCTACTCGGGAAGGAACGCTTTGGCCAGCAATTCCGCCGTTTGTCACAAGCGTATTTACCAGTGAAAGGGCATAATCTGTTAATGTATGTCTTACAAATCTTTGATCAATCATTCCATAGCTTTATTACAGGCGAAGTGATTGAAGCCTTTATTTTAGGGGCTATGGTTGCGATTGGTATGTTTATCTTCCGCTTCCCATATGCAGCCATGATTGGTGCCTTGACGGGGGTTACTGCTTTAATCCCAATTGTAGGGGCATACTTATCCGGTGCAGTCGGTTTCGTACTGATTGCGGTGCAAAATCCGCTGCAAGGTTTACTGTTTATTGTCTTTATCGTCGTCGTCCAGCAAATTGAAGGAAACTTGATTTATCCTCGGGTTGTTGGAGACTCTATTGGACTACCTGGTATTTGGGTTCTTGCAGCGGTAACGGTCGGGGGCGGCCTCTGGGGAATCCCTGGTATGTTAATGGGAGTACCACTGTCATCGGCTGTTTATCGCCTCATTCGAAATGATGTTGCCTTGCGTGAAGAAGTGAAACACCAAGCAGACGAGGATCGTAACCATCGTTTCCACGAAGCTTAATGATGAACGCACATTCTCAAAGAACAGGATGTGCGTTTTTGTGATGATAAAGGATAGAATGTCTATGAAATTTAGCTATGAATTCGCGTAAATTCCATAATATTGCTATAAATCTTTGCCGCATATATGTATAATGGATATAGATGAACTGTATGCAAAAGACTAGAAAGAGGTGAGTTTATGTTATACGCACTCATGTTTATTGGCCTAGCCTTTGTAGTTTGTGGTGTGTTTCTGCAGCGCAAATGGCTCTGGTTCCTAGCCTCAGCCCTGACATTTGCCGGCTTCTTCTATGTAAGTCAGGGGACTTTACTTTTATTTCTCATATTCGTTCTCGGTATTATCTTAATTATCGCAGAATTGTATATACCAGACTTCGGCATACTCGGACTTCTAGGCTTGGCAGCTTTAATGGCCTCCCTCTTCCTCAATGGCCAAACGATTGAACAAATTATATTACTGCTCTTAGGCGGACTGGTCGTGATAGTTGCCTTAGGCTGGTTGTTCATTAGGGCTGATAAGACCGTGAATATTGGTCCGGGCCTAGTTCTCGAGACAGCACTCGATGAGCAATCGGGTTACCAAAGCCACCGCGATTACTCAGATTTAACAGGCCAAATAGGGATTGCTATAACCGACTTAAGGCCGGTCGGCCGTGGGGAATTTGCCGGACAAGCCTATCAAGTTAATAGTATAGAAGCATTTATTGCACAAGGAAGTACCATCCAAGTCCAACGTGTCAGCCAGGGATCTATTTACGTAAGGAGTGTTCAAAATGGGTAATACACCAATTCTATTGCAAGCTAACCCTGAATCATTTGTCGCTATCGGTATTATTGCTGTGATTATCTTTATTCTACTTATACTATTCTTCCGCTTTGTGCCGGTAGGCTTGTGGATTACAGCCTATTTCTCTGGAGCGAAAGTATCAATTGGTAATTTAGTGGGCATGCGTTTGCGCCGGGTAACCCCTTCAGCAATCGTTCAGCCACTGATTAAAGCAACGAAGGCCGGGCTAATTCTTGATACGAACCAGTTAGAAGCCCACCATCTTGCAGGTGGCAATGTCAATCTCGTTGTGGACGCTTTAATTGCGGCCCAGCGCGCCAATATCGACCTTGAATTCGAGCAGGCGGCGGCCATTGATTTGGCAGGCCGGGACGTATTTGAGGCAGTCCAAGTGTCGGTTAATCCGAAAGTAATTGAGACCCCGGTTATTGCGGGTGTAGCCATGAATGGGATTGAAGTCATGGCTAAGGCCAAGGTGACGGTCCGGGCTAATATTGAGCGCCTCGTAGGTGGGGCCGGAGAAGAGACCATTATTGCCCGGGTTGGTGAAGGGATTGTAACCACCGTTGGTAGTTCAGAAACCCATTCGGTTGTCTTGGAAAACCCGGATGCGATTTCCCAAACGATTTTGCGGAAGGGGCTAGATTCGGGCACAGCATTTGAAATTTTGTCGATTGACATCGCAGACGTGGATGTCGGACGTAACATTGGGGCGAAATTACAAGCTGACCAAGCCGTGGCAGATAAGAATGTGGCCCAAGCAAAAGCCGAGGAACGCCGTGCCTTTGCGGTCGCGGAGGAACAAGAGATGCTCGCAGAAGTTCAACGTATGCGTGCGAAAGTTGTTGAATCAGAGTCGCAAGTACCGCTGGCTATTGCTGAAGCCTTCCGCCAAGGAAATTTAGGCGTCATGGACTACTATAAATTACGCAACATTGAATCGGATACAAGTATGCGCGATGCGATTGCCGGTGAAGGCAAGACTAATAATTCAACAGAACCGAGTTGATAAAAGATGGAAATAATCATTCTTCTGGTGTGGCTATTTCTGTTCTCTTCTGCCAGGCTTAAGAATAAAGCAGAAACGAAAGATAAAACCACATCTATGGAAGCAAAGACCCAAGAATCACCCAAACTTAAGCAAGACCGAATCGAACGAGCGCCAAAAGACCTTCTAGCATTTGGTAAACCGGAAACCAAGCGACGAAATGTCCATAAGCAACGTTCTAAGCGCAAAGATGCTAAAAAAGCAAAGGCTCCATTATCGCCGGTAAGTCTTGCGGAAGATATTGAGTCGAAGAAAGCGAGGCTGGCTCAAGGAAGCAACGCAAGGCTTGATGAGCGAGCAAAGGCGATGCCAAGAACTCATCAAAGGCAAGCGCAAGCGAAGTCTGCAGAAGTTCTCAGTGATTTAGTCATTGATGAAAGTATTTCAGCCCTTCAGCAGGAATTCACCATTCAAGTAGAGCGAAGGGCAGAACAAAGCCAGAAAGAATTACCAGTCAGACAGCCTAATAGCTATTCCTGGCGCCAAGCGATGGTCTTAAAGGAGATCCTGGATAAACCAGTTGCTTTACGGCAGGATCAGCAAGATTGTTGAGAGAACTATGTTAAATAGCCCCATAAGAACTGTGTTAAGTCGGTTCTTATGGGGCTAATTTATATGTGTATACTTGAGTGCGATGATTTTAGGCATATTATTCGAGTTGTGCCGATGGCGGTTACTTTCTTAACTCACTGCCGCGGCTAATAAGCCGTTGAATTTGTTCGGATACACTGGTCCGTCCTTGGTGCATCCGTAAGAAATCATAGAACATCCGGGACAATGGGTCCATTTGGTAGCGGGGGAGGCGATCCAATTCGCTACTATAAGTATCGGCAATCGTGCGGATCAGCCGACTGGCGTCTCCGCCAACTTCGCGGAATAAATTTTTCGTTTGCTGAGGGAGTTGCCGGTAGCTCGTCAGTAAATTATTAAGGGTTTGGATAGTATTCTGGGAGAATTCGTTCAGTGAGGTGACTTGAGCGTCATTGAATAGATCGCGTAAGGCGGTCACAAAGGCCAATAAGCGCTCAGGATTCGTTTGCTCAAGGACGAGGTCAAAGCCCTGGCTGATAATCCGGCTTAGGCTACTAAACTGCTCGGCGCGCTCTAAAGCGAAATCTGCCACATGCCATTGATATAAATTGTGAACGTACAGGCCCATCCCGTCACCCTTAACAATCGTTGGCTTAATCGGGTAATCTCCGAGCAGCCCAAAGATAGTGTATTCAGGCACGAAATAATGTAGCACATTGGTAAGAAACTTTTGCTTTACAGGCTGGACCAGACTTTCAGGCAAACTCGGCCCATCGAAAAAATACAAACCCCGCAAGTTGGTTAGTGGGTAGTCGGCCCATTGGGCAGCATACATCGCCAAATTAGCCCCCTTGGAATGGCCGCAGATAACAAATGGGCCGCTCCAAGTCCCAGCGTGGGCTTCTAAGGCGTGCGCTGAGGAAGTTTGTGCTGCCGCCGGTTCTTCGTTGAAAAGCAATAGGTCTTCCAGCCAGCCGATTAGCGAATCATCCGTCCCCCGGAAGGCATAAATGTACTGTACGTCGCTTGCTTCAGTAATGCGGTAAGTCATCAGGCAGAATTGTTCGATTGCATCTTGTTGAATATGTTGCTTCACGGAAATAAGCTCAATGGGTGCAAAGCGAAGACTTTGACTGGCAGCCTTCAGAAGTACCAGACGCTGGTCAACATTCAAGAAAGGATTGGTTTCTTGTAGCCGCTGCCAGTCTACAAGCTCATGTAGCTCGTAGAGGGTTACACCCTCGCTTTGGTGCTTCTGCCATAGATTACTCGCTTCGAAAGTCAAGTAGGCTAAATCTGTTAGAATTAGAGCATCCACTTCGCCAAAAGGACGTTCGTGCCAAGAGTCTTGAGTGGTGGCTTCAATATAGCGTTGAATACTGGAGTGGACCATGGGAGGCTTCCTTTCTGAGAGTAAGATTGATGTAAGGTAAGTTTACCATATTTTGTTAAATTTAGGCGATTATTTGCATGGACTTTACAAGAGTGCCTTCACGATGACTTAACCTATATTTAAGTTATTGCATCCTTCTTTACCCGGCAAAAGCGAAGGATTATAATAACGCAAGAAAGAGGTGGTGTTATCGCGGGAGTTTTCCCTAGATGAGAATTCCCTAAGAATCCACGGCTTTAGACATTTATGTGGCAAATGACCTTGCATTCAGCGAATAAATCATGTATGATAACATACGGTATTAAACCAAAACACACGTTTGTAGATACCTACTAGGGTGCTTTCTCTCGGGAGTCTAGTAGGTAACCGACACAAACGGAGGAAAAACCAAATGGAGGAATTGAATATGTCAGTAATTTCTATGAAGCAATTGCTTGAAGCAGGTGTCCACTTCGGTCACCAAACACGTCGTTGGAATCCTAAGATGAAGAAATATATCTTTACAGAGCGTAATGGTATTTACATCATCGACCTACAAAAAACAGTGAAACTTGTTGACGATGCCTACAACTTTGTACGCGATGAGTCAGCAAACGGTGCGATTACTTTGTTCGTTGGAACTAAGAAACAAGCACAACAATCTGTTGAAGAACAAGCGAAACGTGCTGGTCAATTCTACATCAACCATCGCTGGTTAGGTGGCTTATTAACGAACTGGGAAACAATCCAAGCAAGTATCCGTCGCTTGAAAGCCATCGAGAAAATGGAAGAAGATGGAACATTTGACGTACTACCTAAGAAAGAAGTCCTACAATTACGTAAAGAGTGGGACCGTTTAGAACAGAACTTGGGCGGTATCAAAGATATGCCACGTATCCCAGACATCATCTATATCGTTGACCCACGCAAAGAGCATATTGCAATCCAAGAAGCACACAAATTGAACATCCCAGTTGTCGCAATGGTTGATACGAACTGTGATCCAGACGAAGTGGATTACGTTATTCCATCAAACGACGATGCCATTCGTGCAATTAAATTAATTACAACAGCAATGGCAGATGCTATTATTGAAGGTAACCAAGGTCAAAGCCAAGACACAGGCTCAGAAGAACAATCGGATAAAGAATTCTTCGATAACCTATTCGATGATAGTGAAGCAGCCGAAGCAAACGAAGAAGCAACTTCAGCTGAATAATCATTTGTTTAAGTAATCTAAATGCTAGCTTAATTCAGGTATAATCCACAGGCTCAGACCTAGGTCCTGTGTTAAGTTAGCTTTTTTATCAAAAAGGAGGCTTTTCATGGCTAAGATTAGTGCACAACAAGTAAAAGAATTACGTGAAATGACAGGTGTTGGAATGATGGACGCGAAGAAAGCGTTAGTCGAAGTAGACGGAGATATGGATAAAGCCGTTGACTTCCTTCGCGAGAAAGGTTTAGCGAAAGCTGCTAAGAAAGCAGACCGCATCGCTGCAGAAGGTTTAACTGCAACTTATGTTGATGGTAACACTGCTGCTATCGTGGAAGTAAACTCTGAAACAGACTTCGTTGCCAAAAACGAACAATTCCAAAACTACGTTCAAACAATCGTTAAGGCAGTTGCTGAAAACAAACCAGCAGACATGGATGAAGCAAATGCTATTGAAGTAGATGGTCAATCAATTAGTGACCTTGTACTTGAAGCAACAAACAAGATTGGTGAGAAAATCTCATTCCGTCGTTTCGAAGTATTAACGAAAGAAGACGGCGATGTATTTGGTGTATACCAACATAATGGTGGTTTAATCTCAGTTCTTGTAAAAATTGCTAATTCATCTGATGAAACGGTTGCGCGTGACGTTGCTATGCACATCGCTGCAATTAACCCACAATACGTAAGCCCTGAACAAGTACCTCAAGATGTTATCGAGAAAGAAGAAGCCATCCAGAAAGAAATTGCTTTAAACGAAGGTAAGCCAGAAAATATCGTTGAGAAGATGATTAAAGGCCGTATGCAGAAATTCTTGGCTGAAATCAGCTTAACAGAGCAACCATTTGTTAAAGATGGTGACGTAACAGTTAGCCAATACGTGAAACAAGCGGGTGGTGAGGTAGAAAACTTTGTTCGCTTCGCTGTAGGTGAAGGTATCGAGAAACGCGAAGAAAACTTTGCGGATGAAGTAGCTTCACAAATGAATATCTAATCATTGCACAAGTTAGATGAAGCCCCAGGTGACTGGGGCTTTTTGTGAGAAAGAGGGAGAAAGATGGTTCAACCGAAATATGAGCGCGTTGTCTTGAAATTAAGTGGTGAGGCAATTGCAGGAGAGAAGGGCTACGGTATCGATCCAGCGACGATTGATGTTATGGTCCAGGAGATTAAAGAAATCTACGAACTTGGTGTTGAAATTGCGATTATCGTAGGTGGCGGTAATATTTGGCGTGGGCAAATTGGTGAAGAGATGGGTATGGAACGGGCGCAAGCCGATTATATGGGCATGTTGGCTACTGTGATGAATGCTTTGGCCTTACAAGATGTTCTGGAGAATAATGACGTGCCAACCCGGGTACAAACATCCATTGAAATGCGTCAAATTGCTGAGCCTTATATTCGTCGCAAAGCTATTCGTCATTTAGAGAAAAGCCGGGTTGTGATTTTCGCCGGGGGTACAGGTAATCCTTACTTTACCACGGATACAACGGCTGCCTTACGGGCTGCAGAGATTAATGCGGATGTGATCTTAATGGCCAAGAATAATGTGGATGGAGTTTATGACTCCGATCCGTCGATTAACGTTGAAGCGAAGAAATTTGATGAATTGACCCATTTAGATGTGATTGCTAAAGGCTTGAAGGTTATGGATTCAACTGCCAGCTCTTTAAGTATGGATAATGATATTCCATTAGTTGTATTCAATCTAAATGAACCTGGCAATATTAAACGAGTGGTTCTCGGAGAGAACATCGGTACGACCGTTCTTGCCAAGTATGATACACAAGATAGCGACAAATAATAATTTTTTATTTCCATAAGCTGTGGTATACTAAGATTAATTAGATTAGCAGGAGGATTCATTATGACACCAGGAAATTTAATCCCAACTACGCGCGATCGAATGAAGAAATCGATTGAAGCATACCAACGTGAAGTTTCAACAATTCGTGCCGGTCGTGCGAATGCAAGTATTCTTGACCGTGTAAGTGTATTATATTACGGTGTACCTACACCTTTAAATCAACTGGCCAGTATCACCATTCCAGAAGCACGCATGCTTGTGATTTCGCCTTATGATAAAGGTAGCTTAGGCGATATTGAGAAAGCGATTCAAACGAGCGATATTGGTATTACTCCGAACAATGATGGCGAAGTGATTCGCTTAGTTATCCCAGCCTTAACGAAAGAGCGCCGGGAGGAGTTAACGAAAGTCGTCAACGCTGAGCAAGAGAATGCCAAAGTCAGTGTGCGTAACATTCGTCGTGATATGATTGATGAAGCGAAGAAACTCGAGAAGAATAATGAGTTAACAGAAGACGACGTACGTCAATATGAGAAAGATATTCAAACTGAGACTGATAAAGCGATCGCTGAAATTGAAGAGATTACGAAAGCGAAGCAAGATGAAATCATGAATGATTAATCTTCAAAGAAATAACCACGATAAGCTTAGATTTATTGAGTTTATTGTGGTTTTTTCGTCTATGTAAGTATATTTATGATTAATTTTACTTACATAATATTACATAGACTTTCCTCTTATGTTAGACTATTTGTGATATAATGAACAAGGAGGATACTAGATGTTGAAGAAGTTTCTTAAGACGGTCTTAAGTAGCGCATTAATTTGTTCGCTTGCTGCTCCAGGAGCGAGTGTACTAGCAGAGACCGTGACGGCCGAAGGGTCTGGGACAGGAGCCCATGGCGAGGTAAAAGTTGAGGTAAGTTTCGAAGGAAATCGAATTACTGGTATTGAAATTCTGGAAGAACAGGAGAATGAGACCTTAGCTGAACCTGTCTTTACAGGATTAAAAGAAGAAATTATCGCGCGAAATTCTATCGATGTGGATGTGGTAACGGGCTCAACCCAGTCGAGCGAGGCATTGATTACTGCTGTTGAAGAAGCCATAAAAGCAGCCGGCATAACTTTGGTTGCCGTCTCTACTGAGGATGAAGCAGAAGGCGATGCTTCGGATGAATTAGCAGCGCAAGAATATGATGTTGTGGTAGTTGGTTCAGGTGGTGCAGGTTTCAGTGCTGCCATTGAAGCTGCTACAGCTGGTAAATCAGTTATTTTGCTTGAGAAATTACCGATTGTCGGAGGGAATACACTTATCAGTGGGGGCGAGATGAACGCGCCAGGTAACTGGGTCCAAGAAACACTGGGTATCGAAGACAGTGTGGAGTTATACTATGAAGACACGGTGAAGAGCGGCGAAGATAAAGGGGTACCTGAGCTGGTGCAATTAATGGCAGAAAGTGCGCTTGAATCAGCTGAATGGCTTCGAGATGAGATTAACGTAGAATTCTACGACGATCAACTATTCTATTTCGGTGGACATTCGGTGGAAAGAGCTCTTATTCCTCTAGGCCACACAGGTCAAGAGATAATTACTAAATTCCAAGCAAAAGCTGATCAATTAGGGATTGATGTGATTACTGAAGCGGGCGCGGAAGAATTACTGCAAGATGAGTCGGACCGCATCATTGGTGTGAAGGCCAATACCAAAGATGGTTTTCAAGACTTCTTGGCTAAAGACGGGGTTATCCTTACTACCGGAGGTTTCGGAGCCAATGAAGAATTACGGGTGAAATACAACCAAGAATATGATGACCGCTACTTAGAAACAGTCAGCCCAGGTTCACAAGGTGATGGGATTGTTATGGCCGAAGCAGTTGGAGCAGACTTGATGAATATGGAATATATCCAAACATATCCAGTCGCGGATCCGGAAACAGGACGCATTTCACTTTTAGCAGATACTCGTTTCGATGGGGCGATTCTGATTAATCAAGAAGGCGAACGTTTCGTTGAGGAATTAGAACGTCGCGATGTTATCTCCCAAGCTATCTTAGCTCAGACTGGTGGATATGCTTATCAGTTATGGAACGATGCATTGGACCAAGTTTCAAACTCGAAAGAATTACACCAAGCTGAGTATGAAAGCTTACTTGAGCGTGGCCTCTTGGTAGAAGCAGATTCGATTGAAGAGGTAGCTGAAGCCTTTGATATTCCAGTAGATAACTTAAAAGCTACCTTAGAGAAAGTTGCGGAATATGCTGAAACGGGAGAAGATAAAGACTTCAATCACCGTAAAGGCTTAGTCAATATGGATGAAGGACGTTACTACTTGATGAAATGTAAGCCATCGATTCATCATACTATGGGTGGCTTAGTCATTAACGGAAAGGCTGAAGTACTCAATACAGATGGCGAGCCAATTGAAGGCTTGTATGCCGCTGGTGAATTAACGGGGGTCATCCACGGGGTTAACCGCCTTGGTGGTAATGCGATTACCGATATTATCACCTTCGGTCGGATTGCAGGGCAAACTGTCGGAAATAATTAAGCCATCCCCAGAGCTTAGAAGCAAAGGCATTGCTTCTAGGCTCTTTTTTAATGAAATGTGCGGGTGAGTGATATTTGGGCTAGTGGTTAATGTATCTTTTGCATGATGGAGTAAATTATTTATGTTTATTTCGGTTCTAAAATAAATACGGTTGATGGAAATTTCTCGACCGTTTTTAAGTGCAAAAAACGCAGATGTTCTTTAATATTAAAGTTGACCCAATAATAAAGGAGAACATCTACGTATGAATCATTTTATCGAAAAAACCTTCCAATTAAAAGACAAAAACATTGAAATCGATATGGATTATTGTGAAGAGATAGAATTCAAAGGGCGAACATCGCTCTTTTATCGAGGAACATTGGCATATAAACCGGAGGCTTGTCCTCATTGTGGCATTGCCAATAATGATTATGTCATTGTCAGTAATGGAAAACGCTCCTCTCGTCTGACATTAACAGCCAAATCAGGCTTACCTGCTTACTTAATCCTAGCTAAGCAACGCTTTTTATGCAAAGCCTGTGGGCGGTCATTTACAGCGAAGACATCCATCGTTAATCCTGACTGCTATATTACGAATCAAGTCAAACAACAGATTATGGACCGCGCCACAAGAGTCACTTGTGAAACAGATATCGCCAAAGATACTTTTGTATCACCAAATACAGTCCGACGGGTGATTCATGAAACCGCTCGAGCTATTCGAATACGGTCCACTGAACAGTTGCCTAAGCATCTATCCTTTGATGAATTTAAAAGCGTTAAGTCGGTTAAAGCAGCGATGAGCTTCATCTGTTGTGATACACTGTCACATAAAATCGTAGATGTGGTCGAAGACAGAAAAACACACTCACTCAGTGCTTATTTCTCAAGGTTTAGTCGCCAAGCACGTTACCAAGTTCAAACCATTACGATAGATATGTACGAACCATACATGCACCTGGCAAAGCGATGGTTTCCAAATGCAAAGATTATTCTTGATCCGTTCCATTTAATTCAAGCCTTAAATCGCGAATTAGATCGGACACGAATTCGTTACATGAACGAGGTTCGTTATAAAGATTCAAGACTCTATAATAAACTTAAGCGTTATTGGAAATTAATACTCAAACCAAAAAGCGACTTAATGTCTACTGAATACCATCGCTTCCCACTGTTTGATTGGTTAACCAATACTCGTAGCATTGTGGACTATCTCATTCAGCACGACGACGTCTTGAAGGATACCTATCAAATGGTGCATCAATTGGGCGATGCCTTAAGGGATAGGAACTGGCAACGATATCAAGAGATTTTGGCACAAAGCCGGTCCATGACACTTTCAAAAGGCTTAAGGCGTGTATTAAGGACGTTCAGAAAGTATGGGGAATATATCCATAACACACTCACACATGCAGGCCTTAGTAATGGTCCTATCGAAGGGATTAATAATAAGATTAAACTACTCAAACGCAATGGTTATGGTTACAGAAACTTCAGTCATTTTAGAGACAGAATATTACTCATGTGCCGACTTTATGAACCTAAGAACAAAGAAAAAGATCAAGCAACAAATTTAGTCGCTTGACCTTAAATTTACTCATCAACCCTATTTGACAAAGAGCCTTATTTCTTGCTTTGTATAAAATAGCGGAAATTTACGGCTTTAAATAATTCTATGTTTTTCTTAGATTGTTTATACATCGATTAGTTTATTTGCTATAATAGACGAAGTTATGACTCATACAAGGAGTGAGTATTTATGGAGAAAGACCAATTAGAAATTCCTCAGCACATTGCTATCATAATGGATGGGAATGGCCGTTGGGCGAAGAGACGGATGATGCCACGAGTATACGGGCATAAGAATGGTGTTGAAGCCATCAAGAAAGTTACCATCCGCGCCCACCAACGAGGCATTAAGATGCTGACGCTGTACGCTTTCTCGACTGAGAATTGGGGACGTCCTGAACAAGAAGTTAATTATTTAATGAATTTACCGAAGGAGTTCTTCAATAGCTTCTTACCACAAATTATGGAGAACAATGTTAAAGTGGAAGTCATCGGTGATTACGCCAATCTGCCTGAAAGCACCCATGGTATCTTACATGAGGTATTGGAGAAGACGAAGGATAATACAGGACTAATCTTAAATTTCGCCATTAATTATGGGGGCCATCAAGAAATTACTTATGCAGTTCGTCAAATTGCTGAGCAGATTAAAGCGGGTACCCTTCAGCCGGATGAGATAAATGAAGATGTGGTGCAGGCGCATTTGATGACGGGTAAGTTCGGTGAACTAGCCCAGGTGGATTTAATGATCCGCACCAGTGGTGAATTGCGGACGAGTAATTTCCTGCCATGGCAACTTGCCTACAGTGAATTTTATTTCACTGATTCGTATTGGCCGGACTTCGACGGCGATGCATTGGACGAGGCGATTATTGAATATAATCGAAGAAATCGACGCTTCGGCAAATTAGATGAAACGAGTTAGGAGACGGATATGAAAGAACGAGTTTTGGGGGCCTTAATGGGGCTCGCTGTCTTTCTGCCGTTAATTTATTTAGGTGGCGGATATTTTGCTTTTTGTATGTTGGTGCTTGGAATTCTGGGTCTGGCGGAGTTAGCGGCCATGAAGGGAATTAACTATAAAAGTCACATTGGGGTATTATCTTCCGTAGGTTTGGCTTCTGTGTTAATTCCAGCGCGTTACTTCCCAGGTTTCCTTGCAGGGATGAATGTGGAAATTATCTATTATATTATTGCAATTATTCTCCTGGTGATAACGGTATTTCAACACGAAAGCTTTGATATTGAAGATGCCGCGCTATTAATGTTTGGTGCGATTTATATAGGCTTTGGCTTTCGTTTCTTGATTGAAATTCGCGATATGGGTCTGGAGACGATTATTTATCAATTCATTGTTATCTGGTCGACCGATATTGGCGCCTATTTATTTGGGCGACGTTTCGGCAAGCGACAGATGGCGCCGCAGGTGAGTCCTAATAAGACTTGGGAAGGCTTCTTCGGAGGGACCTTGCTTGCTTTAGTGGTTGGAAGTCTGTATATTTACCTTATTGACCCTAATTTAGGTTCGATTAATAGTGTTTGGATTGTTACTTTATCGATGGCGATTACAGGGCAACTGGGTGATTTGGTTGAATCTGCTTATAAACGCCACTTCAAAGTTAAAGATTCGGGCAATTTTTTACCGGGTCACGGTGGAGTGCTCGATCGTTTTGATAGCACTATTTTTACGAGTTTTCTATTTATGATTTGGTTGAATTTATTTAGATAGGATTTGAGTGATGAAGACAATTATTACTTTTCTGTTTGTATTCTCTGCCATTGTTGTCTTTCATGAATTTGGGCATTATTATTTCGCCCGTAAGGCTGGCATTCTCGTTCGAGAATTCTCCCTCGGCATGGGTCCCAAATTATTCGGACATCAAGGCAAAGATGGGACAACTTATACCGTTAGGATGTTGCCACTGGGAGGCTATGTGCGTTTGGCTGGTTTGAATGAAGAAGATGAATTAGAACCAGGTATGGAAGTAACTCTATTTATTGATGAGAATGATCAGGTGTATTTGATAGATCTCACAGAAGATGGCGATTACGAAGCTTTGCCTGTTCGAGTGGACTATGCCGATTTGGCGGAAGAGATGATTATTGAAGGCTTCCCGATGGGCTCGGATACTTTAACCCGTTACTCTGTATCTAAGACAGCCCAAATTAAAGAACAAGATGGTACGCTTGTCCCTGTAGCACCGATTGAGTCGCGCTATGAAAGTGCCAGCGTCTCTCGCAAAATGATGACCAATTTCGCGGGGCCGATGAATAATTTCATCCTATCTGTCCTTGTCTTTATGCTTGTTGGCTTTCTTTTACCGGGGATTCCAACGAATGAGAATGTAGTCGGTGAATTAATTGAAGATATGCCAGCGATTGAAGCAGGTTTACAAACGGGCGACCGCATTCTAGCCGTTGATGGTGTGGAGGTTAGTAATTGGCAGGAATTATCGACCGAAATTGCGCGTCATCCAGGTGAAGCGGTGAACTTCCAGGTTGAACGTGATGGCCAAGCCTTTGACCAAAGCGTTCAAGTAGATTCTGTAAGTCATGAGCAAACCGGTGAAGTCAGTGGTGCGATTGGCATCGTGCGCCCTCAAAGAACCGGTTTCTTTGACCGGGTGAAATACGGCTTTACTGAAACCTGGGCGATTATGACTGGTGTCGTGAGCGCCTTATATCATTTAATCTTCCGTGACTTTAATCTCAATATGCTTGGGGGTCCAGTTGCTATGGCCCAAATGACCGGTGAAGTTGTTGACTATGGCTTCATTGCGATTCTACAACTAATGGCCTACTTAAGTGCGAATTTAGGTATTGTCAACTTATTCCCTCTCCCTGCCTTAGATGGCGGTAAGCTTGTGTCGAATGTGATTGAAGGCATTCGCGGTAAGCCAGTGAGTCAGGAAGTGGAAGGAATCATCACCATTGTAGGGGTGGCGATTCTCGTATTGCTAATGCTAGCTGTTACGTGGAATGATATTACCCGTTTATTCTAGTTAGCCCATTTTTAGTTAAATGGGCTTGGGGCAAATAACTTGAATTCTTGCAGGACAGACTGATCATTAGAGGATGTTTCATCAATTCGTTGGTGGACATCCTTTCTGTTTTCTTTTAGACTAGGATGGATGAAGAAATATTTAAAGTTCTGTAGGAATGCTGTTCTTTAAAAGGAGTAGCTCCTGCGCGCTAAGACACAGGGATACATATAAGTTTATCCATAACATTCATTAGAAATTATCTAGAAAGGAGTCTGTATATGGCAGATCAGCGGGATTTGTTCGTTTATTTACTTGACCAGATTCAATTACATAATGAAGATATTCGCGCACATTTAAGTGATGTGGAGGTTGACCATGTGGATATTCTTGTCAATTCCAAGCGATGGGTCTTCTATTTCAATCGGCCTGAACGCATTTATCCGGATGCTTACGAAATCTTCCAAAAGCAAATCGTTAATGCTTTTAAAGACATTGCAGAGATAGAAGTTTGGTGGCAATTTGACCAATTAGAGCTGGATGAAGCAGATATCGAAAATTACTTTGCTGCGGTGGTGCGTCGCCTATCAGATGAGAAGCCTTTTGTTAAGGCATGTATGGAGAATGCACAATTTCATTATGAGGTAGGTAAGGTAAGTATTGGCTTGTCTAGTCCCCAATCCGTCGAGATGGTCCAAGGTAAATACCATGAAATACTCCAAATGCGCTTGAAGCAAATGGGTATCGAGAATTTAAGCTTGGAATATTATGTCGATGAAGCATTGCGGTCGCTTGAAGAAAGTACGATTAATGAGCGCAAAAGTCAGGAAGATGAGGCGAGCCTTTTAGAAGCCTTGCGCCAGCAAGAAGAGCGCCAGGAACAACAAGCTCGAGCCGAAATGGAACAGGCTTCAGATGTGGAGCCCATCGGCAAGGATATACCACCGACAAGTCCAACTCCTATGAAGGAATTGGAAGATAATCAATTCAAGCAAGTAATCGAAGGTTATGTCTTCTCTAAAGAAGTCAAGGAATTACGGGGCGGCAACCTACTCATGATCCTAGGGGTGACCGATTACACGAGTTCCGTAACAGTTAAACTTATTTCAGGACGCAGAATTAAGGCGACTTCCTTCGATTTATACAACAAGGGCGACTGGGTACGTATGGAAGGCGATATGGTGCCGGATAATTATACGTCGGAATTATATTTCCGGCCAAGAAGTATGCGCAATATCGCTCCCAAATACGTCCGCTATGATAAGGCACCAGAAGGCGAACGCCGAGTTGAATTGCATGCCCATACGCAAATGAGCCAATTAGATGCGACCAATTCTGCAGCGGATATTATTAAACAAGCGGCTGCTTGGGGCCATCCGGCTGTAGCGATTACCGATCATGCTGGCGTGCAAGCCTTTCCGGAAGCTTTTAACATGAGTAAGCAGTTGGGGATTAAAGTCATTTATGGCTGTGAAATTTACTTGGTGAATGATGGCGAGCCGGTGGCATATAACGAAGCGGCCATCCCCTTGAAAGATGCTACTTACGTTGTATTTGATGTGGAGACGACAGGTTTATCCAATGTATATGATGATATTATAGAACTTGCCGGGGTGAAGATGAAGGAAGGGGAGGTCATCGATCGCTTCGAGCGTTTCGTTCATATCGATCGCCCACTCTCTTCCTTTATTACCGAGCTAACGAGTATTACAGATGACATGCTCAAAGATGCTCCAGACTTAAAGTCGGTGATGACAGATTTTAAGGCCTTTTGTGAGGGATGTATTCTTGTAGCGCATAATGCTAGCTTTGACATGGGCTTTATTAATAAGGGCTATCAGAAAGTGGGCCTAGAGCCAACTGATGCGCCGGTGATTGATACCTTGGAACTATCACGAACGGTTAATCCAGAGTTCAAAACGCATGGTTTAGGCGTATTAGCTAAGCGTTATAATATTACGCTTGAACAACACCACCGGGCCATCTATGACTCAGAAACGACCGGTTATATTCTCTTTAAGATGCTTGCCCAAGCTAAGGAAATGTATGGGATGGTCGAACATCAGGATTTAAACCAACAAATGGGCCAGAACGATAGCTACCAGCAAGGCCGGCCTATGCATGCGACCTTATTAGTTCAAACCCAAATCGGCTTAAAGAATCTCTTTAAGATTGTCTCCGAAGCGAATGTAAATTACTTTTACCGCACGCCTCGGGTGCCACGCAGTCTCCTGAAGAAATACCGGGAGGGCTTGCTCGTTGGGACTGCCTGTGCTGAGGGTGAAGTGTTTACCGCGATGATGCAGAAAGGTTACGATGAAGCACGCGATCTAGTTGATTTCTATGATTATATTGAATTGCAACCCAAAGCAATATACCAAACGTTAATTGCTGATGAAGTGATTCGTGATGAGGCCACTTTGGAAGAGATTATGCGTGATATGGTGCGCCTCGGTGAAGAAACTGGCAAGACAGTGGTCGCAACGGGTGATGTGCACTACATTGATCCGAAGGACCAAATTTACCGGGAAGTACTTTTACGCTCTATGAAAGCCAATGCTAACCGTAAGCTCAATCTTGCGCCAGCTCATTTCCGTACAACGGATGAGATGTTGGCAGAATTTGCCTTTTTAGGTGAGCAAGAAGCCTATACCTTAGTTGTGGAGAATTCTTTGAAAATCGCTGACAGCATCGAAGAGATCGAAGTAATTAAGAAAGACTTATATACCCCGATTATTGAAGGGGCTGAAGAGGAAATTAAAGCGATGACTTATGGCAAGGCCCATGAAATGTACGGCAATCCGCTGCCGACCTTGATTGAAGAACGCTTGGAAAAGGAATTGACCAGTATTATCTCGAATGGATTTGCTGTAATCTATTTAATTTCACAGAAGCTGGTCTTAAAAAGTAATGAAGATGGCTACTTAGTTGGTTCGCGGGGCTCAGTAGGTTCAAGCTTGGTCGCGACCTTAACCGGGATTACAGAAGTTAACCCGCTAGCCCCTCATTATTATTGCCAAAAGTGCCACCATAATGAATTCTTTACGGAAGGTGAGTATGGTTCAGGTTATGATTTGCCAGATAAGGCGTGTCCAGAATGCGGTGAGCTGATGCAGAAGGACGGGCAAGATATTCCTTTCGAAACCTTCCTAGGCTTCTATGGGGATAAAGTTCCTGATATCGATTTAAACTTCTCTGGGGACTATCAAGCGCGGGCTCATGCTTATACAAAAGAGCTTTTCGGTGAGGATTATGTATATCGAGCTGGGACTATCGGTACGGTCGCTCAAAAGACGGCCCTAGGCTATGTGCGGGGCTATGAAGAGCATACCGGTGAGATGTTGCCACAAGCTGAACGCGAGCGTCTAGCCTATGGCATTGAAGGGGCGAAGCGGACGACCGGGCAGCATCCAGGCGGTATTATTGTTATTCCGGATAATATGGAAGTGTATGACTTTACGCCGATTCAATATCCAGCGGACGATAATAATGCGGAGTGGAAGACGACGCATTTTGATTTCCATTCGATAGATAATAATGTATTAAAGCTTGATATTCTTGGACACGATGACCCGACTATGATTCGCATGTTGTTCGATTTGACGGGGGTTGATCCGCAGAAGATACCAGCAGTTGAAGAGAAGGTCATGCAAATCTTCCAGGGGACTGAAGTCTTAGGTGTTACACCGGAACAAATTTACTCTGAAACGGGGACACTGGGTGTACCTGAATTCGGGACTAACTTCGTCCGTGGTATGGTTGCGGAGACGAAACCAAGTAACTTTGCTGAGTTGCTTAAGATTTCCGGCCTCTCGCATGGAACAGACGTCTGGTTAGGTAATGCCCAAGATTTGATTCGCAATAATGTCATCGAATTCTCTGAGGTGATTGGTTGTCGAGATGATATTATGGTGAACTTGATTCACTATGGCTTGGAAGATGGTCTCGCCTTTAAGATTATGGAAAGTGTCCGGAAAGGGAAGGGAATTCCTGATGATTGGCAGGCCGAGATGCGTGCCCATAATGTACCTGAGTGGTATATTGAGTCGTGCTTGAAGATTAAATACATGTTCCCTAAAGCACACGCGGCGGCCTACGTCTTAAATGCCTTGCGGATTGCATATTTCAAGGTATACTATCCCATCCAATATTATGCGGCCTACTTCTCAATTCGGGCTAAAGATTTTGACTTGACTGCCTTTTACCAAGGGAAAGAGATGGTTAAGCGGCGCATTCGGGAAATAAACGATAAAGGCTTTACCGCGACCAATAAAGAAACCACGCTCCTAACGGAGTTGGAGATTGCTAATGAGATGCTGGAGCGGGGGTATCGTTTCCAAATGGTGAATTTGGAGAAATCCGATGCAAGAAATTTCGTAATTGATGGCGATTCTTTAATTCCACCGTTTCGGGCCATCCCTGGCTTAGGTGCCAACGTCGCCGATCAAATTGTTAAAGCCCGAGAAGAAGCAAGCTTCTTGTCGAAAGAAGATTTGCAGAAACGTGGGAAAGTTTCCAAGACTATTATGGAATATATGGATTTAAACGGCGTATTAGAAGGCTTGCCGGAGGAGGATCAGTTGAGTTTATTTTAAGGGTAGCCAGCATTTCCTGAGGGGGTGCTGGTTTTTATAACACTGACTTATCTTATATCAAGATACAATGTAGGTTGAAAAATCTAGTCGAATTAACCTTTAGTCATCATTCGATTCATTGAGGTGGATTTTTTGGGAGTTTAGCTTATTAATAGGCATTTTGCCTTGTTTAATCTGGACGGGGAGATATGTACTTTGCATGATGATTCGTATTTAAACAAAGCAATGCATATTTCTTGCAATTAATTCGTTTTCGAACTAATATATAGATAGTTTAAAGATGCTGATGAATTGAAGAAAGGAAACGATAATTATGACAAAAGTTGGTGTACTTGTAGGAAGTTTAAGAGAGGGTTCATATGCGCGAAAGTGGGCTGAGGAATTTACGAAATTATTGCCAGAAGATTTCGAAGTGACTTTCCTTGAAATTGGTAATTTACCTTTATATAGTGAAGAATACGACGAGAATGAGCCAGCTGAATATGCAAGTTTTCGGGCAGAAGCCAAAGCGCAAGATGCAATTGTAATCTCGACACCTGAATACAACCGTTCAACGTCTGCTGTATTGAAGAATGCTTTAGATGTAGGTTCACGCCCTTATGGTTCAAGTGTATGGGACGGTAAGCCAACCATTATTATTGGCCACTCCATTTCTAATATTAGTGGAGCGAATGCTATTCAAAGCTTACGTCCAACCCTTGCTTTCTTGAATATGCCTGTGCTACCGCAACCTGAAGTACAATTAGCTAACTCTCAAAAGTATTTCGATGATGCCGGTAATTTGAATAATGAAGGCACGAAAGATTTCTTACAAGGGGCAGCCGATGCCTATGTTGCCCATGTCAAACGTTACGTGGACTAAGCCTCTTGCAAGCGATAGCTTGATGTGTTACAATTAATAACGGAATAAGTCGGAAAGGAGTGAGCGATTTTCGCTTGCTCTTTTTTATGCGAATTTTCTAATGCATAGAGATACCTGCAGATGAATACTTAGGTGAAATTATTCTTAGAAGGGGTGAAGTATGAGCGCTATTGTTAAAGCTTTGCAACCAATCATTGAACCTATTGTCCAAGAGCATCATTGTTATTTAGTTGATATGGAATATGTCAAGGAAGGTCCGAACTGGTTTCTACGTGTATACGCTGATAAAGAAGGTGGCATCGATCTGGATGATTGTGCGGCCATTAGTGAAGACGTAAGTGTTGCCTTAGATCAACTTTCGGAAGATCCGTTTCCAGATGCATACTATTTAGAAGTTTCTTCGCCTGGGGCTGAGCGTCCCTTGAAAGATGAAGCGGCAATTGAAGGAGCTGTAGGTGAATACGTTCATTTCGCCTATTATGTCCCACAACATGGGGAAAGCTTCCATGAAGGAACGCTTTTACGTGTCGAAGCGGATGCTTATATTCTAAAAGTAAACCTTAAAGGTCGCATAAAGGAACTTGCGATCGATAAAAATGCCGTGTCTCATGCGCGCTTGGCAATTAAATTTTAATAATTAGAGGTGAAATACACATGAGCAAAGAACTTGTTCAAGCAATGGATTTATTGGAAGAGGAGAAAGGTATCTCCCGTGACGTCATCAAAGAAGCATTAGAATCTGCGCTTGTCTTGGCCTATAAGAAGAATTATGACAGTGCTCAGAATGTGGAAGTAGATTTTGACGTGGAGGAAGGAACCATCAAAGTCTATTCCGTTAAGGAAGTCGTTGAGACGAACTATGACAGCACCTTGGAAATTAGTCTTGATGAAGCCTTGAAAATTAATCGTGCTTATGAAATTGGTGATAAGATTAAATTTGAAGTAACGCCTTCAGATTTCGGTCGCATCGCTACCCAAACGGCGAAGCATGTTATTCTGCAACGCTTACGGGAAGCAGAGCGCGAGATTGTCTATAATGAATACATTCAGTATGAAGATGAAATTCTCACAGGAACCGTTGAGCGACAAGATGCTCGGGCCGTTTATGTCAACTTAGGGAACGTTGAAGCGATTATGCCTCAACGCGAACAAATTCCGGGTGAGCAGTTCACCATGGATCAGCGCATTAAAGTTTATGTAGCTAAAGTTGATAAAACAACCCGCGGGCCGCAAATTGTGGTCAGTCGGGCGCATCCAGATTTCTTGCGTCGTTTATTTGAACAAGAGGTGCCAGAAATATATGATGGTGTTGTTGAAATTATGAGTATTGCCCGTGAAGCTGGCGACCGCTCTAAGGTGGCCGTTCGTTCGCGCGATGCAAACGTAGACCCAGTCGGTACTTGTGTTGGACCAAATGGCCAACGGGTACAAACGATTGTTTACGAATTAAATGGCGAGAACATGGATATTATAGAATACAGCGATGATAAGGAAGTTTTCATCCGCAATGCCATGAATCCTGCTGAAGTTGTAGACGTGATTTTTGAAGAAGAGGGAAGCAGCGAAGCGATTGTTGTTGTACCAGAATACCAATTATCATTAGCCATTGGTAAGAAAGGGCAGAATGCCCGCCTCGGTGCGCGACTAACCAACTGTAAGATTGACATCAAATCGGAAGAAGCCTATGCATCTTACCAAGCCAAGAAAGAAGCTGCCCGCTTAGAAGCAGAAGCTTTAGCTGCCAAAGACGAAGCGTCAGCAGCCGTAGCGGATGATATCGCAAGCATCGAAGATTTAGAAGCTATTCCAGGTGAAGGCAGCGTTGAAGAAGCGATTCAACAAGCAGATATTGCCGAGAATAACTACGATTCGGAAGATGTAGAAGAAGCCATTGGCGAAGTGGAAATCGATGGCGAGCAGACGTATGATGAACTTGTCGAAGAAGTCGCATACGATGAATTAGCCGTCATTGATGAAGAATTAACAGAAGAGTAGGTGGACGCATGAGTAAACAAGGACGTCAACGCAAGATTCCCATGCGTAAATGTATTGTCTCTCAAGAAATGTACCCGAAGAAAGAACTCGTACGCGTAGTCAAAACCAAAGAGAACGAAGTCTTTCTTGACCCAACTGGCCGCCAGAATGGCCGGGGTGCTTACATTGCCCTCGATCCCGAATTGGCTAAGAAGGCAAAGAAAGAGCGCACCTTTGATAAAGCTTTTGGCATAAAGATTGCCGATGAATTCTACGATGAGCTCTATGCCTATGTTGACCATCAGAAAGCGCGTCAAGAGCTCCTATGAAAGAAAGAGACAAAGCTATAAACTTTCTTGGTCTCTGTCAACGCGCAGGGAAATTGGTCAGCGGCGATGAACAGGTAGAACAAGCGACAAAGTTTGGTCAAGTCTATGTTCTTCTATGCGCCAGTGATGCCAGTGAGAGTGCCAAGAAGCGTTACCAGAATTTATCCGAAAATTATGATATTCCATTGTATACGCAGTTTACTCGGGAGGAATTATCCAACGCAATCGGCAAAGCGCGAACAATGTTGGGGATTCAAGACCGTGGAATGGCCAAGAAATTTATGTCTTATGAAGATGGAGAAGAAACAATGAACTAAACACATATAACAGGAAGGTGATTGTATGACAGCAAAACGCATTTACGAATTTGCTAAAGAAAACGACATGACCAGTAAAGCCATGTTAGAGTTAGCTAAAGACGCCGGTTTAGAATTCGGCAGCCACATGTCATCTATTAGTCCAGAAGAGCAAACGACTTTAAAGAAAGCGATGGCAAACCCAGGCAAGTCTAAACAAGAGCAGAAGTCGACCCAAAAGCCTCGTCAAGAGAAAGGCCAAGGCCAATCTGCCTCTAAAGGTGATCAGAAACGTCAAAATCAGAATGATCGCCGCCAAGGTAATCAAGCGAAGGATAAGCCGAAGAATAATAAACGACGCAATAAGTCAGGTAATAATCAAGCGACTCAACAAGGCAACCAAGATAGTAACCAAGAAGGTGGGCGTCGTCGCAATCGTCGCAATCGCCGTCGCAATCGAAATCAGAATCGCAACCATAACCAACCGCAATCTAAAGGCATTACCCAGCGTAAGTATAAAGACTTACCAGAGTCTTTCGAATACTCAGAGGGTATGAATATTCAAGATATTGCGAAGATTTTCCACCGGGATGCAACGGAAATTATTAAACGCCTCATGATGCTAGGAGTCATGGCTAACCAGAACCAAGCTTTATCCAAAGACATTATTGAATTAATTGCTATGGAATACGGCGTAGAAGCCATTGAGAAAGTGGAAATTGACGTTTCAGATCTTGAGCAATATTTCGAAGCGCCGGAAGGTGCCGAAGTGACGTCTCGTCCACCAGTTGTGACGATTATGGGACACGTTGACCATGGTAAGACGACTTTACTCGATCAATTACGCCATACCCGCGTCACCGAAGGTGAAGCCGGAGGTATTACCCAACATATTGGTGCTTATCAAGTCGAAGCGAGTGGTCAAATGATTACTTTCTTAGATACACCAGGTCACGAGGCCTTTACAACCATGCGGGCACGGGGTGCCGATGTTACTGACATTGCTATTATTGTCGTAGCAGCTGATGACGGGGTTATGCCGCAAACTGTAGAAGCAATTAGTCATGCTAAAGCGGCGAATGTGCCAATTATTGTAGCAATTAATAAGATTGATAAGCCTGAAGCGAACCCTGACCGCATTAAGAATGAAATGACTGAACATGAACTCATTCCAGAAGAATGGGGCGGGGACACCATCTTTGTTGAGATTTCAGCTAAGAACAATACAAACATTGATGAATTATTAGAGATGGTCCTACTTGTCGCTGAAGTTCAAGAATTGACGGCTGTAGCTGACCGCCTGGCTGTAGGTTCAGTCATTGAAGCACGCTTGGATAAAGGTCAAGGGGCGACGGCTACCTTGCTAGTTCAAGAAGGGACGCTGAATGTAGGTGACCCAATTGTTGTAGGGAATACTTATGGCCGGGTACGGACGATGGTGAATGACCAAGGTCGTCGCATCCGTGAAGCCGGACCAGCCACACCCGTTGAAATTACTGGTTTAAATGACGCACCTCAAGCCGGGGATTTATTCGTCGTCTATGAAGATGAGAAGACGGCACGTCAAGCTGGAGAAGAACGTGCTAAACAAGCACTCTTAGAAGCGCGTAATGCCAGCCAGAAAGTCACCTTGGATAATCTATTCGAAACGCTTCAAGAAGGCGAATTGAAATCGGTGAATGTAATTATTAAAGCCGATGTTCAAGGTTCAGCTGAAGCACTTAGCGCAAGTCTACAGAAGATTGATGTAGAAGGCGTTAAGGTGAACATCGTTCACTCGGCAGTTGGGGCTATTAACGAGAGCGATATTTCCTTGGCTGCTGCCTCAGGTGCAATTGTCATCGGCTTTAACGTTCGTCCGACCCCACAAGCGCGTCAAGAAGCTGAAGCAGAAGAAATCGATATTCGTCAATACCGGGTCATCTATGATGCGATTGATGAAGTCGAAACAGCTATGAAAGGTCTATTAGACCCAGAATTCAAAGAAGAAGTGCAAGGTCAAGCTATCGTCCGCGAGACATTTACGGTGTCGAAATTGGGAACAATTGCCGGATCTTTTGTCACCGATGGCTATATTGCAAGAAGCAGTCAAGTTCGTCTAATTCGGGATAATATTGTTATTTACGAAGGTGACTTGAAGAGCTTGCGTCGTTTCCAAGACGATGTGCGGGAAGTTACGAAAGGTTTCGAATGTGGAATTATGATTGAAGGGTATAATGACATCAAGATTGATGATGTGATTGAAGCCTTCCATATGGTTGAAGTTAAACCTAGCTAAAAGGAGAAAGTAACATGGCTAAATATCGAGTTGGCCGCGTTCGCCAAGAGATTCTACGTGAGGTCAACGACATCTTGATGAAAGAGGTCAAGGACCCACGTGTAGATGGTGTCACGATTACAGACGTTGACCTAACGGGAGATTTATCTCAAGCAACGATTTACTATAGCACTTTATCTGACCTAGCCGGTCAAAGGCAGAAAACTGAGGATGGCTTACAAGCTGCTACAGGTATCGTACGCCGTGAATTAAGCAAAAGATTAAGCCTATATAAAGTGCCAGAAATCGCATTTGAACGCGATCCATCGATTGACTATGGTAGTCGTATCGATGATTTATTAAAGCAAATCCAAGAAGATGATGTCTAATTATCTGAAGTCCAGGGGAAACTCTGGGCTTTTTATTTTGCACCATAAATTGCTTCTATTTTATACACGTCAATTTCAAGTTTAAATTATTCGCTGTAAGTATTTTGCACATACTTTGAACTGTGGCAATCGAAATTAGACTTTGTGAATCTAAGGTGACATTTATAGGTCAAAAAATATGTATAACACTGACTTGCCTTGCATCATTATTCAACCTATGGGAAAAATGCGGTCATATCAACGTTTCATAATCATTATATTAATTCTACCTTAAATTTACCTAGCCATAGTGCGTTTGCTTATTTGAGTTACTTATGTTTGAGTATTTATATATTTTGAAGAAAAGGACCTCCATTGAGGCAGGGACCACATTACCTCTTAGTAGAGCTTTGTTCATTTATTTGCTATAATATGTTTAGTTTATATTAGAGGTGTAAATATGTACGATGGACTTTTGCCTGTTTGGAAAGCTGCTGGTATGACGAGTCATGATGTGGTTTTTAAGGCACGTAAGATATTAGGAATGAAGAAGATTGGTCATACTGGAACCTTGGATCCTGCTGTGGAAGGGGTTCTTTTGTTATGCCTTGGGAAGGGCACCAAGCTTGTTGAGCTGTTGATGGATGGTGAGAAGGTCTACCAAGGTGAAGTGACCTTTGGTGTGAGTACGGAAACGGAAGATGCTGAAGGGACTGTAGTAGAAGAACAGCCTGTTGAGACAGCAATCCCAGATGAGACGATTGACCAGGCTATGCAGGAATTGACAGGTGTTATTACGCAAATTCCACCGATGTATTCAGCAGTGAAAGTGAAGGGACGCCGTTTATACGAATATGCTCGGGCGGGAGAAGTGGTTGAACGTCCTAAACGTCAAGTGAGTATTGATCGCTTCGAGCGAATGCAGCCATCCATCTATGATGAACAAAGCAAAATGCAGCGTACAGTATTTATGGTTCATTGTGGTAAGGGGACGTATATCCGCACTTTAGCCGTAGATTTAGGGCGAAAGCTAGGTTATCCTGCCCATATGTCTCAGTTGATACGCTTGTCAACTGGAGGTTTTGGCAAGGAAGATGCGGTAAGCTTAGAGGAGCTCGCCGAGGCGGTCCAGACTGGCGCAGAGCTTCCTTGGATCCAGCCCATTGAAACAGGCCTCAAGCATCTGCCTCGCCTAGACATTCAAGGGGAAGCTTTGATTAAAGTTCGAAATGGCCAAGTGCTCGAGGAAGATTATTTCGGGGCGACCATTAAGGAAGCAACGGTAGTCTATAATGACGGTCACGCCATAGCTATATATGCGCCCCATCCAAGTAAAGCCGGCCTGATTAAACCACAGAAAATGTTCTAAAAGAAAGGATTGCATGATGCAAGTTATTCAACTCCACCATCCTTACCGACCGGATGATATTATTGATGAGTCAATTGTTCTAGCTTTGGGCTTCTTTGACGGGGTCCATTTAGGCCACCAGGCAGTGATCCAAAGAGCTCAACAAGAAGCTCAATTGCGAGGAATCAAGCTCGCAGTCATGACCTTTAATCAACATCCTAAGATTATTTACTCTAATATTGATTCCCAGAGCGTGAAGTATCTTTCAACGACTGATCGCAAGTTAGAATTATTTGAAGGCTTAGGTGTAGACGTGACCTATTTAATTGACTATACGCTTGACTTTGGCATGCAAAGCCCGCAAAGCTTTGTCGATGAATATATTGTTGGCTTGAAGGCTGAGGTCGTTGTGGCAGGTTTTGATTATACTTACGGCAAGAAAGACATTGCGAATATGCAGACGTTAGAGGGGCACGCTAAAGGTCGCTTTGATATTATTGAAATATCTGAGTTGACAATGCATGAGCATAAAGTTGGCTCTACTAGCATTAAGGATTTACTCACCCATGGTAATTTAGAAGAAGCCAATCAGCAATTAGGCTATATCTACCAGACCAGTGGTTATGTGGTCCCAGGAGATCAAAGGGGGCGGGATATGGGTTATCCCACGGCGAATGTGAAGACAAATCCACAGGAATTACTTCCAAGTATTGGGGTTTATTCGGTAGAAATTCACGTGGATGGCCAGTGGCATCAGGGGATGGCTTCCATTGGTTATAACGTTACCTTTGAGGGAATTCGTGACTTGCGCTGTGAGGTCAATATCTTTGATTTTGACCGTGATATCTATGGTCAGCAGGTTCAGATACGTTGGCACCATTATTTACGCCCAGAGATCAAATTTGCCTCGGCTGAAGCGCTGATTGAACAACTCCAACAAGATGAAGTAGATAGCCGTCATTTCTTTACAGAACCGAATTACTAAAGATTTTTAGCACTCATTTGTGGCGAGTGCTATTTTTTTGATGTTTGTTGACCTTTTCCCTTGACTTTAACTAGGAAGGGGTGTATGATAGAAGCATAGGTTAGCACTTATCCTATCTGACTGCTAATCTACCTAAAAGAGGTGAAGGAATGCTAACGCCAAGACAAGAAGAAGTTTTGCGATGGATTATTCAACTTTATCGGCAATCGGGTGAACCTATTGGTTCAAAGACCTTGCTGCAGGAAAGTCAACTGCAAGTGAGTCCTGCGACAATTCGCAATGATATGGCCGCCTTAGAGCAAGCGGGTTTCTTAACGAAAGCCCATAGCTCGAGTGGGCGCATCCCTTCAGGTGATGGATATCGCTTTTGCGTCCAACAAATCATCGATCATCCTGAACGCATCAAGCTGGCACCGGAAGATGCCCAGGCCTTTGAAGAAATTCTTCAAGCAAGAAATTATGATGCCTACAAACTCACGCAACTGAGCGCTGACATGCTTGTGTCCCTCACGGGTTATACTGCGATTGTGTTTGGCCAAAGTCAGGATGTGCATCATTTCGATGAGATGCGCCTGGTTCTGACAGATGAACGTCAGTTGATTACACTATTAGTGACAGATCAGGGCCATATAGAGAATGAATTATTCCAAGTTCCGGCGTTACTTTCGCGTGAAGATATACAGCGGATGATGACGCTCATCAATAGCGAACTCAAAGGATTGACCTTGCAAGATGCGTATCAACGGATGAAGCTATCCATTCCTCTACAGACGCAGAAGGCAATTGGTTATCAATTTGATTTCTCGCCTTTAATTGAGAAAGCTATTTTCCATTTGAAGACTCATACTTACTGGGTCAGTGGCAAAAGCAATATCTTTGACTTAATTGATGGGCGAATGGAACCTGATGCGATGAAATTACTATTTAATTTAGTCGACGGTTCGCGAGACATGCTCGAAGTGCTTGAAAATCAAGATACGGGTGTCCATGTCCTTTTCGGAGATGAATATGCACCCGAGCAACTCGATCACATTAATTTAGTGACCGGAACTTTCAATACATCTTCGGACAAAATGACAGTCGGCCTCTTAGGTCCTGTTATGATGCCTTATGAACGTATCATCGCGACCATGACCACCTTAGTTGATAAATTAGCTAAGATTTAGTAAAGGAGGGATTCAATTGTCTGAGAAAGAATTGAATGAAGAAGTGAACGAACAAACAGATATTGATACTGAAAAAACAGAAGAAGTCCCAGAGACGGATGCAATGAATGAAACGAATTCAACGGAGGGGGCTACGGAAGAAGTCCTACAACCGGAGGAAGAAGACAACTATGCAGTTTTGCAAGCGGAGAATGAGCAACAAGCCGATCAAATTCTACGGTTGCAAGCAGAGATTGCTAACATTCAACGTACGAATGCACGTAATCAGCAGAATATAACGAAGTATCGCTCCCAGCAGCTGGCAACTAGCTTATTGGATGTGATTGATAACCTTGAACGTGCTCTTGAAACAGAGGTAACGACTGAGGACGCTACCGCCTTGAAGAAGGGTGTAGAGATGGTGCTCAATCAATTCAAAGCAGCTTTTGAGAGCGAGAAGATTACCGCAATCGACCCGTTAAATGAGCCTTTCGACCCGAACTTTCACCAAGCAGTTAGCATGATGCCTGCTGGTGATGGTCAAGAAAGCAACACGGTGATACAGGTCTTGCAGAAAGGCTATGTCCTTGAAGACCGTGTTATTCGCCCAGCGATGGTCATTGTGGCCGAATAAATAAGCTAATTCTAAATAAACGACAATAAACAAAGGAGAAATGCATTATGGCAAAAATTATTGGTATTGACTTAGGAACAACAAACTCTGCAGTCGCTGTCCTTGAAGGTGGCGAAGCCAAAATTATTCCTAACCCAGAAGGAAACCGTACGACACCATCAGTCGTTGCTTACAAAAACGATGAAATCCAAGTTGGTGAAGTTGCTAAACGTCAAGCAGTAACCAACCCTGACACAATCAGCTCAATCAAACGCTACATGGGCTCAGATAAGAAAGTTGAAATGGGCGGGAAAGAATATACACCGCAAGAAATTTCAGCGATGATTCTACAATACTTGAAGAGCTATGCTGAAGACTACTTAGGTGATAAAGTAACCCAAGCTGTCATTACTGTTCCAGCATACTTTAACGATGCACAACGTCAAGCAACCAAAGACGCAGGACGCATTGCAGGCTTAGAAGTTGAGCGGATTGTTAACGAACCAACCGCAGCCGCTTTAGCCTACGGTCTAGACAAAACAGAACAAGATGAGAAAATTCTTGTGTTCGACTTAGGTGGGGGTACATTCGACGTATCGATTCTTGAATTAGGTGACGGTGTCTTTGATGTACTCGCTACAGCAGGGGACAACGAACTTGGTGGGGATGACTTTGATGAGAAAATCATTGCTTACCTTGTTGAAGAATTCAAGAAAGAAAATGGCATTGATTTATCTAAAGACAAGATGGCGGGCCAACGTCTGAAAGATGCAGCTGAAAAAGCTAAGAAAGACTTATCTGGTGTAACGCAAACACAAATCAGCTTACCGTTCATCACAGCTTCTGATGAAGGTCCACTTCACTTAGAAACAACCTTAACTCGAGCTAAATTTGATGAATTAACTAGTGATTTAGTAGATCGTACGAAAATCCCAGTCCGTCAAGCATTGAAAGATGCCGGCTTAAGCAGTAAAGATATTGATGAAGTTATCTTAGTAGGTGGTTCAACACGTATTCC
Source organism: Suicoccus acidiformans (assembly GCF_003546865.1). Classification (GTDB taxonomy): domain Bacteria; phylum Bacillota; class Bacilli; order Lactobacillales; family Aerococcaceae; genus Suicoccus; species Suicoccus acidiformans. The sequence continues at coordinate 1,147,064 of NZ_CP023434.1, forward strand.
AGCGGTTGTTGAAGCAGTACGCAAAGAAACGGGTCAAGAACCTAACAAATCCGTGAACCCTGACGAAGTGGTAGCCATGGGTGCAGCAATTCAAGGTGGCGTTATTTCCGGCGATGTGAAAGATATTGTCTTACTTGACGTAACACCACTTTCCCTAGGAATTGAGACAATGGGTGGTATCTTTACAAAATTAATCGATCGTAACACTACTATTCCAACAAGCAAGTCACAAATCTTCTCTACGGCTGCAGATAACCAACCTGCCGTTGATGTACACGTCCTCCAAGGTGAGCGTGAAATGGCAGCAGACAACAAGACTTTAGGTCGCTTCCAATTAACAGATATTCCAGCAGCACCACGCGGTGTACCTCAAATTGAAGTAACATTTGATATTGATAAGAACGGTATCGTAAACGTTAGTGCGAAAGATTTAGGTACAGATAAAGAACAATCAATTACCATTAAATCTTCTTCAGGCTTAACCGATGAAGAAATTGATCGGATGGTTAAAGATGCCGAAGCGAATGCTGAAGAAGATAAGAAACGTCGCGAAGAAGCTGACTTACGTAACGAAGTTGATCAATTAATCTTTACAACTACTAAGACCCTTGACGAAGTTGAAGGTAAAGTATCTGAAGATGAAATCAAGGAAGTAGAAGCTGCCCGTGATGAACTTCAAGCAGCTGTCGAAGAGAACGACCTCGAGAAAATGAAAGAAAAACGTGACGCTTTGTCTGAAAAAGTTCAAAATATGAGCGTAAAATTATATGAGCAGGCAGCAGCTGAACAACAAGCTCAAGCTGAACAAAGTGGTGATAATGCTTCATCGAATGACGACGGTACTGTCGAAGCAGATTTTGAAGAAGTCGATGATGAAGAATAATGCCTAGCTTATCATAACTGCCTGAAGCCAAGGGGTTATTCTAATATCCCTTGGCTTTTATTTAATGAAGGAGGAAACGCATGGCAAATAAGCGCGATTATTATGACGTCCTAGGCATCTCAAGAGATGCTTCAGATGACGAAATTAAGAAAGCCTACCGCCGTTTATCCAAGAAATATCACCCGGATATCAGCGATGAGCCGGATGCGGAGGAGAAATTTAAGGAAGTTGCGGAAGCTTATGAAGTGTTAAGCGACGACCAGAAACGTGCTGCCTACGACCAATATGGCCACGCTGCCAATGATCCGAACTTTGGTGCCGGAGGCTTTGGTGGTTTTGGTGGTTTTGGTGGTTTCGGCGGTGGCGGAAGCTACAGCGGTGGCTTTAGTGATTTTGACGATATCTTTAATACATTCTTTGGTGGTGGCGTTGGCGGACGCAGTCGCCAGCAACCCAATGCACCCCAAAAAGGGGCCGACTTACAATACCGGATGACGCTTACCTTTGAAGAGGCGATTTTTGGTAAGGAGACAACTATCCGCTATAATCGGGATGAAGAATGTCATACGTGCCACGGTACCGGTGCAAAAGAAGGGACCCAACCTACAACCTGTCATAAGTGTCATGGCTCAGGGACTATTCAAGTGGAACAAAACACACCTTTCGGCCGTGTGATGACCCAATCCGTCTGTGATGTCTGTGGTGGTACAGGAGAAGAAATTAAAGAAAAATGTACAACGTGCCACGGTTCTGGTATCGAAAACAAATCACATAGTGTGAAAGTATCGATTCCAGCCGGTGTAGAAGGTGGCCAACAAATTCCACTACGAGGCCAAGGGGAAGCCGGCCGCAATGGCGGACCTTATGGTGACTTATACATCTTAATTCAAGTGCAAGCAAGCGAGCAATTTGAGCGCCAAGGCACCGAAATTTACTATGAACAACCGATTACCTTCGCACAAGCTGCCCTTGGCGATGAAGTTAAGGTGCCAACAGTGCATGGAAATGTTAAATTAAGAATTCCAGCTGGAACCCAGACCGGTACCGTCTTTAGAATGCGCGGTAAAGGGGCCCCTCGCGTCGGTGGCGGTGCTCAAGGTGACCAACATGTAACGGTCAAAGTAGTCACGCCAGAGAAGTTAAGCGCAAAAGAGCGTGAACTGTTCGAAGAGTTAGCTAAAGAGTCTGGCCAAGAAGTGAAAGAAAGTGGTTTCTTCAACCGCGTCAAAGATATGTTCGATAATGATTAACATAAGATAAGTCCTCAACGCTTTTGGAGCTTGAGGGCTTGTTTTAATGGGCTTCTAGCGGATATTTTTAGCGCGATAGGCTATCATTTTGGCGCGATTTTTGATAAGATTAGGTGTGATGATTTCAGTAGACAATCAAGGATGTGATAATGAATGGACCTCAATGAAATGAAAGAGCGTCAGAAACATACCCGTAATTTCTCGATTATTGCCCACATTGATCATGGCAAATCTACACTAGCTGACCGTATCCTACAAAAGACGGATAGCGTCGCTGAGCGTGATATGGCGGATCAATTGCTGGATAATATGGATTTAGAGCGTGAGCGCGGAATTACGATTAAATTAAATGCTGTTGAGTTAAGTTATGAAGCAAATGATGGCAATGAGTATATCTTCCACTTAATTGATACCCCTGGTCACGTCGACTTTACTTATGAGGTGTCTCGTTCACTTGCTGCCTGCGAAGGAGCGATATTAGTTGTGGACGCAGCCCAAGGAATTGAAGCGCAGACCTTGGCGAATGTGTATTTAGCAGTCGATAATGATTTAGAAATCCTACCCGTTATTAATAAGATTGACTTACCGGCCGCTGATCCTGAACGAGTCCAGAATGAAATTGAAGAGATTATCGGGATTGATGCAAGTGAAGCTGTACATGCAAGCGCCAAAGCTGGCATCGGTATCGAGGAGATCTTAGAGCAGATTGTAGAGAAGATCCCTGCGCCAAGTGGGGATATTGAAGCACCCCTTAAGGCCTTAATATTTGATTCCGCTTACGACAACTATCGCGGGGTGGTATTGAACGTCCGCATTATGGACGGAGTGGTTAAGCCGGGTGATACAATCCAATTGATGAGTAATGGCAAGAATTTCGATGTGGTTGAAGTGGGGGTATTCGGCCCGAATCCGATTAAACGTGATTACCTAATGGTAGGGGACGTAGGTTACATTACCGCTAATATTAAAACCATTCAAGATACCCGCGTTGGTGATACGATTACACTTGCCGATAATCCAACGCAAGAGCCGTTAGATGGGTATCGCCAAATGAATCCGATGGTCTTTGCTGGCTTGTACCCGGTCGATTCTAAGGATTATAATGACTTGCGTGAATCCCTTGAGCGCTTGCAATTAAATGATGCGGCCTTACAGTTCGAACCGGAGACGTCACAGGCCTTAGGGTTTGGCTTCCGAACTGGCTTTTTAGGACTTTTACATATGGATGTTATCCAAGAGCGCTTAGAGCGTGAATTTGACCTTGATTTGATTATTACCGCACCTTCAGTTATTTACCGCGTCTTAAAGACAGACGGGACCGAAGTTGAAGTGGATAATCCATCTCAGATGCCAGATCAAACAGAAGTCGAACAAATCTTTGAGCCATACGCAAAGGCATCAATTATGGTTCCAAGTGAATACGTAGGGGCCGTCATGGAGCTGTGTGAACGTAAGCGTGGGGACTTCGTGACAATGGAATACTTGGATGAATATCGGGTAAATGTCATTTACGAAATTCCTATGGCAGAAATTATCTTTGACTTCTTCGACACCTTAAAATCCAACACGAAAGGTTACGCCTCGCTAGACTATGAAGTGATTGGCTATAAGACGTCTAACTTAGTTAAATTGGATATTATGCTAAATGGTGAAATTATTGATGCCTTTAGTACCATTGTACATAAGGATTTCGCCTTTAACCGCGGTAAAGCTCTGGTTGAGAAACTTAAAGAGATTATTCCGCGCCAAATGTTTGAAGTGCCTGTCCAAGCGGCTATTGGCAACAAGATTATTGCCCGTTCAACGATTAAAGCTTACCGCAAGGATGTTACGGCTAAGTTATACGGCGGAGACGTAAGTCGCCGTAAGAAACTCTTAGAAAAGCAAAAAGAAGGGAAGAAGCGGATGAAGTCCGTTGGTTCTGTAGAGATTCCTCAGGAAGCCTTTATGGCAGTCTTAAGCATGGATGATGAAGATTAATACGTGAACACATAAATATGAGCAAGTCACTAACCTAGAGCTGGTGACTTGCTTTTCTTTTGCAAATTTTGCCCATTTGAGGGAAGTTTTTGCTACAATACGAAAGGTTTGAATCTAGTTAGAAATGAGGATAGATGTGTGGAATATTTAGGGATGATAGGCGTTATTTTAGCCTTATTGACAATGATTTTTATGATTACCCGGGGCTATCATGCCGCTTTTGCTGGTTTAGTAGCGTCAAGTATCTTAATTGTAGCCAATGATATGCCACTATTGGAAACATTGGTAGGGCCCGAAGCGTCTTTTGTAGCCGAGATGGGTGGCTTCATTATCGAGAATTATATGGTTGTGCTATTGGGCTCCGTTTTGGCGACATTGCTTGAACGATCGGGTGCAACGTATACGATTGCTCAGAAAGTGATTGAAATTGTCGGTGCCGATCATCCATATTCCGTAATGCTAGCCATATTCTTAATTGCTTGTATTTTAACTTATGGCGGGGTGAGCTTCTTTGTGGTTATATTTATGGTTCTACCAATGGCACGTCCCTTGTTCAAGACTTTGAATATTCCATGGACCTTGGTTACTATTCCTATTTTCGGTGGGATGTCCACTGTAACGATGAGTATGCTACCGGGAGCTCCGTCCATTCCGAATATTCTTCCGGCTAATTACTTAGGGACACCCTTAACGTCTGAAGCCTTTCTAGGTATCGCAGCATCTGCTGGGGCGGTTGTCTTTATCTTATTATGGATGCGCTACGCCCTTAAGCAATCGTTGAAACGTGGAGAAGGCTATGTAGATGTTGAAGAGCAGGCTGGCACGCTCATAGCAGTTGCAGAGGATTTACCTTCGATTGGTCGCAGTGTCCTTCCGATTATTAGCTTAATTCTTGTTATCATTATCTTTGGGGATGTTCCTTATATTGCGCTTACTGCCTTAGCGTGCGCCATTCTTATTGCTGTGGTTTCTATGCAGAGCTATATCCCAGACGTCAAAGAAACGTTTAATGATGGAATTCACGCTTCCTTTAGTACTATTATGGTCACAGCTAATACGAATGCCTTTGCTTTAATGATGACCTATGCACCGGATTTTCAAGCTTTTGCAGCTAACTTATGGCAACTGTCTCTTTCGCCCGTTATAAAATTAAGTATTGCCTGTGTCCTATTAAGTTTCCTGACGGGTTCCGCCATTTCAGCGACGAAAGTTTCACTGGAGCAATTTGCTCACTTAGCGCTCGATGCGGGCTTGCAGGCGCCATACTTACACCGTTTAATTGTCATTGCGTCCTCAAGCTTTGGGGTAATGCCCCATACGGGGTCACTGGTCACGTATGCGACTCTCTCAGGTTTAGGCCATAAGGAGAGTTTGAAGTATAGTTTGCCTACAGTTACAGGGGCCAATATTGTCGGCTTAATCGTCTTTCTGCTTCTTTCTTAGGCTAGTTGGGTCTTAGTAGGGATACAGCCTAAAGACTAACAATTTGATTGGAAGCTATAAGGGTCGTAGGGTATACAAGGATAAGTAAGAAAATTTAGGCTAGGCATAAATAAGAAGCATATTACTTGAGATTATTATTATTTATTAGTAAAATTATATTAGTAAATGAAGGAGGTATGTATCATGGCAAACCAAGCAGTTCAAACATTCTTGAATAAGATTGTGGCAACCCAAGGTCAATTCTATATTCGCTTACATCAATTTCATTGGTATGTGAAAGGCTCGAATTTCTTTGCACTCCATGAGAAATTTGAAGAAATGTATGATGAAACGACAGAGAATCTCGATGAGGTAGCGGAACGCTTATTAGCTATCGGTGGAGAACCCTATTCAACCTTACAGGAATTCATTGAGCATTCTGTCTTAAGTGAGAATCCTGAAGACAAATATTTATCGCAAGAGGACATGGTCAAGGCTGTCATAAAAGATTTACAGACAATTGTAACGTCCTTAGATGAAGGAATTGCACTGACTGATGAAGCAGGGGATAATCCTTCCAATGATTTATTGATAGGTATGAAAGAATCGGCTGAAAAGAATATTTGGATGTTAGAAGCTTACTTAGGCGACGCAGTCGATGCGTAACGATAACATTTAACCATAAAGGCCAAGAGGAAATAGCCGCTTGGCCTTTTTTAATTTAGACAAAATATATTTTTAAATAGTGGCAACATCACCAATAAAAACTATTGAAATGATTAATAGTACACATATTCTGCTAATAAAGATAAGTATGTAATATTACTATACATGACGTTGAACTCTATTTAATAATGAAGGTGTCTTGGCTTTAGACTTGTGACATATTGGACTTTGCCTTAAACTAGAGTTAAATGATTGAAGGAGAAGAATTCTCATGACAAATAAGCAAATTGTTATTGTCGGTGCGAATGCTGCCGGTGTTAGTGCAGCTTTAAAACTAAGACGGTTGGATGATTTCGCTGAGATTATACTATTGGAGCAAGCAGAAGTTATCAGTACAGCTAATGATGCCTTAACAGATACCTTGCGTGAAGATATTCCCTTTGCTTCTATGCAACAATATCAACCCATCCAATTGAATCGATTATATGGAGTCGATGTTAGAGTGGGGCATCGGGTGCTGAGAATTAATCGGAGCGAGCAAAGGGTGCAAGTTGAAAAGATTAAGTCCGGCGAAATCTTTGAGATAGCTTATGACCGGTTAATTTTAGCCACCGGCGTGAAGGTTGATGTCAGTTGTTTGCCACAAGGGAGTCATTTACCCCATGTCTTTTATTGGGACCATATTCATGCGGTTGAAGACTGGCGAGCATTTAAGCAGCAGAATAAAGTAAATCGTGTGGCGATTCTAGGATCGGGTAAAGAGGCGATTGAATTGGCCTTCTACATGAATAATCTTGGCACAAAAGTTATCCTGCTTACACGGGAGGCCCAATTATTGCCTGAATTCTCAAAAGATTTCCTTTCAATCTTAGGTAAAGAACTGTATGATGCGAGGATTGAGGTTAAGTTAAATGCGCAAGTCAAGGAAATTACTGACCAGGCGCTTTTACTTGAATCGGGGGAAGTAATCAGCCAAGAAGCGGTGTTTATTATTCCAGAGCTTGTTCCCAATGCCGAATTAGCAGAAGCCAGCGGCTTAGCTATAACGGCAGCAGGTGCGATTCGCGTAGACGAGCATTACCAGACAAGTGATGCATATATTTATGCAGCAGGTGCCATTGCAGAAGAGTTGGATGCTTTAACTATGGAACCTGTATTAAGGATGTCTCCAGGCTTCGCCCAAAAGCAAGGCCGTAAAGTAGCCGCGGCTATATTAGGCCAAGACGTTCAACCGTTGAACAGCTGGCCAGTGACCCTTGTGCAAGTGAATGAGGCTAAATTGGGTCAAGTAGGTTATGAAGCGAAGACTTTAGACCAAACAGATTATCGGTATGATTCGATTTATATCATTCCTCATGACCGCGCTTGGTTCATGCCGACTGCTCAGCCCTTGCATATTAACTTATATTTCGAAAAGGGAACGGGGCGTTTGTTCGGCGGTCAATTATTTGGTCGAGGCCAGATCGAACGACGTTTAGACGTTCTAGCGACACTGATTCAGCAAGGTGCGACGGTTAATGATTTAGCTGATATGGAATTTAGTTTCAATGCGCAAACGACGGCGCCGAAAGATCCGCTTAATACCGCAGGACTTGTCGCCTTAAATAGATTGGAAGAAGCTTACCGCCAAGTTCCCGTGCATGACGTTCGGAGTCTCTTCGAAGCAGGGGCGAATTTTATTGATGTTCGTGAGGTGGAAGAATATGAACTGGGTCATATTAAAGGGGCTGTGAATATTCCGATGAGCCAATACCGCGAACGGATGGATGAATTGGCTAAGACTGAGACTTATTATATCTATTGTCGTTCTGGTCATCGCAGTTACAACGTAGTGAAGGCTCTTCAACAGAGAGGTTTCCGGGTGTATAATGTGGCTGGCTCATTTCTAGGCATTTGCATTTATGAATATGTGACGGATCAAATGACGGGTCGCGAACCTATAGTAACGGCTTATAATTTTACGTAAAGGTGCGAGGAATATGGCAATAGAAGGAAAAGTCGAGATGCTTACAGGGGCTTCTTCGGGGATTGGCGAAGCAACCGCTTATAAGCTCGCTCAAGTTGGTGCTAAAATTGTTTTGGCTGCCCGTCGGGAGGAGAGACTCCAAGAAATATCTCAAGCGATTCGCGCTTCTGGCGGTGAGACCATTTATCAAGTGGCCGATGTTTCAAGTCGCGAAGACAATTAAGCCTTAGCCCAGTTGGCCAAAGATACCTATGGTAAAGTGGCTGTGATGTTCTTAAATGCAGGCTTAATGCTGAGCTCAGATTTTGCGGCTTCATTAGGCCAAATGATTGAATGGTATTGCGGCCGTCCTGCAAGAGTTCTGATTCCTAAAGTCCGGGCAAATAATTGCATTGCTTTCTGTGGCTGCTTTAAAGCATTATCCTGGAGGACTATTTATATAGGGCAACCAAGTGAGCGGTGAAAGATTTAATGGAAGTTCCACGGCTCGAACAAGACCATGACGCGATGAATACTCACCCCTTAGTCATTATCCGGGTGCAGTCAAATCCGAACTCGTCGATCATATTAAGAATCCCAAAGAGTATACGCCAGCGAAGCAACTGTATGATACTTATACATTTCCTGCTGAGCGAGTTGTCGATGTGCTTGCCTTTGCGATTGTTGCACCGGAAGATACGAATATTGCTGAAATTACGTTAGGTTCCGTTAATCAACCTTGGTTAGATGGCAAAAAAGCAGCCTTTGGGCTGCTTTTTGAATGAGGATTTAGTGTTGGCTTACAGGCGTTGTGTCTTATCGTCAATTTCAAGTTATTCACGACGTTCTGTCTTCTCAACAGATTGGGTGGATGTTTCAGTTGATTTGCTGATTTCAACTTCATCTGTTACTTCCACTTGACGGTCTACTACAATTTCATCTTCAGAAAGTGGTACGACGATTTTTTCTTCAACAAAAGCATTTTCTATAATGGACCCATAGTTCTGTACAACTCTTGAGAGCAGTTTTTATCTTGTGTACAATTCATGACGGCTATTTTTTATGAACAGGGGTGAGAAAATATTTTTTATACACAAGCGAAGACATAAGGAGCAATCAATACGGTTCAAAAAACTTTACCAATGAACAACGTGAGTATCTTGAGAAATCACCCTATCTTAATGCAGTCTATGCGAACCGTGTATCCTATAGCGATGCCTTTATACAGCTGTATATAGAACGCGTTCAACGCAAAAATGTACTGGACATGGGGGTCAGTTTATTCACCGTCAACTACACCTTCTGTTGGCTCAACATGGCAGATATATAGCTCTTCGTGTTCTACAGGAACTTCGACAGTTTCTACATCGGTTACAACTTCCATACTGAAGAAACGTTGGAACCAGTTGCGGTTGTCTTGGCCTAAATCTTCGTAATCTAAGAAATTCCCTTCGCCTTCGTAATGCTCTTTAACGAGCTCATTGGCGACGACAGTAATGTCGCCTGAATACATGCCTCGTTTGATTAAGTCATTGACTGCTATAGCTGCTTGATTAACATCCGAGAATACACCATATACATAATTTGTTGCCATAATAAACATAACTCCTCATTTTATTGACTTCGGTTATCAACAACTTAATTATATAACGTGACGGAAAGAAGCCCAAATATAATTAATTATATTTACTTAAATATTTTGCAATAATTATTTTAGACTCATGTATATAAAAATGAATAAATCAATTAATTTGCTCGGGTCACATTTAAGTGGATTGCTTAAAAAAAGTATTTTTTTGCTTTTTTGACTAAATGATGGGCTTTGTTATAATGGATGTAGTATGTAGTTCTATTGCGGAAGGATAGAGCTGTAGGAGAAGGGTGGTGAAGTGAAATCGAAGAGAACGCTGTTTATCAGAAGCGATTTAACATCGGCTATCTTCTAGTCTTTCTTGCCGGCGCTGGCTGGGGTACTGGAGGCATTTGGATTAATCGCATGACGGCCTTGGGGGCAAGTTCTTTTATGACAGGGTTTGTGGGTCATTTTTTCGCCTTTCCCATGTTAGCGATTGCCTTATTGGCTACTCGAGGTAGTGAGGGTTTTCAGATCTCGCGTAGAGGTTTAATTGCTTCAATGATTATGGGTATTGTCACCAAAGGCTTCTTCAAGATGGCTTACGATACATCAATAGCGGTAGCTGGAGTATCAACTGCAGCTGTGCTGCTCTATACGTCTCCCGTATTTGTAGCGGTCATGTCACGTTTCGTGTTTAAAGAGCACTTGGCGAAGCATCAATTCCTAGCCCTGGCTATGAACTTAGTGGGGGTCTTTTTGATGGTAACCTTAGGTGATATATCTAATTTAAATATACAACCTATCGGTATCTTACTGGGTCTTACGGCAGCTTTCTTGCATGCTTCGAATACCATTATGGCGAAATTTGCAGGAGGTTCAGACGATCCATTGACGATGACTTTTTATATGCTGTTATTCTCAGCGATTACCCAGTCGTTTGTAGCTCAGCCATGGTCTGCTCATAATTTAGCACTATTTGCTAGTGGAGAATTTTTACTTTTTGCCTTTGTGAATGCCTTAGTTACTGGGGCATTGGCGAATCTGTTGTATTTAAAAGGGATGTCCATGGGTGTGGAAGCTTCCAAGGCTCCGGTACTTTCTTCTGTAGAAGTGGTTGTTGCAACCCTGAGTGGGGTGTTATTATTTAGTGAGGCGATGAATTGGATAGGAATCGTTGGAATTGTGTTAATGGTCTTATCGATTTATTTGATGAATCGACCTACCAAAGCTTAAATCTCAAGGAGGAATTATAGATGAAGAAATTTATCAATGCGACGATTTATGGTCATGAAGATGCAACAGAAATCTTGGTTGAAGATGGGAAATTTAAAGCCTTCGGCACAGATTTAGGTGACGCGGATGAAGTCATTGATTTAGAGGGACGTTTAGTCATTCCGCCGTATGTTGATTCGCATTTACACTTGGACTACTATATGACAGGCAAAACAGATGAAGCGAAGAACGAAACGGGTACGCTTTTTGAAGCGATTGACATTTGGAACGACTTCAAAAAAGGCACAACGAAAGAAGAAATGAAAGAGCGTATGTATCAAGCTGTTCATGACGTGGTGAGCTATGGTACCCAATATATTCGTGCACAAACAGACTGTACCGATCCGAACTTAACTGGAATTAAAGCAGCTTTAGAAGTTCGAGATGAATTAAAGGATAAAGTGACCATTCAAGTCGTCGCTTTCCCTCAAAATGGGATGTATTCTTTTGAAGAAGAGGGCAAAACTGGGCGTGATTTAGTCGAAGAAGCCTTACAATTAGGCGCAGACTGTGTCGGGGGTATTCCGCACAATGAATGGTGCCGGGCCGATGGCGAGAAGGCAGTGAAAGAAATCGTCCGTCTCGCGGTAGAATATGATAAGTTAATTGATGTCCACTGTGATGAAACGGATGATACCCATGCTCGTTTTGTTGAAGCATTGAACGCTGAAGCAATGCGCGTGGGACGTGGCGACTTGACGACAGCTTCTCACACATGTTCTTTTGGTTCAGTGGATGATGCTTATGCCTTCCGTATGATGGGCTTATTCCGTCAATCGGGCATAAACTTTGTAGCCTGCCCAACAGAAAACTTATTCTTACAAGCTCGCCAAGATACATATCCGAAGCGTCGTGGTTTAACCCGCGTGAAGGAATTTGTGGATAATGAGATTAATGTGGCTTTCGGGCAAGACTCCATTGTAGACTTATGGTACCCAGCTGGGAACGGTAATATGATGAATATCTTAGATAACGGTATTCATGCAGCGCAGCTGATGCGCGAAGAAGACTTCCCGCGTAACTTTGATTTAATTACATATAATGGGGCGAAACTCATGAAGATTGAAGATGAGTATGGCCTAGACGAAGGTAAGCCAGCAAACTTTATCGTCCTTGATGCACCGGATGCCTTTGAAGCCCAAAGAAACCGCGTCGAGTGTATGGCTTCCATTCGTGAGGGAGAATATCTCTTCAAGAAACAACCGCGTGTATACGACGTTGAAGTAAACTTAAAATAATTAACCAACAACAAAGCTCTCAGCGTGTTTCGTGCTGAGAGCTTTTGTAATATTATTTAGTTTATGCTTCTTTTGGTGTATAGATTAAATGTTCATTTAAGAAAGCTGTAAAGCCAAGTTCACTCAATTCACGGCCGTAACCTGAGTTCTTCACGCCACCGAACGGCAATTCAGGTAGAGAGGCCCAGCCAGAGTTAATGAATGACATACCGGTTTCTACTTGCTCGCCAATTTCGCGGGCGCGGTCTTTGTCAGTGCCAAAGACAGAGCCGCCTAGGCCGTAGCTTGAATCGTTGGCCATTTCAATGGCTTCTGCCTCATCTTTAACTTTATGAACGCGGGCAACGGGACCAAAGATTTCTTGGTCATAGATTGGATTATCTTTCGTAATATCTGTTAGAATCGTAGGCATGACAAAGTTACCCGGATGGTCAATTGGCTCATTACCAATCGCAACTGTTGCACCATTATCTACAGCTAATTTAATTTGCTCTAGAACGTCTTCTTTGGCTGCAGCAGAAGAAAGGGGAGCTAATTCTGTTTCTGGATCCATTGGATCGCCCCATTTAACGTCCGTGAAGCTTTCGACTAGAATTTCCATAAAGGCGTCGTAGTTCTTCTCAGTAACGATGAAGCGTTTCGAAGAAGTACATACTTGACCTGCATTGTATAGACGTACGTCTGGAAGTAATTTCTTCAATTCATCCATATCCGCATCATCCATCACGATAAAGGCATCGTTACCACCTAATTCCAAGGTAGATTTCTTTAAATTACGTCCGGCAGATTCAGCAATACTTGCCCCGCCACGTTCAGAACCAGTTAAACATACACCTGTTACACGCGGATCGGCGATGATGTTATCGACTTGGTCGTATGATGCGAATAAGTTCTTATAAGAACCTTCTTCCATACCGGCTTCCTTAGCTAAATCTTCAAAGGCTTGGGCAGAGCCTGGACAGATGGATGCGTGCTTTAAGACCATCGGATTTCCAGCAACAAAGTTAGGAGCAAAGACACGCATAATTTGGTAATAAGGGAAGTTCCAAGGCTCAACGGCCATAATAACACCTGTTGCTTGGCGAACGACATAAGCTTCGCCCGTATCCGTTTCAAACGGAATTGGTTTTAAGAATTCATCTGCTTTTTCGGCATAATAATCCGCAATGGCAGCTGATAACTCCACCTCACCTTTCGCTTCTTCAAAGAGTTTACCCATGTCTTTCGTCATAATTTCAGCGTACTTATCCATGTCACGTCTGAGAATTTCGGCCATTTTATGAAGTTGGGCTTTACGATCTTCTAAGTAATCGTCCTTGCGCCATTTCTTATAAAGTTTATGTCCATTCTCTAAAGCTTGTTCAATTTCTTGATCAGTAATATTATCGTAACTTGCTAATACTTCGTTTGTATAAGGATACTTTGTTTCATATGCCATGTGAAAATTCCTCCTTCATTTGATACTCATAATGTAACATGAATGAGCTTACACTTTCAAGCATATTGCAACCGATTATGAGAGAAAAAAATAACCCCGAAAAATTGCTGGGTGAATATTGTGCAATTTCCTTGTTAGCTTATTGGATTATCCAGTTAAGGCCGAGGCACAAGCCTACCGCACGCGAATATTTGTGCGCAAGCCGGTTAAGCCAGCAGATTTCTCTGGTAGGATGTATTTGGATATTTATAATGCGTCTAATGGCTATGGTATTGAAGATGTGTGGCGTCGTTCATACCAGTATTATATAGAGAATGGTCATATTTATATCGGCATCACCTCTAAGCCGGTTAACGTCCAATCGCTCGAAAAAATTGACTATAATCGCTATAAAAGCCTTTATTGGGTGAATATTCAAGCAGAGGACGTACCGGAGATAATCAATCCAATCAAAGCTATCCCTGGCACGGAAGAGGGGCTGATTTGGGATATGTTATCGCAATTAGGCTATCTAATTAAGACCAATCAAGCCCCATTCTTAGCGAATTATGCTGTTGAAGAATTATATATGACTGGTCAATCGCAATCGGGTATTTACTTGAATACCTATGTGTATTTCTTCCATTCATATGTCCAGGAGATTTTTGATGGCTTCTTGACCGTACTTGGGGCAGGGCGGATGCGCGACTTGCGCCAGAAAGAGCGACGTGTTTCTTTGGCTGGTATACGTGATCAGTTGATCGCAAATACAGAGATTCCATTTATCTTGCTGTCATCTCACGGGGATATAAATTTATTTCGGAGTAAGACACACATTTTGCAAGACTTAGCAGATTGCTATCCTAAGATACGGCATTATGAATTAGCCTCATCACCTCACACCGATCCGACTTTACCGATGAAACCAGCAGGTAGTGAAGTAGCTAAAACTGTCGATTCGTCAAGATTACTTGGTGGCAGTTATGATTATAAAGTTAACTTCATACAACTAGCCTACTATGTCAATGCCGCCAGGAATTTCTACATTAATGGGCTGTCAATGGCAAGGAACCGCCAGCTTCCCGCTTAATTGCTCGAAATAAGCATCAGAAAGTTCTCACAGACCAGCATGGTAACGCTCGCTCAAGGTGGCTTACTCAGTCCATATGTAGACATACCGATTGCGACTTATCAGCCGAATGAAGCAACGAAATTAAGCAAGCTTGGTTTAGAAATTGGTGTGAATGGTTCCATGGATTATTTCGATCGTGACTAGTTGAAGCAATTATTTTGGGGTCCTGAAGATTACCTCCGCCAATTTAAGCAAGCGGTCGACCAGCAAATAGCAGAAGGCTGGCTCCTACCAGCTGATGCCAAGCGAATGCTTCAGTGGTCCCAAGCTATGGCCGAAGAGCTTTTCTAAAGGCTAATGGCAGTGTTTTATACGTAAATGGCTTATATTTGCATTTGAAATGCTTGTGATTGTGTATTGTTGCCTTCAATTATGTTACATAATCAACCGAGGAGGATTACTTGCCTTGCGGATAAATTAAGTCTATAGTGGCCTTAGAAGGGAGTTAGATATAGATGAAACAATTCGAAAATAAGCAAAAAATTCTGGCACTCGCTGTGCTTTTATTTGGCCTAAAGGCAATAAATTTCCAGTCGACTGCAACCATTTACGCCGAAAGTAATGAAGCAAGTCAGGCAAGCCACGAAGCTGATAGTGGACATCACGGTGAGGGGCACGGGCATGGCCATGCTCATCATCATGGCGATATGGAGCATAACCGGAATGAAACGAAACCTATCAACATGACGGAGGTTGAAAATCCTAAATACCCTGTAGGTTCAAAGGTTATTATTACGGATGCACATATGGATATTATGCAAGATGTGGAAGCGGAAGTATCTGGTGCGTATGATACGACCTTATATACTGTAACTTATGATGATGGCTCGATGGTCATGGCAGACCATAAGTGGGTGGTTCAAGAAGAAATCGAAAGCGCCAATGATTCTTATGAAATTGGCGATGCGGTTATACTCAAAGCCCAGCATATGGAAGGTATGGAAGGGCAAGAGGCTGTCATTACGGGAAAATTTAGAGGACCAGCTTATATGGTCAACTTTGAACCTAATGATGGGAGTGAGCCTTTCACCAATCATAAGTGGGTAAGTGAAATCGAAATAACTGCAGCAGACAAGCCTGCAAAAGAAAACTCCAGTCTTGAATAGGCTGGAGTTTTCTTTCATTATACGTCACTGCGCCCGACCTTTTGGACGTTTGACGCAGGGGCTTATCTTCGCTAATCATTAAGTGATTATTTCTGAGGTGTTGACCCTTCATGAAAGTCTTCAGGTTCAATATCAGAATAGAGAATCTTAACGTTCTCACGTTTAGCAAAACCTTGTTCTTCCATCAATTCAAAGATAGCTTCAGCTAACTTTTCTTTCTGCTCAGGTGTTCTTCCGGACTTGAGTTGAATATTAAGAATTGGCATCATCATTCCTCCTTTTATAGCCTTATCATGGATGCATTTATTGTACCTTAATTTAGGCTATTGGAAAAGTGTGATCATCGCTAAATGAAATATTTGTAAAGTCTAGTGAATTCGAATTGTATTGTGGCTTGTTTCGGGATTTAATAGAGGTAGTAGTGATAGTGATTATAATTAGGGGAAAGAAATATGAAACAAAGAATAAGGCTAATCTCTTTCGTGTTGCTATAAACGAAGAATGTTAATCGCTAAACTATAAATAGGCTTAGGAAGATTATAAATAAACTAGGGTTTGAGAGCCGTAACCTCAAATCCTAGTTTGTTGTGATATAAGGGGGAGGAGCGTAGGATAGCCTGTATTTTCGATGGAGATATAATCTAATTTACGTTAGTTTACATAATATATATTATCAGAAAAATAAAAAAGTAAAAAATAATAAAGGCTTGATACCTTAGACTACTTTTACTGGATTTTTCTGATAATATATATCATTAAACGATATGTTTTAGTTGTTTGATTTTTCGCTCGATTCTAAATCATTAGAATGTCTTGGCGTCTCCGAATGGCTCGCTGTTGTAAATAGGTCTTGGCACATTCATAGCTGATCTAGGTGAGTATCTATTTACCACCAATATCTTTCACAGCTTTGCAGCTTGTTTCGACAAGCAATAGTCCGTCCTTTCCGACCGACTGCTTATTCCTACTTAAAAAGCTAAAGGCTAATTTAAATAGAGGGGAGCTAACCCCTTTTCAGCAGCTTCCCAGACTGCTCTAGGTTGTCAATGAGCGATTGAGGTTTCCCTCTACCCTGATTATACCATGTATATTTTTGTTGTCCATACCTTTTTGAACATTCGTTCCCTTTTTATTTATTTTCAATAAATCTATAAGAAATTCAGATGTTGTATAAGTGCTATTTTCATTCATCAAATCAAGAACTCTAGTTCTTGAATAAGCATCTATAGCTGTGATTTGATAGTATCGTTTATGGTTACTGGCAAAACCTA
This sequence comes from Suicoccus acidiformans, assembly GCF_003546865.1. Classification (GTDB taxonomy): domain Bacteria; phylum Bacillota; class Bacilli; order Lactobacillales; family Aerococcaceae; genus Suicoccus; species Suicoccus acidiformans. Next base: position 1,164,222 of record NZ_CP023434.1, read on the forward strand.
TAGAATGAACAGGAACGTACTTCACATCGATTTGAACTAATTCTCCTGGATAGGAATAGTTGGGTTTATTTTTTTCTTGATTCGCCTTTTTTCTTTTTAGAAGGAGGTTTTAAGTTCATTTTCCGTATTTGACGACACATAGAATCATAGCTTCTAGTATAGCCCTTATCCCTACATTTATGATAGACTTGGGCTAATCCTCGATGCCTATGGTATCGATAGTTATGCTTGATTAACTCTAATTCAGTCTGTGTGTGCTGATTAGGATGAGATTTAGGGCGAGTTGACTTCTTTCGAAGGGATTCAATCGTCCCATCGTATCGCTTCCGCCATCTTTGAACATATTGACGGGATGTGTGATACTTTCTCGCTGCAAGAGCATTATTATTCACTTTTATAGCATACTTAACAATTCGTTCGCGATGTTTCATTCCTTCTGTTATAATAGACATATGAGAGATCCTCCTTGGATGATTTTTGATTGCACATCTATCATACCAAAGGAGTCTCTTTTTTTGTTTGTTTTATGTCGCAAATGTATTATCTCCTAATATTTTTGAACATTCGTTCCCTTTTTATTTATTTTTCAATAAATCTTGAGACTCTCTATAAGCTTCAAGGAAGTTTAAATAGTTGACAATATCTTGATAGTAAAAAATATAATGTTGTGTTTGCTTATGCGTTGTATACTTATACAGGGGTTCAGAGATTCGCCCTGATTTTACCAGTCGTTTCAGATGGGAAGTGTTAATGTCTAAAATTTCTGAAGCTAGTGTTTGGTTAACCGTGTATTCATTTAAGAGGGAATGTATCAAATCTTTTCTTTCCTCTGTTGATAATAATGCAATGTCTGACTTTAGTTTGATAAGGCTTCTTTTCTTTGACATTTTCGTTATTCTCCTTAATCTTAAATGTTTTAGTTGAAAGTCTACTATTGACCCTCATTAGATTTACTTTTTCTTTTACTGAATGAACGTATCCTGGGGTAAAAGGCATGAATTCAGTCACTCTTTTAATATCGGTAATCCCTACATAATCTCTAACAGCAAGTATGTTTTTTGATCTATCAAGAAAATCGATAATAAACTGATTACGAGCAAGTCTGGGAGTGATGTGTATATTGTGTTCGATATTTAGTTTTTTAAACAGATACCATATCTGATCACTAGAAATTGCCTTCCCCTTTTTGCTGAATAAAGGTTCATTACTTTCCTTCCTAATAATTAATCGATTAATTTTATTCCTTAATTCCCCTTTGAAATCAATCCTAACTTGCGAGTAGGGATAGTTGATCATTAAATAGCTCTCTTTCTTATTAAAGTTTGACACTTTGATTGAACTAATTGTACTTCCCTTTAATCCATGGTAGCTGATTAGGTATACGATGATAGAAGTTAGGTCATCATCTATATCTTTGGATAGACGCCGTAGAATTTCTGCGTGTTTCCCGTTAGGTTTTTTTGGTAAATAATAGCAATAGTTGTGATGGATATAGTCCAAACCTTTCAGGATCTGCCTATCGTGATATAATCCTAAATATTTTATAAAGTTTTTTAAAGCGCTTTTCATGGCATTTATGGATCGGTTAGAGATATTTTTGTTAATCCACCTTGAAAACAATTTATGCAGCCTTTTTCTAATCGGTAAGTTATGATCAGTTTCTATAAACTCTTTTGCTACTCTAGTATAAAGCCTGATTGTATGCTTTGAATAGTTATTCTTAATCATATAGTTATAGTAATCTGTAAGCATTTTATCACCTTCTGATCAATAATATCACAGAATTTTTATTGGTATTTCTTGCTTGTTTCTTCTGTAGGTGACTTTAAGTATGCTTATGTTTTTAAGAATAGGTTCTTTTTAAGAGGCTGAACGATATTTCTAGGTAGCTATCGATTTAAATAAGGATCAAATGAGGACTGGATGCTAAATAAAAATGAATACTCTTTCTTTAAATTCCTTTGTTTGTTATACAAACTTAATAAATGTCATCATTTTGTAACATTAAATTCTATACTGAATGCCCTTTTTATCTGTTTTTTGCATAAAGGAACCTCTTGCCACGCTAGCAAGAGGTTAAATAATTATTGGATGTAGAGATCTAGAACGGCTTTTCCAAAATGATTAAAGGCAGGAGGTTGTTGTGATTCACGTCCATTTTCTGACATTACAATTAATGAGAATGTTCCTTTGTTTGTTTTGAGCATAGCTGCATCCCCTAATACGCCGTAGTTTGCAAATTGGCCAGATTTGCTAAAAACATCCACAGTATTAGGGAGAAAAGATGCCAAAGAAAATCAACGTGAGGTCTATTTCTTTGATGTGGAGAAATGTAAGATATGTCCAATTCAAGAAGATGTTATAAAGTAGGCGCGAAGTCCAAATCATATTCTGTAACCATTCAAAGTAACTTACATCGACATCAAGCGAATTTCCAGGAAACAGATCGATTTAAAGAGAAGGCTAAGATGCGCTATATGATTGAGGCCAAGCATGATGAATTAAAGAACCGACATGGTATGAAACAAGCCAAAAGTGTCGGTTTATTAGGCGTGACTTTACAAGTAGGTGCAACTATATTCATAACGAATATGAAGCGAATAATCAAATTAAAGGAAGAAAAAGAAGCAAATAAGTAAAAATAATAGAGGCAATGAGTCACACGATTGAATTTGTGAAACTCATGCTCTCTTTTTTTTACGATTGTTGGGTCCCGCTCATAGAAATACACGTGAGGTTTATCAGCAGTCTCGTCCGAAAACTGCCTATTTTTATCTTTCTGCACCTTTGCTATGGTCTTTCTTATTTGACTTAGCTTTGTCATCTATCTTAAAGTTTTATTTTCCCTAATATGGACTTTTTATCTTTATTTTGACTCTTTACTTGTTCTTTTGCTTTTAAAAGCTTAGAAGACAAAATACGAACATTTTTATGTTCCTTTCCGTTGTTGTAAATACTTGTTTTTACTTGTCCAAATTTTTTAACAATATCTCCTTGTTTTAGGTTCTCTAAATCTTTTGTATTATCTCCATAGGATAAACAATTAGTGTAAGCATTGTTCCTATCGTCATCTTTTGCTAAATCTATTACATTTTCATAATATTGTTCCTATTGCCAAGTAAGTTGTAATAGTTTATTTATTTTTCAGTTGTCATTTTATTTAAAAATTACTCATTATCTTTTTTATTTTTCAGCCACAAATAAATTAATCTAATTATTGGAATTGCAATTAAAATATACACCCATACTGTAGGTATTTTACCCATATCCTATACCCCCCTTAAAGTAAGTTAAATTTACCAACAATAAATAACACAACAGAAACTGCGCACAGCACAAAGGCTCTTGTTAGCGAAAAACTATATATTTTTTCAGGATCTTTCTTGCTATATTTTATTTTCTTTATATCTCCCATTTCCATGCTCATAGGCACTTGAATTTTATTTTTTGATACATAATTCTTCCCATTTATTGAATATTCAAATTGTGCCCATTTTGAATTGCCTTTTTTTACTGATTCAGGATTAGGTTGCCATATTGATATTACCTTACCGACAGTATATTCAGTATTATTTCTCAATATATAACTTCGCCCTAAATCTACTAATCCAAAAACTAATAATATTGTCGCTGAAATATAAATAAATTGTTTTTCCATGAAATTTCCTCCTAACTAATAAAAATTATGTTTTTAATATTGTTTTTTCTCCATAATTTTAATTGATATTTTTATGGAAATTCCAAGGACTATAAGGAATAAAACTATTATACATATGGTTGTTATATTAAATGAATATAGGCTGAATGTATCAATTAAATTTGGTATGATATCCAACTTTTCTTTTAGTAAATTAGATATGGCAAATATTATCAAAAATGTTATCATAACAATAATTCTGCCCTTTTCCGCACCAAATTTAAGAATGAAAGGTAACTGAATTGCAGGCAATAAATTTATTGATACAATGCTCAAAAGTGATAATATTATTATTTTATCTAAACCAAGACTTCCTTCTGTCAATAGATATATAAAAATAATAATCGATGCAACTAAACTAAATGCAAATGCAAAGAATAATTTGCTAAAAACATATGAACTTTTTTTAATTGGCATTGAAAAAGCAAACTGTTCAAATTTAGATTGTACATCGTAACCAAAAGCTATAGAATTTAAAATTAATGGCATGAAAGCACACATCAAGGGAATCATAATTAATGTCTTACTATATATGGCATAAGCACTTAGTGCAATACATATTACAAAGGATAATAGAAATGTCTTTTTCAAAGTTGCTATATCTTTTATAATTAAAGCGGTCATCATTTATTCTCTCCTTTCACAAAGTATATCATTATATCCTCAATTGACGGCTTTTGTAATGTTATTCCATTTGGAACAAGATTTCTCTTAACCAATAGTTGTTGACCAAAAGAATGCACTCTTCTTCCTACAATTGCTTCATCATCAATGTTTTCCACTTCTTTATCTGATAAGTTACAAAGCGCATAATTCTCTTCTAGTTCCTCTTTTGTTTCAAAGAATAAAACTTTACCTTCATGTATAAAAGCAATATAATCAGCAATTTTTTCTAAATCTGATAAAATATGTGATGATATTAGTATTGTGTGATTTTCATCTTGCATATATTCCAAAAGTAAATCTAATATTTCTTCTCTTACAATAGGATCCAATCCACTTGTCGGTTCATCTAATATAAGAATTTCAGCATTATGTGATAAAGCTATTGCTATTGAAAGTTTCATCCTCATTCCTCGAGAATAATTTTTTATCATTTTTTCTGATGGCAAATTAAACTTGTCTTTCAACTTATTAAAAAAAACTTTATCCCATTTTGAATAAACTCTAGAACAAAATCTTTCAACATCTAATAATGTCATCTCATCAGGAATTAACAAATCATCAAACACTACACCTAAACTATCTTTTATTTGAATAGTGTTATAATCTTGATTATCAAATATTTTAATAATTCCAGAATCCTTGTTTAACAAGCCCAATAATAATTTTATGGTTGTACTCTTCCCAGCACCATTTTGACCTATAAATCCAACAATTGTTCCTTTTGGAATAGAAATATTTATTGGTCCTAATTTAAAATCGTTAAATTCTTTTACTAAATTCTGAATCTCAATTGCGTTATTACTCATAATTACCCTCCACATAACTTTTTAGCATATTTATCAATTCCTCAATCGATATATCTGCGATTTCTGACAATTCAACTGATTTTTGTAACATTGATTCAATTTCCTTTAAGTATTCTTCACGTATAAGTTCTTTATTTTGGGGAGCAACAAAATTTCCCTTACCTTGTACCGAATTAATGAAACCATCCATTTCCAATTCATCAAAAGCTCTTTTAGCTGTTAGCATACTTATTCTTAATTCTTTTGCTAAAAACCTTATCGAGGGTAGCTGTTCCCCAACTACTAGCTTTCCAGAAATTATTTGTGCCTTAATTTGATTTTTGATTTGTAAATATATGGGATCATCACAGGAATTATTTATTTGTATATCCATTTTAACCACCTACTGTTATTTCTGTTTTAACTGTTATTATTATGATATAACAGTTAAGTTTTGTCAACTTTCCATAGAAGTAATTTTAAAAAAATAAAGGCAGTCCGAAGACTGCCGATATTTACCTCTCTGCACCTTTGCTATGGTCTTTCTTAGTTGACTTAGTTTTGTCATCTGTCTTAAAGCTTTTTATTTGCCCTAATAAGGACTTTTTATCTTTATCTTGACTCTTTACTTGTTCTTTTGCTTTTAATAGCTTAGAAGACAGAATACGAACATTTTTATGTTCCCTTCCATTGTTGCCAATAAATTAATTTATTAAAATATTTATTTTGTTTATATGCAACTTGTTGAAGTAAGCCAGCCAAACTGGTAAACAGAAAGGAAGGATAACAATGTTTGCTTATTACATGGAAAGACCGAATACCCCTGCTCCAATCATTACTGAAACAGAAAATTTTATGGTTAAACATCATCTAGAGCATTTGATTCCTACAATTGAAGAACTATGGTATTTTTTAAGAGCTTATAAAGAACCGCCCCACTTTTTTAATTGTTATGCTTGTTTATTATTTGCTAATTTGGTTAATGGGTTAGTGTTGGAATATGACTTAAAAGAAGAGGATTTTGACTATTATATCAATGGTTTAGATACGCATTTATATTATCAAGGAGAAGAGGATTTTTTTAATAAGCTTGAAGAAATCATGGTAAAAAAGCAATGTGTTTAACAATCATTCACTTCTTGCCACGGTGGCAAGAAGTGAAAAATTCATAGAACCATGGTAAAATAATAATTAAGAGGTGACGACATGGAAATTACACCTACACATGATTTACTGTTTAAGAAGATTTTTGCGAGTGAATCGAATAAACATATTCTAAAACATTTTGTAGAGGATATTTTAGAGATTCAACTTGAAACACTGCAGATTATGAACCCTTATCATATTAGTGAATTTAAGAATATAGATGAGGACAATATTGACTATACAGAAGTTGATATTCTTGCACAAACAGAGGGCGGTTAACGGATCACAATTGAATTACAATTAGCTAATCATAAAAGTTTTTTAGAGCGTACCCTGTACTACGCCTGTAAATCCTATATTGATAATTTCAATAATCCTGAACTAATGACGAATCGCTATAAATATTCTAGCTTACGGAACACGTATGCCATTAGTATTTTAGGATTTCATCTTTTTGACAATACCTTCCCAACGGTTACCCATTTTGATTTTAAAGAAAGAGAGACTCATTTCTTGTTAAGTGAAGCGAGGATGCACACGATTGTTCTTTCTTATTTTACATTATCGAATGGCAATTTTAATAATAGACAAGTTGAATTTTGGCAAAAATATTTTACAAATCAGGAAATTACAGATGAGATGCCGACTTATATTCAAGAAGCCAAACAATTAGCCCATCAAAATAATTTGAGCAAGGAGGAATTAGAGATGGCAGAAGCACTATCTAAACGTCAACAGATTCAAATGGCAAGAGAAGAGTTTGTTCGTGATGAGGGAATTGAACAAGGAAAAGAAGATTTGATTTTCCTTATGTATAAAAAAGGAACTGAATTAACAGAAATTGTTAAATTGACCGATTATACAGAAGAAGAGATTAAAAGGATTTTGAAAAAATATAATCAATAAGCATTAGCGCCCTACTTCTTTATTGAAGTGAGGGTGTTATTTTACGATAGTTAAATCAACTCATTGTACTACGCCTGTAAATTCTATATTGATAATTTCAATAATCCTGAACTGATGACGAATCGCTATAAATATTCTAGCTTACGGAACACGTATGCCATTAGTATTTTAGGATTTCATCCTTTTGACGATACCTTCCCAACGGTTACCCATTTTGATTTTAAAGAAAGAGAGACTCATTTCTTGTTAAGTGAAGCGAGGATGCACACGATTGTTCTTTCTTATTTTACATTACCGAATGCCCTTTTTATCTGTTTTTTGCATAAAAGAACCTCTTGCCAGCGTGGCAAGAGGTTAAATAATTATTGGATGTAGAGATCTAGAACGGCTTCGTACTCTCCAATTAATTCACTGTAGCTTGGATTGTAATAAAAGCCGTCAATAATTCGCTTGATTTTTTCATCATCTACTAGTCATTTCAATACCTGTCTAACTGTAGTATTTGATGCAATATCTAAAAAAGTCATTTGCAAAAAACACTTTATGTGAGTCAAATCTTTTTATTTTGTCTGATATTCTTTCCATATATGAACTCATTGCCTCTTTTGATTTATCTAATAATTCATTTGAGATTGATCTGCCCATAAAACTCCAATCTAATTATAGTCCTAATACTTCTTTATTCATGATGTTAATAGCTTCTTGTTCTTGTTTATAAGCTTTATATCTTAATTCATTCGCCTTAAAAGCAATATTATTTATTAGTTCAATTTTTTTAATATCTTTTAAAAATGGTACAGATACTTTTTTCAGTTGAATAGGCTCTATAGCGTTCACAACACCACCATATTTTTGTCTATATATTAGTTTTTCCCCATATATAGAATTTAAAAAAATATATATATAACCTACATAGTCTTTTTCACATTGCATTTGAATTAAATTATCACTTATAGCACATTTTCCTATTTGATGAGGCATAGCCATCATTACAGATCCTAATGTACCTCTTGATGGTAATATAATTGAATTTTCTTTTATGAGTAATTCTTTTTCCAACCTATTTTTATGAGCTTTTTTGGATAAGTATTTTCCTGTTTCTGACTTTAACTGAAATAAATCTTTACCTCCTATGAATGGAACTCCATGTTCTTTTGCAACATATATTCTAGTGAATCTTCCAGGCAAAATAATATCTTTTACTAAAGCTTTGTCTTCTAGACACTTTAAATTGGCATGTTTACTCATATGTTTTTCTATAACATCTATCAATGGAATATGATAATTTCCTTCAAGTCTTCCATTTAAATCACTTAGCTTAGTTGAAAAGGAATTAATATTTTTACTATAAGAAAAAGCTTCTTTCTTTAATTCTTCAATTGGAGGTAATTCTAGCTCATCAATCATAATTTTAGTTGCTTCATCAATAAGTTTATTTGATTCATCTCTTTTAGCATATGATTGAAGAATTAAATCGTGAATTTTTTTCTTAATCATATCTGGAGGACTAGGAATAGGCATGTTTTTTAATGCTTCTGGTTCAATTTCTAATATTACTGATCCAAATTTCTCTGCATGCAATAAATTTTGTGCAATATCGGTTTTAAGATAGGCATATACATATCCAGGGAATTTATCAATAACTAACCTTATTGCATGTTCACTAACTAAATATTTTGCTAATGACTTATTTACAAAAGTTACATTACCTATAGTTCCAGATCGAGATATCAAAATTATTTCTTCACTCAAAGAAAGTTGTTTAACCATAGGATTATCGGGAGAAACATATTTTATTGGTTTAGGATAAATATCTAACATTTCTGAACTTCCAAGAAACCCTATAGACGTACTATCTATATCTCTTAAATAATTTCTTTTTGCACGTGGACCATAGTAGCAATCATTAAACCCAATATTATCTGTTCCTAAAGTTATTACTTCATATTTACTATTATTTAATAGCTGTAATGCATGATCTCTATCTATATTAAATGTTGATGCTTCTAGTCGTTTATCTCTAGTTAAAATATCGCTCAAAGTAACACTAGACCAGTTAATATCATCCTTAGGTACTTCAACTATTTCTATTAGTTCTTTTTCTAATTTTTTAGCTGCTGAATTTACCATGATATTCCCTCATTAATCTTCCATTTTCTAAAAATATCTGGCACAAGAATTGTTTGATCGTCAACAATTTTCTCTCTACTTTCCATTTGGGCTGTTTTATCTCCTGCTGATGTTTCATCTAATCTATAGACATTTTGTTTTTCAGGAACCATTATCTCATTTCCTTCATTATCTCTTTTAAAAAGGGTGTTTCCTCTTTTATCATGACCAATTTTGTCAACTATTGCCATATAAATGTTGTAATCAGCCATTTGTCCAGTAGATTCTTCTTTGGATGTTTCTTCTTTTGTTTTCTTTTGTAAGATTAACACTGATGTTTGAGTACCATTTCTTGGTTGGAATGTATCTTCGTGTAAATCGATACTTGCAATAATCTTTGTATTTTTAATTAGCCACTCTCTTATATAGCCAGTGCCTGGTGAACCCAATAGAGCATCAGGAAGAACTATACCCATTCTTCCACCTGGTTTTAAAAATTGATAGCATCTTTCTATAAATAATATTTCAGGGGAAACAGATGATTGGTACCTTTCAGTCATTGTCCATTTACCTGTTTTTTTATCCTGATTCCATATTTGTAAATGCTAAACTAAAGTTACCAGTTTCTGCTAATTAAGTTTTTCCACTTTTGCTACTCATTTACTGGATCATCTTGTACAATATTATTTTCAATATTGAATGAGGTGAATCTATGATAGGAGCAAAATTAATGCTATATATTCAAGTTAAGCAGCTTTATGAGAAAAAGATGAAGATTTCTCAAATAGCTAAGACACTCGGTCTATCCAGGCCAACAGTCCGGAAATATTTAAGTATGTCCTTTGAGGAAGCAGAAGACTGGAGTCATAAGCAAGGAAAGCGTAAGAAAATTCTTGATGAGTACCAAGAGTGGATACTCGAATGGTTGAGGGAATACCCTCATCTTAGCAGTGCTCAAGTCAAGGATTGGTTATTGGAACGCTTTCCGGATTTGAAAGTCGGTGATAGTACTGTGCGACTATATGTCACGCACCTTAGAGAGGTACATCAAATACCTAAGCAGGAAAGTCCGCGACAGTATCAAGCAGTGCCCGAACTGCCAATGGGCCAACAAATACAAGTAGATTGGGGTGAGAGTACACAGAAGACAGATAAAGGAACAAGCATTAAGCTATACGTAATGTGCTTTATTCTGTCGCATTCTCGATACAAATATATGTATTGGCTAGACCGTCCCTTCACAACTCAAGATGCCATTCGTGGCCATGAGTTAGCCTTCCAGTACTTTGGTGGACGAACTGAAGAGATTGTCTATGACCAAGACCGGATCATATCTGTATCAGAGAATGCGGGAGATTTAATATTAACATGTCGCTTTCAACAGTATGTCAATGAAAGAGGCTTTAAAGTCAGCTTGTGTCGTGCAGCGGATCCTGAATCTAAAGGAAAAATTGAAAGTATGGTGAAATATGTAAAACAAAACTTTGCTGATAGTCGCGTATATTCTAATCTTGATAATTGGAATAAACGTGCCATCCGATGGCTCGAGCGAACAGGCAATGAGAAGAAACATGAAGTAACGAAAAAAAGACCCAGAGAAGTATTCGCTACCGAAAAAGAATACTTAATCCAGGTCCCTCAATTAAACACATTTCCAGATGTGATTAACACAAGTATAACAAGAAAAATTAGTAAAGACAATACAGTCATGTATAAGAGTAATCGATATTCCGTTCCGCTTGGAACGTATGGCGCATTGCCTCACAATCAATGCTTAGTGTCACTGACTGATGAAGAACTATCAGTGATACATCCTGTTACACAGGAAGTGATAGCCACGCACAAATTAAATCAAGGAAAAGGAGCATTAATCCAAAAGAAAAGCCACTGTCGTGACAAAAACCGAAGTTCACAACATTTGAAAGAGTCATTACTAAAGCAGCTTCAAACAGATACGATTGCGACTCGCTATGTGAAGACCGTTTGTAAGAACTATCCTCGTTATCAAATTGATCAACTGACGATGATTCAATCGGTTGTAGATGACGATATAAACATCGCTATTAAAGGGATACACCAATGTGACAAGCTCAACTTATACAGCGCAAATGATCTACGCTTGATAGTTCAATCTTTAAAGCAGCGCGAAGCATCTGAACGCATTGATATTGATGGATCTAGTGATAATACAATGAGGGATACCTATTATGTAACGACTAGACCCATGTCAATATATACAGACATTCTGAAAGGGAGTGAACACAAATGACACAGTCTGTCAGTGACCTTCAAGAGAGCTTCAAGCAGCTGAAATTAGGTGAAACAGCGCAACAGTTACCGATACTGTTAAGGCAAGCAGAGCAAGACAACTTGACCTATTTGGAATTTTTAACGGAGTTGGTAAGATACGAACAAACACAACGAGACGCCAAGCGTGTAGAACGGTATATGAAATGGGCACAATTTCCCTATCATAAACGTTTGTCACAATTTGATATTCAGGCTCAACAGAGTCTAAGCCAGCGACAATTAAAGCAATTAGGCGAACTAACTTGGATTGATGACCAGTTCAATTTGATTTTACTGGGACCTCCAGGCGTTGGCAAGACGGCTTTAAGTGTAGGCCTTGGCATTGAGGCGATTGAACAAGGCTATCGAGTGATGTTCGTGACTATGGGGCAATTAATGACCTATTTAAAAACTGAAGAATTCACACGCAAATCGCAAATTCAACTGAACCGCATACGCCAGGCCGATTTAGTCATCGTTGATGATTTAATGTATATGGCGATGGAAACTTATGAAGCGAACTTGTTTTTCCAGTTGATAAGTCAATTATATGAACATTCATCGCTAATAATTAGCTCAAATAAAGCCCCAGATCACTGGGGTGAGCTAATTGGTGATCCTGGCATTACAACGGCTATATTAGACCGAATTTTACACAGAGTAGAGGTGATTAATCTAAACGGTGATAGTTACCGCATGAAAAATAATCAGAAAATTTTTTCCGCTGAAACTTAGCAGAAGTGGAAAATATTATTTAGCAAAAAGTGGAAAATTTTACTTGACGGTAACAATATTCTGGCAAGCTCAAATTGAGATAATATAGCATGATCTTTTATTGGGATTTTACTACCAAATGGTGGATTAGTTACAATTACATCAAAAAATCCTATATCATATTGATTTATAATTAATTTTTTATCAATTTGTAAAGCTGACGATAATCTTGTTTTAAAATCATCTGTCCATTCATGAGGAGGTAAGAGGGAATTTGTTTGAAGAATATTTCCGCTACCATCATTATTCATAACCATGTTCATCTTTGTCGCTTTTACCAAATCTGGATTTATATCAAATCCAAAATAGTTATTTTTTGCCATATCAGAAATTTTATCTTGGAACGCTTTTTTTTCATAATCATTCCAGTTTTCTTTATCTTTTCCAATATATTTTGTAAATTCTGACCTTAATTGCTTCATGGCATGAGTCATAGCAGTTACAAGAAATCCCCCCGTTCCACAAGATGAGTCCAAAACTTTCTCATCAATAGTAGGATTAATCATTTCAACAACCATCTGCATTACATTTCTAGGTGTGAAAAATTCACCACGATCGCCCCTTAGGTTAGCACCAACTATTTCTTCATATGCTTTTCCCTTTATGTCTATTCTTGTATTCAATAAACTATATTTTTGTAATTCACTTACAATATAGGATAGTGTTCTTGGGTGAAGATTTATTCCATCGTTCGCTTCAAAAATTTTTGCATTTTTTTCTCTTTTTTTACTCTTTCAAATATTTTTTCTATCCTATTTTTTACAGTTAATTGGCCGTCTCCATTAGATCTTTCTTCACTTGTTGCATAAAACTCTAATGGTTTTGGTATATTTCTCTCATCTTCAATTTTACAAAAAATAACTTTTAAAAGCTCAAAAAAAGCAGGTTGTTTTTGCATTCCTTCATTCACATAAATATGGTTATGACATGTTTTGAATGTGAATAACAAATTGTCATCTGATGCGTTTTTTAGAGTTGTTCTTTTAGGTCTATTAATATCATCTAAGCTTCCATCAGCTGATGGAATGTCATTATAATCCATGAATTGTATAGATCCAGTATCATCTATATATTTTTTGAACACAAACTTTTCTTTACTATTTGTCCACATGCCCCATTCTGCATTGGAACAGGCTGACATATATGATTTTAATTGAGCAACCCCATCTTTAGAGTTACTAGCTTCAATTTTTTCACTTTTACATTCAATAATAATTTTTATGTTTTCTTGTATTTTATCAACTTTTCCATCAGGAAATATAACTATGTCTGCTCTCTTTTTACCAGAACCAATTTGAACTGTATATTCAATGCTTATTTGATCTCGATTATATTTATGTTCGTTTATTAGTCTTTTTTCAATAGTTTGACGTACATATTCTTCTGGCGTATCTTTTCTAAATTTTCCATCTATATAATCACATATCTTACCTTCAGGTATAACTATTACTTTTGATTCCATTTAAAGTTCTCCTTTATTTCTTTGCAATTTAATAAGATCGCCAACTTCGACATTTAGCGCTATACAAATTCTTGCTAATACGTCAAGATCTATTCGTTTTACTTTATTATTTACATATGAGTTTAATTGACTTCTTTGTAAATTAGCATTTTCTTCAAGCCAATTCTTGCTAATATTTTTTCATTAAGTACTTCATTTAACGTAAATATAATTTCATTGCTCATTATTGGACCCCTATATAAACACATATATAATATCAAATAAAATAAGTTTCTACAACTGTACATATAGACAGCTCTATAAACTTATATAGCTTGTTTCTTTCTTAATAAAAAGGAATGTATATCCCATGATTCTTTTGACAATTATTCTGTTTTTTTCTTTTATATAATTAATATCTTCCTTATAAATAACGCCAGTTGTATTAGTCGCTTTTGCAATCTGGTTTATGTTATTCGTTACATTTGAAATCAGCTATTGTAGATCTCTAAATAGTTCTAGGTCTACAACATAAATTTCTTTTTTCTAATACACATTCTCTAAAGATTACATGACGAATCGCTATAAATATTCCAGCTTACGAAATACCTATTCCATTAATATAGTGAATACGGTTGACTTGCTCCGCAAGTCATTTGATAAGTAGCATAATTTCAAAAAAGCACAAGGGTAAATACACTAGAATTCGTACGACTAAAGGTCTACGACTTCTACGCCCTTGTGCTTTTTTGAAATCACGCTACTTGTTGAAGTAAGCCAGCCAAACTGGTAAATAGAAAGGAAGGATAACAATGTTTGCTTATTATATGGAAAGACCGAATACCCCTGCTCCAATCATTACTAAAACAGAAAATTTTATGGTTAAACATCATCTAGAGCATTTGATTCCTACAATTGAAGAACTATGGTATTTTTTAAGAGCTTATAAAGAACCGCCCCACTTTTTTAATTGTTATGCTTGTTTATTATTTGCTAATTTGGTTAATGGGTTAGTGTTGGAATATGACTTAAAAGAAGAGGATTTTGACTATTATATCAATGGTTTAGATACGCATTTATATTATCAAGGAGAAGAGGATTTTTTTAATAAGCTTGAAGAAATCATGGTAAAAAAGCAATGTGTTTAACAATCATTCACTTCTTGCCACGGTGGCAAGAAGTGAAAAATTCATAGAACCATGGTAAAATAATAATTAAGAGGTGACGACATGGAAATTACACCTACACATGATTTACTGTTTAAGAAGATTTTTGCGAGTGAATCGAATAAACATATTCTAAAACATTTTGTAGAGGATATTTTAGAGATTCAACTTGAAACACTGCAGATTATGAACCCTTATCATATTAGTGAATTTAAGAATATAGATGAGGACAATATTGACTATACAGAAGTTGATATTCTTGCACAAACAGAGGGCGGTTAACGGATCACAATTGAATTACAATTAGCTAATCATAAAAGTTTTTTAGAGCGTACCCTGTACTACGCCTGTAAATCCTATATTGATAATTTCAATAATCCTGAACTAATGACGAATCGCTATAAATATTCTAGCTTACGGAACACGTATGCCATTAGTATTTTAGGATTTCATCTTTTTGACAATACCTTCCCAACGGTTACCCATTTTGATTTTAAAGAAAGAGAGACTCATTTCTTGTTAAGTGAAGCGAGGATGCACACGATTGTTCTTTCTTATTTTACATTATCGAATGGCAATTTTAATAATAGACAAGTTGAATTTTGGCAAAAATATTTTACAAATCAGGAAATTACAGATGAGATGCCGACTTATATTCAAGAAGCCAAACAATTAGCCCATCAAAATAATTTGAGCAAGGAGGAATTAGAGATGGCAGAAGCACTATCTAAACGTCAACAGATTCAAATGGCAAGAGAAGAGTTTGTTCGTGATGAGGGAATTGAACAAGGAATTGAACAAGGAATTGAACTAGGAATCGAACAAGGAAAAGAAGATTTGATTTTCCTTATGTATAAAAAAGGAACTGAATTAACAGAAATTGTTCAATTGACCGATTATACAGAAGAAGAGATTAAAAGGATTTTGAAAAAATATAATCAATAAGCATTAGCGCCCTACTTCTTTATTGAAGTGAGGGTGTTATTTTATGACAGTTAAAGCAACTCAAAGCGAGTTGCTTTTTATTTTGGCTGTTTGATTTATTCAATTAAAGCATTCTATCTATCTTAGGAAGAATACATTATAAGATTGTTAGCTATGCTATATCCTCTTTGTATACTTTTTTATAAAAGCTATACACATTTTTCAACTTTCTATCTTAGGGCTAGTAGTGTGAGATAATTGTTTTTTACGCCGAATGTTACAATTCATTTTTTATATCTTATCAAAGTACTTTTACTAATACCTGTCATTTGAGTAACTTCCTTATAAGTATGATTATCAAGCAAAGATAGAGCATGTTCTATTTGCTGCTTTGAATATTTACGAGGTCGCCCTTCTTTAAAGTTTGGATTTTGCTTAGCAAGTGCTTTACCCTCTTGAGTTCTCTCCACTATTAGATCTCTTTCAAATTCAGCAAAGGCGCTAAATATGGTGAAGATCAGCCTACCTGTAGGCGTATTGTCGATGACTCCCATGTTCAAGACATGAACCGTGACACCTTTATCAAAAAGGGTTTTAATCGTTTCTAAAGCCCCTGATGTTGATCTCGCAAATCTGTCTAACTTAGTTATAACGAGTATATCGCCTTGCTCTATTGTTTCAAGCAGCTTGTTGAATTGTGTTCTTTCGATTTTAGTTCCTGTAAATTTTTCCTGAAATATTTTTTCGCAACCAGCTTGTTCTAATTGATTGAGTTGCGATTGCAAATCCTGCTGATAGGTACTGACCCTAGCGTAACCATAAATCATCCATTTCACCCCTAATCTGCATGTACTTATGAACCTAGGTTATGACACCCTCATAACTTTGATCATACGCTAGTTGGTTATTGGTGTCAATACTTTGAAGTTATGACACCTTTTGATAGATGGACGACACTATTATGTTAGGGGATCCGTAAGAAGTCATGGTTTGTTTTTGTATTGGGTTGGATGATATAAAAAATGGTGATATAATGAATTTATTGAAAAAATTAATTTTTCATTTATTTAGAGATGAATCAATAGAGGAGCACTTAATATAAGAGAAAAATATATAGGTTTAAGCAAAATTTTATAGACTTGTTAGAAATTTGTTATATCTCCTTGCTATAATAGTTATGGATTAAGCAAGGAGGTTGTTATATGACAAATGAAATATTAAAAATAAATGACTTAAATAAGTCTTTCGCCAAAAGAAAGGTTAAAGAAAGGTTATTAATAAGTTAGATTAAACTGTCAGTCGAGGAGATATATATGGATTTATTGGAGCGAATGGTCAAGGAAAAACGACGACAATCAGAATGATTACGGGGCTAGTTGTCCCTGATTCAGGTAAAATATTAATCAACGGGAAGTCAGTTTTTAATGAAAAGAAAACTTCATTAAAAAATTTAGGTGCCATGGTCGAAGCTCCTAGATTTTATGAAAATCTATCAGGATATGAAAATTTGAAATTAATGGCAAATCTTATTGATAATGTAGGGGAAAAAGAAATACAAAAGTGCTTGAACTCGTTCATCTAAGTGACAAACAAAAAGATTAGTTTTCTAATTATTCTATGGGAATGAAGCAAAGACTAGGAATAGCCAATGCCTTACTTGGAAATTCAGATTTGATTATTCTTGACGAACCGACAAATGGTCTAGATCCAAATGGAATGGAAGAAATAAATGAACTCATAATTTATCTTGCGAAGACCTTTCAAAAGACTTTTTTATATTCTCTCATCTTCTTACGAGATAGAAGGGATATGCAATGCAAGATAGAAATTGATGATATGGAGGGGGCATCCCCTACCATCACACCCTTTGGAATGGCTGCACTGCTTCCAAATATTAGGCTCCAAACTGAATTTAGAAATAATAACCTCAAAGTTCTTATTGATGGAGAGTCAACTGATATGCCTAATAGACAAAAAGTTTTACAAAAGGCTAACAAGAATTCTAGAGTGCTCAAATATGATGATTTAATTCATATGAAGAGGGAAGAGAGAAAAGCTGAAGTAAAAGGTATGGAAGTTGTTTATATCTATCATGATCAAATAGATGCAGCTGGGCATGCATCAGAGTCTGGAGTTTTTTCTGCCTGTGATAAGACCATTGTTGAAATAAAGAATCTAGTTAGAATACTTGTGAATGATTTTTCTGCTGCTAATATTATGATTACCTCAGATCATGGCTTTCTCTATACTTATGAAAAGTTTACTGAGGTTGATAAGATATCTAAAGAAAACTTTGAAGGACTTGTTGAATATGGTAGAAGATATGCAATAATGGATGAATATGCTAATCCAAGTTTCTTGATGCCCATAAAATTTGTTGATGAAAAATCTGGACTTAAGGGATTTGCACCAAAGTATAATATTCGTACCAAAAAGCATGGTGGAGGAATTAATTTTGTCCATGGGGGATCTCACTTCAAGAAATGGTTGTTTCATTGATTAGATATAGGCATTTAAGAAATGATAATAAAGAATATCTGAGAAATAGGAATGAATATGATGTAAAACCCATGGAACTTAATATTCTTTCCACAGGAAGAAAAATTAGCAATATGATTTTCAACCTATCTTTATATCAGAGTGAAATGCTTTCTGTAAATAGAGAAGCAGCTAATTTCCTTCTTTACTTTGTTGACGAATATGGAGAAAAAATTTCTGATGAAGTCCGTATTATAGCTGATAAGAATACTGACAATGAACAAGATAGGGTATTTAATGTAATATTCAACTTGAAAGCTGGAAAATATGACAATAAAAAGGCTTATAAGCTTGTCATCTATGAAGAGTCAGGTCAAATTCTTCCAAAAAAGATTGAGTTTGCTATAGATATTCCCTTTGCCACAGGTGAATATGATTTCTTTAGTTAATAATTATTATGTACAATCTTGTTTATCTAAATATATAGATTTTAATATTTACACTTAAAAGCAACTTATGTATGTATTATAAGGGGGGATAATTTGAAATTTGTAGAATACAAAGATAGTGAAGATAAGAAAAAATTATTAGAATTTTTAGAAAATGCCGAGTGGAAACCAGGTCCTTTGACAGCTCAGACTATAAAAAATGGGAATTATGAAGAAAAATTTGGGGGTGGTGGTCTTTTCTTTTATTTAGAAGATGATCTTCCACTAGCCTTTGGATCTTTGGTTAAGGAGGACTATATCAAAAAACCAGGACTAAAACCTTGGATTGCTATGATTTATGTCGATCCTAAATCAAGGGGGAGGAGATTATCAGAAAAGATGACCTTATTTTTAGAGAATAAAGCTAAAGAACTAGCTTATGATAAGGTTTATATTATGACACAACACAAGGGACTTTATGAAAAATATGGATATGAACTTCAAGAAATAGTATATGGTAATATTCATGGAGAAGATTATTTGTATAAAAAATCCCTTATATAAATTATAGTAATAAGGTGAACTTGAATTGGTGTTCATCTCCTATAAATAATAATATAAACTCGATTAAAGAATTTAAATTTTTTAAACAAAGACCCTTTACGAGATAAATGAACTGACCTCAAAAAGTTGGACTCAAAACCAACTTAGAGGAGGTCAGTTTTTTCATGACAAAATATAGTACAGAATTTAAGATGAAAATAGTACAAGAATACTTCAATAAAGAAGGAGGATATTAATATTTAACTGATAAATATGGACTCAGTGATCATTCAGTAGTCAGAAGATGGGTTAATTCATACAAAACACAAGGAAAGGACATCATCAAAGACATTAAATGTTCTTAATGCATTGTAAACTTGCTCTGCCTTTTCATGGCTCCATTCAGAAGATCTGCAGTAATCTAAGTCCACAACAATGTAAGAAACACGCTTAATAGTATCTAAGTCGATAATTGCTTTGTTTGTTGTATTATTAAATGAGGGGAACCTCTCAGCAACTGAAATGTAAATATTTTTTTGTTATAATATTGAAGGCTATTAAGTTCTATAAATTTAACTGTATGCTTTCTACTTTTAATCTTTCTATCAAATACTGACCGTCTTTATCTGGAAAATTTATGTCCAATAGTGCCACATCCATGTCTACATTCATCTTATAGCTTACTTCGTAAAAAAGATGATGCAATTTCTTTTTATCCTCTATAATCAAAAACACTCTTCATTTTAATCCTCTCATGTATCAACTTTGAAATCTATTAAACTATTATGTTCTATAGTTTGTATCTATAAGCAATTTAAGACTATAGAGCAGTAATCACACTTATACTATACCATTCACTTACATTAAAAACAGACCCTTACGGATCTGTGTGCTTTTAAAAATTTATTTTATTTTCTCAAGAAGAACCACTGATTCTATATGTGTCGGGCATAAGGGATGAAGTGATCTCGGGATGTTGGATAGGGAGTATGGTTGGAAAACACATTTAAATCTTTTTTTTTACAATATCAGTGAACCTCGGACGATCTTTGCAGGACAACTATAATCGATCCACAACCATTTTATGCCCAAAAAATGAACATGAAAGAAAAATAACTATGGATAAACCATAATTTGAATTTTGGTCGATTGAAATGGTTTCACTGCTTAGAAACTGACTCTGAGCAATAATATGAGTGACAATTTGAAGATCTCTCAAAACAAGAGCAATACCAACATAGAATATAGCGTTCATAAGGAAGTAAATCATTATTAAGGTGATTTTTTTATTACTTATAATACCATGTCCTTTATTCAAAATGAAACATAAAGCTATGCTTATTACTACAGGTCCTACTATAAATAACATAAACTGTACTATATTTAAATGGTCTTTAGTCATCAAGAAACAGATAAAACTTAAAATGTTGAGTAGTAATGCTGCTATCATATTTTTTATCATTTGTTTAGACATTTTACATACCTCCTATCATATTGTTAACAAAGTGTATTAAAATAGGAATTTCTATTTTCTTAGTACGATAGTATAAATACCCCATCAACAGAGCTCCAGGGAACCGATTAATCAGATTATCTGTAATGGGACGATTTTGATGAGTTATAAAGGCAAAAATGAGACTAGAAATAACCACACACCAAAAACCAGATAATCCACCATTTCTTAATTCATGAATCAACATCCCTCTGGCCCATATTTCTTCGCATATTGCAATAATAAGGGTCTGAACTCCAAAATATAAAATTTCTATTTTAAAATCACGATACCAATAAATCGTTAAGGTGACTATTACGATCGAAAATATAAACATAATGTAATCTCTACATTTGAAATCTCTTAGACCCATATTCTTTAACGAGATATCCGCATTAGTATTGTGCTTTAGGAAAATATAAGGGACAACTATAAACGATATTGGCAATACAAGGGCTGTTTGTACTATTCCATACTCATCGAAAAAATTGCTGACCGGGATGAGTATTAAAGTGAAAATAACCGTTATAATTTGAGGCAATAGAGTCAGAATAAAAAATCTCGCCACATCTAATTTTTGATCTTTTTCTTCCATAAGTTTGTACTCCATTTTTAACGAATACTAGTAGTAATCAATCAATTTTATTTATTAAAACCCAATGTAATAAAATGCCGCGATAATAAGAGGAATAGCTCCGCATAAAAAAATTAACAATGATAATATGGCTTTTTTCTTGTAATTAGTAAAATCAATTTTCTCATCAATCGTTAATTCTCTGCGCGTATATTTTCGACGTGAGAGTAAATAAGTAAGCAAACCAGCCCCCTTGCCATCTGATAGAGCAAAAAATCCCCGTAGATTTGGGGACTTCATCCCCCTAGCTTTAGCATCAATAAAAATCATGTGGTAAAGATTATAATTTAACATAATCGCTCCCATGATAAAAACCGCTCCAGCTATCACCATTGTTATTAGATAAGCATTCATTATAATGACCTCCTTTAAAAACGACTAATTATTTCAAAATATATAATTCCCACCATCACGATTGAAATCACAAAGATTATCACTAAAGCAAATTGGAAAGAAATCCAACGGCTCATAAATAAGCTGCATAAAATAGCTACTACGCCTAATAAAATACTGCGAATTAAAAACTTATTACTTTTGACAACATCCGTACTCTCATTTAAATGACCCATATAATCTTCACTCCCTTTCAATAAGACATCGAGACTCACCTGGTAAAGATTACTTAAGTGGATAACATTCATGAGATCCGGATAAGTTTTATCATTTTCCCAATTTGAAATGGATTGCCTAGAGACACCAATTTCCTCGGCAACTTTTTCTTGAGTTAACCCCGATTGTAAACGTGCTTCCCTCAATAGATGTCCAATCGTCATAACTGTTCCCCTTTCCTAATTCTACTTTAAGATGATGAAGGAAAAAATACTATCGAATGCTTTTTACATCAGCTAAATATTTTGACAAAATTCATTGTCAGGTGGTTAAAAAAGCTGTAAAAATTATTTGACATGCCTTTATATCAAGCTTTAAAGTTCATACACATCAGGCACAATTCATAAAAATATTCTTATCTTTTGCTAATAATTATACCAAAAAGAGAGACCCCAGATATGCTCATCGTTCAATAAAATTTATCTCTACAGTAAGCCAATATTGATTGTATCAGTAATCTCTTTCAGATGCCTGGAGATGCTCTTTGTTTGAGTCCCCATTTGATGTTGTTATTTCAACTTTCGTTTTCTGCTTGAGCTATGGATTCCATAATTGTGATGATGAGGTATCTATCGTCTTCTATACTATCCAGGCTTTCTTATTCAAAGATAATTCTGGCAATTGCTTCTCTGATGATTTTTAAGGATTCAAGGACATCTACTGTATTTCTTCCAAAGCAGCTGAGACTTTTTGGTAAGTACAATTTGTATGTCTTTCTTTTAAAATACAAAATCTTTAGTTCAGTGGTCTCTTTGCAACCTTATTTTATACTTTTTCAATAAATACCACGCACTCAACATGCCAAGTCTGTATTAAATAATCATCAAGAAACCAGTATACCTTTTAACGCCCCACCTAACAATTTAACGCCACCCACTATCTTAAGATCACAAGGGTGCAACTCACCATCTCCACCACCTATACTATAGAAAATTACAAGCAAACTGAAATAATTACAGAAAATGAAGGGCAACTTCTGTCCACAGAGGTTGATGTTCGAGCAGTCACATCATCAGGAGCCATTGTAACCATTGAAATGCAAATTCAACTAGCCAAAACTTTTATCGATAGAACACAGTTTTATGCTTTCTCTACTTATGTCAATAATTATGCAAATAATCCAGCGGCTAAGGATAAGTATGCTTCGATTCAAGATGTATATAGCATTAACATTTGTGACTCACCACTGTTAGATCCTAATGATCGTGCTGTACGACAGTATGAGTTATTAGACCTTGAGTCTTATGAATCTATTCGATAATTAACTAGACATAGGATTCATACCGTTTCGATGATTTACATGGATTTGACAAATAGAAATATTAAGGAAAGTCATTCGGCTTATCACTGGTGGCGGTACTTTAATGGATTAGAGCCATTAGAGATTGCCCCTGAATACATCTTTCAAGCAATTGATGTCGTTAATGCAGCTAATTTAAATCAGGAGGAGATTGAAATGATAACGCAAGCTGAATATAAAAAAGCGAATGCGGAGGCTTACGCTCAAGATGTCTACGAACAGGGAGCTGATCAGGAGCGAGTTAAAACTATCAAAAGTATGTTAAAGTTGAATTATAATTTAGAAGATATTGCTAAAGTTTTTGATATGACAGTCGAAGAAGTGCAGTATTTAGCAAAACGTTAGTTTTTTAGCAACCTACTTTCTTTAGTGGGTTGCTATTTTTAAACATCTGACGAACTAATATTTTAAGCAATTTCACTTTATGCCACGATGGCATAAAGTGAAAAGGAAGCTAAGTTTACTTTCGCAAACCTAGCTTCCTTTTTTATGCGGGCATTTTATCAGTGATTTCTGTGTGCACTTCAATAGAATCGCTAATCATTTGATGGAGCGATGGATCTAAGCGATCAACTATTTTTGCTTGCTTAGCTTTAAAATCAATGCAGCGTATTTGAACAGTATCGATACACCACTGTGCCATAATCTCTTATAAGTTTCTAAACATTACGTATTAATTCCGGTTGTTTGTGTATATGTCAAATGAAAAAGGGACCACCTTGCCGTTGAAAAAGGGACCACCCTTTGGATCAATGTAACGGCTTAGACTAGTTTTTGAAAAGTTAGTTAAGAAGAAAGTGTCTCAGCGTTTCATACCTCCTTTTGGCTGGCTTGCGCCTCCTTCCAGGCACTGGTCTGCTTCATCCGATAACTCTCCCCTCGCATGTCCACAACATGCGCCTTAAAGGCTAAACGATCCACCAGGGCTCCCGTTAAGGTCGGGTCTTTAAAGCATTCCTGCCAGCGATCAAAGGTAAGGTTCGTCGTAATCATTGTAGAGCCCTTTCCCATCCGATTAGAAAGAAGATTAAACAGAAGCTCAGCCCCGGCTTCATCAAAGGATAAATAACCTAATTCATCGACAATCAAGAGATCGACCTTATTTAATCGCTGTTTGAAGCGATAAAATTGACTTTGCGTGACGGCCTCTCTTAATTCAATAACAAGATTTGGGGCATTTACGAACTGTACATGATAATTCTGCAGACAGGCCTCCATGCCAAGACCAATGCTAAAATGCGTCTTCCCTGTTCCAGGGTTGCCAATAAGAATGACGTTCTGTTTCTCTTGAATAAAATTCAGGGTCTTTAATTCGCGTAGTTGTTGGCGAACACCTTCCTTAAACACTTTCTCGTCAAAGTCCATCAGGTACTTCTTTTGGCTAAACTTGGCCTGTCGAATCCTTCTTTGATAGCTTCGATTTCGACGTTGTTCCACCTCCTCTGTCAATATCTCTGTGAGGGCTTCTTCCAAATCCAGTCCGCGACTCGTATATTCCAGGAGCAGGTGTTGGTAATTTTCCTTCAGATAGGGAAGTTTTAGTTCATTAGCGGCTTCTGCGATTGTTAACATAAGCTTTCCTCCAAACCATAGAGAGCATTTAATTGATGGAGCGTTGCTTCTGTCTGATGAAGAATCGCCTCCTGATTTTTAGGAACACCCTCATTTTCCGTTGTGACACGTTGCACCAACTGATCATAGGCCAATTGCTGGCACAAAGCCTCTCCACTGAGGCTATGGTATTTCTCAAGTTGTTCTATGAATTCTTTAGGGTGTCCGCTATAATATTTATGATAGAGTGTTTCCAAGCCGGGGGTTTGTTGAAGAACCAGCGAGTGTTCCAGAGCACCAGGTTTCTTCTTGAGGGTTTTGATATAGTGACTGATATCAAGCTGAAACCCATGGGAACCCTCTATTTTATTATGCCTGGCCACTTCTTGTTCATTGGCATAAACCACGAGATAATCGGCATAAGCCTTGATCTGAACTCGCTGCCCTACCAAGTAGTCAGGGACAGAATACTGATTCTTCTGATAATGAATCGTGGCATACTTTGTGACGCTGAGCTGACAAAGTTCTGCCAGTTCAAAGGGAGGACGGTATTTAAGAAGGTGGCCTTTTTCTTCTTCCAAACGACTATCTTGATTCAAAGTCCGTAAGGACTCTTCCAAGTGCTGGCGAGCTTCATCTAAAGATTGAAATTGATATTTTTTGGTGAAACAGTTTTGTCTGACATGCTTTACACGACTCTCCACTGTTCCCTTCTCATTCCCACTGAAGCAGTTGGTGACATTAATATTAAACCCATAATAAGAGGCTAATTGGATGAGTTGGGGGTTTAGCTCCTTTTCATTACGCCCAATAAAACGAGTGACCACATTCCTCATATTGTCATAGACAACCTCCGCATACACCCCACCCAGGTTTTCAAAAAATCGCACATGCGCATCCTGAAAGACAGCTTTTTTCTGGTTGGTATAGAGGTAAGCCCAGTAATAATCTGAAGCAGGGCTAGCCCACACAGCGAGATAATAGATTTTAACCACGCCCTCAATTTCTAATTTGACCTCTCCAAAATCGAACTCCACCCGTGCACCCAATGCATAATTTTGCTTGATAAAAGCCTCTTTAGCTTTCTCTTTCATTTTTGACCAGTAATGAGCGACTGTCCGGTATTTAATCGCATACCCTTCCTCTGCTAGGATTTCATAAACAGCCTTAGCCGTTAGTGCTTGTTTATGAGGTCCTAGCCTTCGATCCTTTTCTCTTTCTTTTTCCAGTAATTCGCTCATTCTAGCTTCCACCTCTGGTGTAAAGGTTCTTTTTTTCCGATTGGAAGTATCATATTTTCTTTCTAAGACTAATTGCTCGGTTGCTGCTTCGATTTCTTTCTCATTTTGAGCGTCATCCAAAGCATCTATACCTGCTTGGTATCGATCCCTTATTCTTCGAACCGTTTTTCTATCAATGTCCATGTCTCTGCTAATTTTCCTAATGGATTCCCCATTTCTAAAACGGTGAATCACTTCGAATTCTTTATTGATACGAATCACTCCTTGGCACCTCCATCTATAATACGTTTATTATAGATGGGAAGGTATGGCAAGTGGTCCCTTTTTGAATAGCAATTTACCCCGAAGGTGGTCCCTTTTTAGATTACAACAAACAGTTTGCCTTTAGCGAGATCATAGTCTGGTTTTGGCTCATTGGTCTCTCGATCCAGTTCATGATTGATTGATTGGACTTTTTCTCTATTTGTTTTATATTCTTTAACTTTCAGCAAATCTTCTTTCCATGTTTCGCCTAACGGACTGACTCGATTGAGATAGCCGTTCAGCTTATTGTAGTCTACATAGCCTTTTGAACAATAAGTAAATTCTGTTTGGTGGTTCTCATTCATGATACGGTTTATTTGAGTGACCTTATCTTGAGAATTATGACTATGGTTTAAACTAATTAGAACAGAGTCATTAAGTTCATGTTTATATAATGACCAATATTGAAGACTTTCTTGGGGCGAATCGAACAAAAGAATGTTTTGAGGCTCGCCAATTGTGATAACAAAGTTACGCCTATTGATATCAGTCGGATTCATGAGGGTTTGGTTCTCGAATACAGCCCCTGTCAGTCGTTTATTTTCCGAACAGATAAATAGCGGCTCTTTGGTCGTTATTTTCTCTCGAATAAAGCCTTTACGCCCTAATATATTCAAGATCTCTTTATCAATGTGATATTTTTGTGCTAAGTAATCGATTCTGTCCTCACTGATACGTTGGGCTTCTTTAAGTATGCGCTCATGTACTTTTTCCTCTTTTTTATCATGCCTACTTTTATTTTTTTCCTTTAAAAGATCATTATAATCTTTAATGACTTCATCGACTATTTGTATGGAATGAGTGTCAATTGCATTTTTCCAATGGTAGATTCTATCTTTTTCACTTATTGAATATTCCCTAGAATCGATAAAATCTTCAAACTTCCGATTATTTATATCTTGTTGCAATTGCTCTATCCCTTTAGAGATTCCTTGTTCAAAATAGAGTTCTTTGTTAGCTAGTTCTTGGTCGATAAAGGGTCTTTCATACTGATAGACGGGAAAAGCGTATTCAAGCGGAACGGTATATTTTTGACAAACTTGTTTTAACTCTTGCCATTCTTTCTTTTCTATTGAATCAAAGTCAGGGATTAAATAGTAAGTTTGTATTTTGGGATGGCTATTATAGGCAAAGGCATTTTTATCTAGGAAGGCATGTCCTGCCATATCATTGTCTACACAATAACAAACATCGAATCCATCGCTATTCTTTTGGTAGTCCTCTTCGACAAATGCAAGAAATGTTTCTTCTTTAACTCCTCCCATTGAAATCAGGTGGGCATTGGTAAGATTTTGATGCATATCTAGATAGGATATGAGGTCAATATCGGCTTCGAAAACGTATAAAGTTTCAACACGGTCTCCTAAATGAATATTAAATCCATAATTCTTTTCAGAGTTTTTCCCGATATATTTTGAGATTCCTCTTTGCTTTATTCTGTCTTTGTCCGTAACTACTTGAGTAGCCCCGATAATATCTTCCCTTTCACTGGGCGGTTTCCCCCCTCTCGTCCAGTTAAATATAACATTATTATACTTATCTTGGATAATGTACTGGTTATCCAGAAGATAATCGATTGTTTCTTGGCTTATTCCTCTTTCGTTTCCTAGATAATTTTTAAGCTCAAGAGTGTTATTAGCTAATTCATAGGTATAACTAAATGGTTCTTGCTCGATGGGTTTTATTTTCTGTTTGGTCCAGTCTATCTCTCTGCCTTCAGAATATTCAATCAAGTGCGCCATTGCTTCTCTAAAACCCATCTCATTATGATTGATATACTGGACAAAGTTTATAATATTACCACTAGCATTCTTTTCTCCTGAATTGGCATTATGGATAAAATAGTTTTTAGCGGTATCAATGACGATTGAGTCATGCCCGTCTATATTTACTTTCACGTATTTTCCACCATCGTTATAGATTCTACCTATTCCCTGATCTCTGATATAATCATAGATTGAAATGGCACTAACTTTATCTATATCAGCTTTCGAGTATCGTTTGATAGCCATTGTAATCTCCTTTCAAAAAAAGCCCTGACAAATTGTCAGGGCTTAAGTTTAATAGCTTCTACTTCTTTGATTTTGTTGTCTTTCTTCATCTAGTATTCTTCTTGTTTCTTCCTTTTCTTGCTCTACTTGGGCAAGAAACTTCGCTCTGTCCCTATTAAAACTATTGGTTACTTTGTTTATGAGGTCTTTAAAGCTGCTTTGAATTTGAGTGGAGTTATATTTTTTAAAGTTATCCTTTGCTAGTTTTTTCTGTTTACTAATTTGTCTCGTTAAGTCTTTTCTTAATTCTTCTATTCCACTATTGCTTTTCTCTTTATAAAGAGACTGAAGGTTATGATCCATGTTAGTTAGCATATTAAGCTGATTGTAGGCGCTACGTTTATTTAGCTGATTGGCGTTATAGCGATTAATGTTACGGACACTATCTTCTAGTTCCCTTATTCCTGCTTTGCCCTCCCCTATTTCTAACTGATCCAGCTGCTGGTTAATCTGGTTCGTTATATGGTCTAATTTCGGGTTATCTTCGTGTTTCCTTAGATCCGCAAGTACTTCTAGATCATTTTGATTCATTTGTTTTCCAGTTAGTTTTTCTGTTTCTAATATTATATGTTCACACTTATCTAAGAAGTCTTTTCTTTCACTTGTTGTAATTAGTCTTTCTGCTGCTTTTTTCTCTAGTTTATTTTTGTGCTGATTAAGATCTTTAGCCAATCGAATCATTGTCGCTGCGGTTTGGGGGTGTTGTTGGCTTAGTCCTTCATACTGGTTTCGTAACGTTTGATTCAATAGCCTTTGAACTTTTCTGCTGAATACTAGATTGTTATTAAAGGCAATGATAGTTTGATTGAACGCTTGCTTATCTTTCCTTTCCTTTATATCGCTATAGCTATTTAGCGCTTGTTCTAGGGCTTCCTTTCTATTAAGGGGGGTCTTTTGGTCTAATTGGTTGTGTGGGGTACTTGGATAATCTTTGAGCTGACTAAGCACGGTATTTCCTAGCATGGTGTATAGCTCCGTCATCTTATTTTCAATATAGTTATTGTTCGATTGACCGTATACCCTATCTCTAAAAGCATGTTCTTCTTGAATTTTAGCGACTAGTTCATTAAAGGTATCTTTTTGATAGAGGTTTATATACTTTTGACTGATGCTATCAATATCTCTTTTTAAGTGGTGCAAATCTTTACGGTTATATTGCCAAAGATTTTTATTTTTGGGCAACTTTTGAAGTAACTGTTCGATATCTTTTTTTAATGCTAGCTCTTGGTAAAGCTTAGAGTCTTTCAGGGCTTGGTTTAACTCCTCACGCATTAGCCCGTTAACACGGTTCATTTCATGTTTGCGATCAACTAGTTGATTAATGAATATGCTTTTCATTTCTTTGATTCTTGTTTTAGGGATTTTTCCTTTATATTCTCCTTTATACCTCCCTTTTTTTATTTTTTCTCTACTTGATACTTCTTCTACTAATGCCACATGAACGTGGATATTATCCGTATTGTAGTGAATAGCAGCTGTCCATGTTGCTGTATCGTTAAACCGTTCTTTCTCTAGGAGATGGCTCATACTTTTTCTAGTTGCGTTCTTTATAGCGGTATCGTTCAACGTTCCATTGTTCAATAAAAAACCATTTTCTCTTAGAAATTCATTGTCAAAACTATAGACTAGCTGCCAAAGAGGGGTTTTGTTTTCCTCGGCAATGTTAAAGCTTTTTTCTGTTCTTGCGATACTTTCAGGAGTCATGGCATCTTCTTTATCATTGAATACATTATCTGTTTTTTTCCAGTTGCTTAGGTATTTAATCGTTGATTCGCCTAATGTTTTATTTTTTTCTTCGACAAGTATCTTTGTTTCTTTCATTTCTTTTTCGCTGCTTTTAGCTTCTTTTCTATCCATGTATTGAATATAGGTAGAGTAAGCACGTTCGTCTTTTCCGATGATTCTAAATCTTGATTTTAATACAATGGCAGGCATTTACTATCACTTCCTTTGTTGTCGTTTAAATAATTTGTCTTGTTTTAAGGTAAGAAGCCTTTCAGGCTTCTTGTGAACTAAGGGGAAACGATTCGCTAAAGCGAATCGTAGAAATAAGTTGCATATAATTCAAAATCCATCAAGGGTAAACACGCAGTGTCACTATGCGCTAAAGCGCTAAGTTCCACTAGCCCTTGACGGATTTTAAATTATACGCAACTTGTTGAAGTAAGCCAGCCACCAACAAGGCTAGCAAAAATAAATTAGAAAGACGTGATAAAAATGTGTCGATTAGTTAATTTGTTAAGCAAGAAAGCCCGTGAAAATATATCAGATGTTTCGACATATGAATTATTGGCAGATGATTTTAAAGGGCAAGCTTATCTAACCAAAGGTGATAAGGATAAATTAGCTATCATTAGAGAAGCGTTTGCGACCTACAAAACAGGTGCTATAGATAAGGTTAAAGTTGGTAGTACAGGTTCAGCTGGATTATATTTTAATAGTCAAATTGGCGAATCCGAATGTGAGCAAGTAATGGTTATACTTTTAGATTCCAAGAATCAGATATTGAAATCTGAAATAGTATTTAAAGGAACTGTCAATTCTTCTGTTGTTCATCCACGAGAAATTTTCAAGTTAGCTGTTCAATATCCAACAGCCAGAATTATGATTGCCCATAACCATCCTTCAGGTTGTATCTTATCAAGAGTAAATTACAAAAGAATCATTTAAATCAATACTTTCACTTTGAATACATGTATTTGAAGTGGAAGGTACTTATTTCAAAAATAGTAAAACCTGTATCTTAAATTACTTAATAGTAACATAAGATACAGGCTGATTTTTTATTCATTGTTATTTATACTAAAGCACCCGATAGCTCTGAAAACAATCACAAATTCAACTTTTCAAAGCCACAGCTTTAAGTTATTTTGTCCAGACAACCCCCATTGCCCAACCCATTTTATGGAATTGGCATCCAGGCAACAACTTTTCATATAAATCGTAATAATTTTGTTCAGATAGGTACTTATCTGAAGCTAAATGCTCAAGCCATGATTTAGATGTGTTGTGATTATAAATTCTAATCGCATTTTTTATTCCAAATTTGAAACAATGCGGTAAAAACTCTTGGATTGCCCCTAATTTATAAACATAGGTAGGCGGTGTCTCGACTTCAGATACATTATCAAGAATAACTATTCTTCCTTCCTCATTCAACAGTTCCTTCATTTGCTGTATTACGCTGGCTATATCATCCAAATGATGAAAGGTTGTTCGGCTTACAATAAAATCAAACTTCTCATTAAAATTAAGTTGTTCTGCATTCATATTCAGATAGACCGTATTTGTTAGTTGACGTTTAGATTTGGCAAGATCGAGCATTTGATTAGAAATATCAATCCCTACCACTTCATCATAATAACTTGCTAATTTCTCCACTAACAAACCCGAGCCACATCCGATATCTAATGCTCTGCCTTTCTTTGGAGACATATTAGACACAAAGAATGAATAATCATTCAAAAGCTCATTCACGAAATCGTAATCTTCTGCAACCTTATCAAACTGTGATTCTATTGTATTCAAAAAGATCCCCCATTCCTACTTTATCGACATTCTTTCATTACTTACCACTTTAGATGTTTTTTCGTTGGGGATAAAACTTCCCTTTAGACAATTTTATCCAAAGACAATACAACAGTGCAACTTTATTAAAGTCACTGTCCTTTATCGCAGCCTTTACTTTTTAGTAAAGACAGTGGCTTCTCTTATCAAGTTTCAAAACATATTATTTTGAAGAAAACGTCCATCTGAAGTGTCAAGTGCAAAATTACATATAAAGGTTTATTCTAAAATGAAAAGATGATACAATCATATTCAGTTACATAAGGAGGTTTCAATTATGTGCACCAGTATCGCAGTAGTAGAAATTACTTTATCTCATTCATAATGAAAAAAATGGAAAGGAGATAAAAGTATGGGTACTTTTTCTATATTTGTTATTAATAAAGTTCGTTATCAACCAAATCAAAATTAATTGGTTATAATGAACGCTTAATGTCAGTTCATTATAACCAGTAAGGAGAAGATTATAATTAACCAGAAAAACCCTAAAGACACGCAAAATTTTATTACTTCTAAAAAGCATGTAAAAGAAATATTGAATCACACGAATATCAGTAAACAAGACAACGTAATAGAAATCGGATCAGGAAAAGGACATTTTACCAAAGAGCTAGTCAAAATGAGTCGATCAGTTACTGCTATAGAAATTGATGGAGGCTTATGTCAAGTGACTAAAGAAGCGGTAAACCCCTCTGAGAATATAAAAGTGATTCAAACGGATATTCTAAAATTTTCCTTCCCAAAACATATAAACTATAAGATATTTGGTAATATTCCTTATAACATCAGTACGGATATTGTCAAAAGAATTACCTTTGAAAGTCAGGCTAAATATAGCTATCTTATCGTTGAGAAGGGATTTGCGAAAAGATTGCAAAATCTGCAACGAGCTTTGGGTTTACTATTAATGGTGGAGATGGATATAAAAATGCTCAAAAAAGTACCACCACTATATTTTCATCCTAAGCCAAGTGTAGACTCTGTATTGATTGTTCTTGAACGACATCAACCATTGATTTCAAAGAAGGACTACAAAAAGTATCGATCTTTTGTTTATAAGTGGGTAAACCGTGAATATCGTGTTCTTTTCACTAAAAACCAATTCCGACAGGCTTTGAAGCATGCAAATGTCACTAATATTAATAAACTATCGAAGGAACAATTTCTTTCTATTTTCAATAGTTACAAATTGTTTCACTAAATTAAAGTAATAAAGCGTTCTCTAATTTCACAAGAGGACGCTTTATTCTTCCCAAAAATTGTTCAATATTTATCAATAAATCAGTAGTTTTAAAAGTAAGCACCTGTTATTGCAATAAAATTAGCCTAATTGAGAGAAGTTTCTATAGAATTTTTCATATACTTAACGAGTGCTTTCACCTTTGAATATAGTCCTTCCCACTTATCATCACACTCTCCCCGATAGCCTTTTCTAGCTATATCCAGTAAAGTTACATGCTCTTTAGGTAAAAGAGGTATAGCCCATTCTGCAGCGACATCTTTCGAGGTAATTTCACCAGTAGTCACTGTTTGCCACATTCGAGCTAGGGTTAAAATTACATTACGCTCATCACCTTTTATCCCCTCAATTAGTTCTGGCAAAGAATCCTTAATTGCTCTTCGAATATCTGTCAAAGGTACGGAGACAAGTATACTTGAAGAATCAGGACCAAATAGAGAAATACTATTCTTTCTTGCTTGTGCTAAAACAATAGCCAAATCAGGATCATAGCTTGGTTCCTGAATTTGTCCATTCTCAAATTCACCCCTGAGCCACTCACCGTATATAAATTCTCTTTTTGGAGGATATTGCCAAGGGACAACTTCACTCCTATTTATAACCGTAACTTCAAGTGGTCTAACAGAATCCGTATTTCCAATCTTTCCTGATATAGTCATTAGTCTTTCTGTTAGTTTTTTTCGAGTTAATTGAGGTAAACTATGATTCACGACGACTAGAACATCTACATCGCTGTTAATGCGTAAACCACCATTTACTGCTGAACCAAATAGATATACTCCAACTATTGAACTTCCAAATAAATCTTTTACGATTTTTAATGTTTGAATCGCTTGATTTGGTATTTTTCCGTTAATCAAATTGCTCATGATTTCACCTCGTTGATTATGTTCATATAAAGTTTATATTGATACTCAATTTACTTACCCTAGATTGGACATATACTTAAATTACTGTTCAATAAAGCTGACCGTTAGCGTTTAAGTACATCCTTTCACAATTTGTCTACAGATTAATAATTATTCTTTATTATACAGATCTCCATATAATTTTTGAATTTGGTTCTGTAATTTTTTATTTTCTTTTTCTAATTCCATTACTCTTCTTTTTAAGGTTTTAATAAGGATTTCCTCCGAACGAGAACTTTTCTTGGGTTTTGAGACTACATTTGCTGTTATTTGACGCTCACGAAGGGATTCGATTCTTTGCCTAATATCGTGTTCCTTATAAAGCCATGATTTAGAAACATTAGCTTCCTTTGCTATTGAATTAAAATTAATAACTTTACCTTCAATCGAAAATTTAGAAATCGCTTTGTCTACTTTTTCCCTTGTCTTTTTTGATTTCTGCTTCGCCAAACGTACAATTTCTGTTGTATTTCTAACTTGTTTATCCATTGATAATTACCCCGTCAAACTTCCAATGATTTGTTCTAAACGCTCTTTAACACGGCTATTAGTCTCTACTTGTCTTTGCCATTGTTTATCCTTAGCTATGGCTAATAACTCTTCTGTACGCTCTAACTGTTCTTCGTGCTGTGGTAAGAATTGCTTACTGGTACAGAAGTGAGTGCAATCTAAGCATGCATTCGCATGTGGACAACCACCTGCTACTACTGGCAATCTACAATAACCATTTGGAAGCACTTGTGCATTTATATTTTTCTTGAACCATTGAAGCTCTACATCATCGACTTCATTATCTTCATCTAGATCAAGCACATCTCCATTATTGGTAACCAGTTTTTCCTGAAATTTAGTAAATTCATTTTTTAGAGTTTCATCAAAGATATGAGCGTATCTGCTTGTCATTTCTGGGCTTTCATGCCCCAAAAATTTCTGCACAATATGCTGGGGCATCCCGTTGTTAATCATTCTTGTTCCTACTGTATGGCGAAAGGCATGGGCATGGAATCTATAAATCTCACCTGATTTATCCACTATATTTTGCTCATAAGCTAATTTATTTAACTCACCTCTAAATGTTTCTTGTTTTAATGGCGATCCATCTTTTCTTGGAAAGAGGTATTCACTATCTGGAAATTCCTCTGAAACTTTATCTTCCCGAACTTTAATAAGTAAAGCTACCTCTTTAGATATTGGAACTATATGCTCCTTTTTCATTTTCCATTGATAATACTTTAAAAAGAAATCTCCATCTTTGTCCTCTAATAGACAGCCTTTTTTCAAGGTGCACAATTCACTTATCCTCATTCCACATTCTTGAACAATCATAGTCATCGTAGCTATATATTCGGGTAATTTATCAAGATGACTGTTCAATTGCTCTAGGACGAATTCATCTATAAAGCGTGGTTTTGCTCTTGGTATTTTCGGATAGTCCTCAGAATAAATTAATATTTTGGAAGGAACATCATCCCATTCTAGCCTAAGAAGGGTACTAAATAGTCCTTCCAATATAGAGATCCTCCCAGTTATTGTACTAGGTTTTATTCCCATCATGTTTAGTTCACTTAAATATGCTTCAATTTCCACTCTCGTTAATTGGTGTACTCTCTGAACTTGTTTAAATTTCATGTCCAGAAAATTAAAGAACTCTTTAAGTCTTTGGGCAATATCACTTACATAGGAAAAGCTATCCACGTTCAATCTCAACTTACAATATCTTTTTACAAGTTGTTTAAAATATGTATTCCGAAACCCTTTAAAGTTAATTGTATATTCATATTGTGTTGGGTTAACCTTATCATCTGGCAAAGGTAAGTTACGTCTATCCCAAACGTCTTTATCCCACTCCTCTCCATCAAAATAAAAGTTCTCATAAAACTCCATAAATTGTTTTAGATTAGTAACATAGTAGGAATTAGCTTTTACAGGTGTTTTTTCTTGATTAGCAGTAATCTTATAATTAGTAGTGGTAATTCTAACACCCCGTTTTGTCAAATAAGTTCTATACTCCGTCATTGCTTTTTCAATAGGAACTTCAGTAATTGAAGTAATGCTAGGATACTTTAAATCTAAGAAATCTAACATTTTATTAATTACTGTTCCTTTTCTAATCCAGACAGTTTTTGCATTCCATATTCCATTGTTTAAATGGTAAAAATAAAAATATTTCAATTCTGTTCTTAACCACAGATTTTTAACACGTTCAAAACGAACCCAACGATTCCTTAAAGCAGGATTCTTACTTAATTCTATGGCAGAAGGATGTGGACATTTTCTTATATCCCAACTATTATTAGCCCAAAACCCCTGCATTTCTTCATTCATTACAGCTATTTTTTTGCTAATCTCACTCTGACTAATAATTTTCCTTTTACTAGAAGCATTCATTTCTTATGCTCCTTTCTCTCGAGGTATTTATTAAACTCATTTTTCATATCCTGATCTGAAAGATGAACATAGGTATTTAACGTTGTCTGAACATGTGCGTGACCTAATCTCTTTTGAACGAACGCAACATCCCATCCTTCCCTAATTAGCTGCGTTGCGTGAGTGTGGCGAAGCATATGTGATGTAAATTCTATTCCAGTCCTTTTAACTATTCTTCTAACTAGATCAAGAACACTTTGGTACTTTAGTGGTTTCCCAAAATAGCCTTCTTTTAAGGAAATAAAAACATAATCATGCTCCAATTCCTCACTATACTCATATATCAAGTAATCTGTATAAAGTGACATAAGTTCTTTACTCACATGTATTGTTCTTTCCTTCCTTAATTTAATATAAGCTTCATTAACATTAACATCTCTAGGTGTTAAATGGATTTGATTGTCCCAAGTGACAATATCTTCAAGCCTAAGCGATAACACTTCACCGATTCTTAAACCACCCTCATACATAAGCATTAAAATTAATTTATCTCTTTTCGTATGACAAGCATCAATAATTTGCTTAACTTCCTTTGATCTCAATGTTCTTATCTGTTTCTTTTTAACCCTTAACTTTAAGACATTCTTTTGGTATCTACCCTTATTAACATGATGTAAAAATCCTTTGAAATTTCTTCCCTTTGCTTGTTTAAATACATCAATTGATTTAAATTCTCCTAATCTACTTAAATAATCAAGAAAACTCATAACTACATTTAAAATTGTATTCACTGTCGTTTCTTCTCTTATGGCTTTTTTTGACTGAAGATCAATTACATTTGATGCTGAAGGATATCTCAACCAACCTACGAAGTCTGCTAACAACTCAAAGTTAATATCATTAAGAATAACACCTCTCTGTTCCATGAACTCGTACAGCAACTTTAAATGATAGCAGTATGCCTTAATGGTATTAGGAGACTTACCAGTATTATCTAAGTATTTAATAAATTTCATTACTGGTTCTATTAGCTGGTATTCTTTATCTAGTAATAAATACAATGGATACGGCTTATTCTCCACTTCTATCCTTTGAACCTTCACATGTTCCCACCTCTTTAAATACTTTAACTACTACAAATTATAAACCTTGTTAATTTTTATTTAAAGTAAAATATCCCTTTAATATCTCCTCTTAAACTACTTTAACTACTATTATTTATTATACTATGGTTAATCATTAGAGCCCTCTCAAGCTGACCTACAATTCACAAAACGCATGATATTATGCGGTGACATGATGGGTATTGAACTACTTGATCATATTATCGTTGGCTATGGAAATTATTATTCCATGAGAGAAAGAACAGATTTGTTTGACGATATGTTCTAATTCATTAGGTAGGTTGCCCCAATTAGGGGCGGTCTACATTATAGAAAGTAGGAATTGAAATGACCGAGATAACTAAGGGAAATTTACCAGGTTGGGCTATTTTAGATTTGTTACATGAAAAGGGTTATAAGTTAATAGAGCGAGTAACCCACATTATCCTTGAGCATGAAATTTCAGAACTTTATTTTAGTGAGCTGGATATGTCTTTAGAACTATTTGCTTACGGTTCAAAAAGGACAGAATCCTTCTATGATATTGCTGAAAGTACATATGTACTTATCAATCAAAGAAATCATGATGAGTTTGAATTTAGTGTTCTTGATGTTGACGAGCTTGTTTCTAAAATACTAGAAATTATTAATGAGGAGGTGTAATTATGTTACTTGAAAATAGTGTTATAGATTATTTAGATTCTACTTCTGAAGTTCCGACTGAATTACATGACCAATTGTTGTCCGCCATTTATGATATAGAACTTGATTTTGCGATTGGCTTTGAATATTTTTCCGAAAAGCCTAAAGACCTAGCAAAGATTCAAAACCAGTATAATAAGTTAGTCGATTACGCAGAAGACCTTTGTCAGCTTCTTCTTGAATTATTCGAAAGCAAGCCAATTGAATCAAGAGAGTTTGAGGATATTGTTGAAACCTATGATATTATTTTAAACTACTAAAAGAAAGATGTGATTATTATGTTGAAACCACTAGATACTTTTGAACTTTACAGCAACCTCATTGAACAAATGATAAATGATGATTACGAATCATTTTTTCAAAGCCCTATTGTTCAATGAAAATTGTTGGATTACTGAATCAGATTTAGATAGGTTGTATAATCAATTTCTAGAAACAGATGAGATGCTGCTTTTATCAAAAGAGCTTTACTGTAATTAAATCTTGCTAAGTCACTCTACCCTAACGGGTAGGGATGACTTAAAATCTTTTCCATGGTAAAATAAATATATAAAGAGGTGCCTTATGACTTTAAAGTTAAAACCCACGAATGATTTAGTTTTTAAAAAAATTTTTGGTACAGAGAAAAACATTCCGATTTTACAAAGTTTTGTTCAAGATATGTTAGGGTTCGAGATTGAAATTATTAAAATTAACAACCCTTATCATATTGAGGATTTTATTAATCAAGAGTCAGACAAGTTAAACTATACTGAAGTGGATATTTTAGCCGAAACCGAATCAGGTCAATTGATTACAATAGAAATGCAGTTAACTAATCATAAGAACTTTTTAGAGCGTTCCTTATTTTATGCTTGCAAGGGTTACATCAAAGACTATGCTAATCAGTCTAAGATGGCTAATGAATATAAATTTTCATCTATCAAAGATACCTATTCCATTAATATTATCAATTTTGATTTGTTCGGCTTTAATTTTCCTAGTCTTTTGAATTTTGAATTTAAAGAACGACAGAGTAACTACCCATTAGCCAAGACAGGTATGCAGACAATTACGTTGACTTATTTTTCATTGAAAAATAAGAATCCAAACAATTCTCGAGTTAGTGAATGGCAAAGATTCTTCAAAGGCG
Source organism: Suicoccus acidiformans (assembly GCF_003546865.1). Taxonomy (GTDB): domain Bacteria; phylum Bacillota; class Bacilli; order Lactobacillales; family Aerococcaceae; genus Suicoccus; species Suicoccus acidiformans. The sequence goes on from NZ_CP023434.1 coordinate 1,203,774, forward strand.
AATCTCTTCAAAACTCTAGTCCAGAATATATTCATTCTGCAAAAAAATTGTTGGACAGACTACATTTAGATAAGGAGGAACAAAGGATGGCAGAGATATTATCTAAACGTCAAATGATTCGTCAAGCTGAAATGGAATATGCGACTGAGCAGGGACTTGAGCGAGGACTTGAGCAAGGACGTGAAGAAGAACGAAGTAACAATATAAAAAAATTGTTCGACAACGGTCTAAGTCTTGAACAGATTTCGGAATTCCTTGAGATACCTTTAGATCAAGTTCGAACAATAGTTAAATAATAATGCTTTTAGCAACTCAACATCTAATTGAGTTGCTTTTTTATTTTTATTCAAATGGAAAGAATCCTTTCAGGATTCTCTTGAATAAAATGGTAGCGACTTGCTCGGTCAAGTCGCCTATCGCTTGCGAAAACCGCAAGCTCATAAGTTGCATATAATTCAAAATCCGTCAAGGGTAAACATGCAGTGTCACTAAGCGCTAAAGCGCTAAGTTCCACTAGCCCTTGACGGATTTTAAATTATACGCAACTTGTTGAAGTAAGCCAGCCAAGCTGGTAAAAAAGAAAAAAGGAATGATAAAGATGGAAAATTTTCAAGATAAATTAACAGAAACTTATGTTTTATATGTTGTCGATAGCGAACCTATTGATACAACAGACTTAGTTTCCGTTTTAAGTGGTGGAAATTTAGGGATTGAGTGGATTGATAAGCATTTTACCTTGATTGATTACAATGAGAATGAAATTCTTTTTAAAACTGAAATTTTCAACGAATTGTTATTTTATCTTAATGACATGATTGAACAGTTTCTTTTTGACGATGGTTCATTCTATGATTTTAGCTAATTATTCTTTAACAGTCATCGGTGTAACAATGGTTAAATTGATTCCTTTAACAACATAATCGTTGAAGAACTGTTCAGGATTATCCACACTAAAGACTTGGAAAGAGCCTTTCAATCTATTGGCGATATCCGCATTTTTAAGCATATCAACGATTTCTTGAGGGGCTTCATCCAATGAGTGGTAGTTATGGACTGTAATACCACTGACCGCTTGTCCTTGATTATCGGTGATAGAGACTCTTTGTGTTTTAGGAACAACCGCTTCTTCTGGATAGTCATCCACATAATAGAACCCTTTTCTAATGGCTTCTTGAGTAGATTTAATTCCTTTATATTGATCTAAATCCCACGTCAAGGTGTATAGATTATCGGATCCTGCAACAACTGGTTTCCCATTAATAATAAGGCCTGCATGGTTTTTGTTCGTTTTAACAGGGTCGATTGGATTTTCTTCGCCTGGTGTTTCTACTATAACCTTATTAGAAGGAACCGTAATCTTATTATTGTTAGGTGTATGAATCGTTGTTAAGAATCTGTTTTCGTAAACCGCCTTGTCATTTAACACTCTACCTACAATGGTCGCAATAGGGACATACATTTGTGACGTTTTATCAGCGTTAAAGGCCTTCAAAGTAGCTTGGGTTGCTGTAAAGGTCACCGTGTTCTTTTCTGGGTCAAAGGATAGCGAATAGGCAGGCGTTGCTAGGGCTGTCTTCTCTCTATCTACTTCAAATCCGCTTGGCAATGCGTCTTCCATGATGTAGGAAACGATTGTTTCGCGGTTCTTATTCAAGACATCGTTATTAAGGACCCATCTTACTTCCGAACCTTTAGGGACCTTATGTCCGTTAATGATGACACCATCTGTATTAGTTACGTCTTTGACGTTTCTTGGTTGATATCTTAGTCGATAGTCATAGATAGTAACCGTTGGTTTAGCGGGTGCGTCTGACGGTGGCGTAGGCGGTGTTGGTGCTGTTGGTGGAACTGGTGGGGTTGGCAGTGTTGGTGCCTTGGGTTCCACTGGTGGGGTTGGTGGGATCGGGTCGATTAGATTAAATGTTGGTGGCGTTAGGGGTTTTCTTTCGTTGAATGTAGGTATATTGTATTTTACTCTTACCGCAAAATCTCCATCTGCAACTAATGACACAAGCATTTCAGGAGCGGTGTTCTTTAGCGTTTTTTCGAAGACAGAGGTGTATTGAATTAATACGGCTGTACCATCAGGAATTGATTCTGTGCCGGCTAAGTCAAAACCTGTGTGATCTGCTGGGCGTTTCCCCCAACCTCCTTGATCATAGGGATTACCTAAGAAGCGGTCTGCCTTCACACTATTATGAGTAGGATTATAATTTAATCCTCCCCCAATAGACAGGAAGCGTGTATTTTGAGGAACCGTTAATTGTTGACCAATATCTATATCAACAGCTGCATTTATCCAAAAATGTTTTTTATTAGGAGCAGAGGCAATTCTGTATTTTGTAGTGACTGCTGCCGTAGCCCCTTCGGACCAATAGTTTATTTTATTATTTTCATTAAACACATATACTACGTTAGATTCAGATCCTGTAATATTAAAATCTAAATCTTTAACAGCCCCTGACTCTAAAGTTACAGCTCTTGGTATGCGGTGCTACTTACCACTCTCTATTCGATATCTTTTAGTAGCATTTCCAATTCCAGTAAAGTATATGTTGTCGGTATGACTTTTTGATACCGCTGTAAGATTGCCGCCGTCTAATGCAAAGATGTTAACATTCGGGAACGAAATATCTTTAATGATAGAGTCTTTATCCAAGGGCTTTTCGCTAGAAATGTTAACGTAATAGTCGGATCTGAAATCTTTTAAATCATGAACACTACCAGTTGCCACTACGTTAAGTCCATCAATTTCTGTGGATTTTAAATTAGTCCATGAATTTGAAGGTGTGAATTGTCCGCTTTCGCCAGCCCCGTAAGACGGTCTGATAGGATTCCTTAAGCCCGCTTCGATTTTTTGTTTGTTTTTATCAGTTGCTAGTTGATAGGCTTCTCGTTGTTTACGATTGTATTCAGCTATTTCTTGATTCTTCTGATTGATTTCAGCGACTTTTTTCTCATGCTCTATCTTGGCTTGGTCATAGTCTTTTTTGCTTTCTTTATATTTGACAAGATCCTTTTGGTATTTGTCTACTGCTTGATCATAGATCTTCTTGTCGTTGTTATATTGGTTTAGGTCTTCTACGGATTGTTTTTGGTCTTGGTCGAATTGTCTTTTATCTTGATCATATTGCTGCTTATCCTTATCGTACTTGGATTTTTCTTGATCATATTGAGCTTTTTCCTTATTGTACTTTTCAAGCTCTTTATCGTGCTGTGTTTTTTCAGCTTGATATTGGTTGCCTTTGTTAGATATTTCAGCAACTTGTTTTTCTTGATCCTTTTTAATTTCACTCATTTTATTCGAAAGTTCTTCTTCGGATTGAGCGATTCCTAGATCTTTTGTTTCTTCAGTTACGACAAGGTTATCTTTTTGTGTTTCAACGGCAGCTTCAACTGGCGTATTATCAACGGCTATCTCTGTCGCACCTTGCGTCCCCTCCGTCGCGGCTTGATCGAGTGTTTCTTGGGCAGGTGTCGGGACAGGTTGCGCTTCAGGTAAATTAGTAGCGGGAAGTTCTGTGGTTTCAGGGGCAACGGCCTCTAATTCTTGGGCGTTTGCATGATTAGCATGAAGTGTGACACCGCTAATTAAAGCTGTTGCGATTACTGCACTACACAAACCATATCTTTTATCTTTTCGCAAAGCATATTTCTGTTTAATTTCCATTCTATTCCTACTTTCAATTGATGTTATTTATTTTATAGAAACAAGGCTTATTAAAGTCTCGCCTCACCTCCTTAAAGGTATAAAAAAGAAGCTAGTAAACTTTGGGTTCACTAACTTCTTGTTGTATTGTGTTTAATTATTACTACCTGTTTCTTTTTCTACGTGGCAATATCATTCCTAAGCCTAGAGTGGATAATAGCGTCGCTAGAGCTGTTGCTGTTAGATAACTACTTTCACCTGTTTCTGGTAAAGCAGCTGCTTTGACAATCTCTGCTGTTTTATTATCTTTAGCTTTCTCTGCCTTGTAATCAGCTAAGCGCTTAGCATCTTCTTTTAGTTGTGTTTGTAACGCTTGTTCTTCCTTACGTTTTGCCATCCGTTCTTGGTATTTATTATTTAAGGAAGTATAGTTGCCTAACTTTTGCGTCTCATTCTCCTTCGCTTGTGCTAAACGAGTATTGAGTTCTGAAAGCTCTGCTTTGACGTTATCTACAGCTAGAACAGCTTTTGCTACATTATCTTTAGCTTCTGCTAATAACTGGTCATAATGAGTTAGTTTATAGCGAAGATCTTTTGCTTTTGATAATGCTAGTTTTTTATTGCTTTGTTGTTCTTTGATTTGATCGATTTGCTTTTGAATTTCAGTCACCTTTGATTCAGCAGCTAATAGCTCTTTTTCTTTCTCGCTCAATACAGCTTTCTTTTCTTCTAAAGCTAAAACAAGTGGCGCTACTTTCTCCTTCGCTTGAGCGAGGTGTTGGATTTTTTGTTCTTGATTTTGTTCAAATAAATCCAATTCTTTTTGAGCTTGTTCAAGTTCCGCTTGTTTATTAGCTAATTGATCTTGGGATGTTGCGAGCAACTTTTCAGCATTCGGTGTCAAATTTCCGATCTGCTTTAACTTAGCAATTCTATTTGAAAGATTACTAATCTGATTAGTTAGGCTAGTAACCATTTGCTTTTGATCCATATACTGCTTATTGGCATTATCCCGGTTAGTTCTTGCTTTAGTAAGCGCTTGGCTTGCTTCTTGATATTGCGCTTGAATTTGGTTCTCATCTTTTGTTGGAACTGGCGTTGTGTTAAAAGTTGAATCTCTATGGTTAGCCCATGATTCTGATGTTGTAACAAAATGGTAGCTAGGTCTATAGTTATTATGTTTGTTCTTTGTTACAGAGACACCAAAACCGAAATATTCTGGTTCTCCGAGTGGGTCGCTTTCAAAGATATCATAGTTAGCTATCCCTGCAGCGTGATGGTATTCTGTATCTGATACCATGAACCGCATAAATGAATCATACAACTTCTGTTTTAGTTCTCCTAAGCTCCATTTAGGGGATTCGCCCTTCATATAATCAGGAGCTATTTCTTCGCCTATGGCTCCTTCTGGCAAACCAACAGCATTCGCTCCCCCTCTTAAAGAAGGTTGGTGATGACCTGTTTTTAAAATGTCTTCATTATTTGCCGAGTAGCGATTTGAAACTTCTTTTCCTAATTGTACTGACCCTTGGCTTACATAGACTTTTCCTGTACCTGCTTTCTCCCTTATTTGATTGATAATGTTAGCACCAAATAAGGTAAGTTCAGTTAAAACTTCTTTTGGAAGGTTTGTGACATCGTATTTCGGTGCGTTAGGATCTACCTTCACTGTGAACTGATTGTCTTTTTCGAATTGTTTAGCTAGCTTAATCATTCGTTTGGTAGATTCGGGACCATCGTCCACCGTAATGTAGTGTTTCAAAGCATCAAGATATTCTTGAGTGATTTTAATGACTGGAACATCTATCGTTTTTAAAGCTTCTTCTGCTTGTTGATAGGAAGCATTGGCTTTGTTTAACTCTGACTCTTTCTGATCTAAGTTAGTCTTATCAAGAGTTAACTTGTTATTGGCTCCCTCTAATTCTTGTTGGTGACTTTCTAATTCTTGATTTGCCTTTTTAATGCTGTTTACACGGTTAGCATCATGCTTTCTCGCTTGGTCGAGATGAGCTTGGGCAGCCACGACATTCTCTTGTGCTTTTTTAACCTCCTTATTTTTTTCTTGAACTTTTGCTTCCGCTTGCGGTCTGTTTGCTTCGTCAAGGGCTTTTTGAGCAGATTCAACTTCCCTGTTAGCAAGGTCAACATCTTCTTGAGTTTGATTAACTTGAGCGGTCGCTCTCGTTACTTCCGCTTGTTTCTCCTCAACGACACCTGAAGCGCTTTTTTTCTGTTCTTGTAGTTGATTTTTTTCTTGATCTAATGTTTTTAGATCTTTTTCAATTGTTGCGACATTTGCTTCCGCTTGTTCAATCGCTTCTGGTGTTGGATTTAAAGCTTCAAGCTCTGCTTGATTTGCCTTGGCAGTTTCGTAGTCTTGCGTTACTTCACTGAATTTGGCTTCTATCTGATTTACTGCTTGTTCGACTTCAGCGACTTCTGCTTGGGCTGTTTGTAACGCTTGGTAAGCAGCCTGGACATCCGCTTGGGTCGTTTCATGAGCAACTGTTAGAGCCGCTTGTGTGTGTTGGATAACAGCTTGTTGTTTAGTTGCTTCTTCAGCATTTACTGTTTGTGTTGCCCCCACTGTGATAGCTCCTGCAACTGACATGGCACCGATAACTATTTTTTTATTCATGTTAATCCTCCTAGTTGATAAATCCTGTCTATTTGTTTTATTTTATTCTTCATGCCACGGTGGCATGAAGTCAGCTTTTACCCGTAAGCATAGTAATCAACCCTTTTTCTTATTTATTTTTAATCTTATGTTCGCTTATATCATGTTTTCTTATGGTAGACATGGTCATTGGCTTCTTTAACGACACAATCAACCATAGCTTTTTGTAGGTTATGGTAATAGTAAGCCTCATGGTTTTGTATGGGGCGCTTCATTTTGTTGCCGTAAATGTATCTAGCTGATCTAAGGAGACAGTCATGAATAGCCCAAGCAGAATCATCATCTACAACTAGATCAATCCTGCTCACTAGCAGTTCTAGTATTTTATTTTTTGATTCGTTATCTAAGTCTTTGGCTACAGAGAACTTGCCTTTGACCAGATCCGTGTATGCTCGTTGAATGGTATTAGCTAACTCATAGATATTTTCATAGTCAGATAAAAATGATAAGGCAAATATAATTTGCGGATGAAACTGATCTTTTAAATCACGTAAATATTGTTGAATCATTTCAGGGGAATTTTCATCTAAAATTTTATCAAAAATATTTATGTTTTTTTCGCTAGAATTTTGTGGCACGTCTTGATCTAATGATTGATCTATAGAATTATCTATTACTAAGTTATTATTACTAGTGTACAGATTGTGTACTTCAGAAGTACAGTTTCTGTACTTCATCTGTTTTTTATTTCTGTGGATAACTTCTGGAAATGCCTCTAAATCAACATTATTCAGATGACGTACAGTTTCTGTACTTCGTCTGTTTTCTGGCGAAGTTTTTTCTTCAATTTTATCGTTTTCTACCTCCACTTCATCTTCATTTTTTTGTTTTATTGCGTTGCAATTTCCTATCATTTTAGATGAAACTTTTTCTTTTTCTTCCTCCCTCCATTTACTTAAATCTTCAGGTAGGTTTGTTAATTCAATGATATAATTTGCGTCTTCTTCGCTAGCTGCTTCTGGGTAGGCTAAATAGATTCTGTTAGCTCTGCCAGTTTTTGATTCCTCTAACAACTGGACCTGTTTTAGCCTTTTCTTAATTTTATTCAATGTCGCTTTAGAACCAATATTTAATGCTTTCATCAGTTGATCGTTCGTATATATTAAATAGCAATATCCGTCCCCATCTACCCAATTATTCTTTTGAGAGAGTCTTAATCGATCGTAGAGTAGCGTGTAAGCTAATATGTCATCTGATTTCAGAGTATTTTTATATTTCTCGCCGTGAACCAAGAGTTTTGGAAGTTGGTAGTACTGCTGACCAGCGTAGGAATTTAGGGATATTTTATTAAACTCGCGCTCCTCTTCTTTCATTTAGCCCACCGCCTCTCTTAGTTCGTCATAGTGTTTTGTGTAATAGATATTTCCGCGACCAGTTGGAATTGTAGCGATTAATGCACATTCTGCCAGTCTCTTTTTCGATTCCACCAAGGTAGTATTAGATCTTATGTTCAGTTGTTGGAGCAGAAATTCATTGGGTATTTGAGCCATAGCCTGTCCTCGGTCGTCATAAATATTTAAAGCGTCAAAAATGGAAGTTAAACCGAGCAAAAGGCTATAAAGCAGTATATCGATAGACTTTAGGTTTTCATATTTTTTGTCTTCAATGATTTCACGCGGAAAAACTAGATTTACTTCTTGGTATAATTCACCCACTATTCCTTTTTCATAAAGTTCGCCTATTTCCATCGTAATGCCTTTTACAGTGATTATCATGCCAATCCCCTACCTTAAAAAGTCCACAACAGCTCTTAAATGGTGATTAACTGCTGAATAAAATGTTCGTGTTAAATTAGACAATGCTTGCGTCAAAGGAATCCCCCAAAATAGGTCTGGTATTTCATGATCGAGCGTTTCAAAGATAAATCCGATAATATAAAATAAGCAGATTGCTCCAATAATTTTGGAAAGCAAGCTGCTTAAGCATCCTCTATTATTCAATTGTTAACTCCTAATTCTTTTCAGATTGAATTCGGTCATGCAAAGTGGTTATTTCGGACAATTCCTGATGTTCCGTGCGTTCTTTGCATTCTATGCAATAGATATGTTTGATGTGATCTTTCTTCCTTCTACGAGCTGTATATCGAGGCAAAGCAATTGTGTGTCCGCATTTATGGCATTGAAATTTCGAGCTGAAGTAATCATTTATTTTTGCGACCAAATTATCACGCCTTTCTTCCACCTATTAGGGTAATTTAATTTTGCGTTTGAGTCCAACTAATCTTTGTATAATCTTGATTGTTTCCTCTATTATCCATCTATCAGTGTCACTAATTGGCGTTTTCTTAGTTCGCTCTATTTCTTTCACGATCTCGTTTAATAATAGTGCCTCTTGATCACTTTTTGCTTCTTTTGATTGAACAATGTCCTCTATATCATAGTTCGTCAATTGTGTCGTGGGGTCAAAGTTTTTGGCTATTTTTTTGACATCCGATGTTTTTATTTTTGTTTTCATTGTTCGGCTGTAGTCGAACAATGCTTTTTGTTGATCGTCGCTTAGTCTCGCTAGTTGATCAGCTGTTGGTAGAGAGATTTTATTATCATCGAAGAGGTCTAATAGTTCCGGAATAAGCTTGGTAGTCCGAATGTATCTGGCTATAGTGCGGCTTGACTCTTTTTCTGTTTTGGATAATTCCTCTAATGATGAATAAGGTTTGTCTTTACTGCCGCTTCTTTTTCCCTGCCTTCTCATAGCGTCTTGCCTCATTTTGTAGGCGAAAGCTTTTTCCTTATTAGATAGTTTTTGCCTTTGCAAAAGATTTGATTGAGTGACGATTATCATTGCTTCTTCATCGGAACAAGGTTTTATCAAGGCAGGGATTTTATTTCTTTCTAAATGCTTAAATGCGTTCAGTCGGTTATGCCCTGCTAACATTTGATAGCGCTTATTATCTATTGGTCGGACTATAACGGGATTAATTAGACCATTTCTATCAATATCTTCAGCCAATTCTTTTAGTTTGTTTTCTGTATAGAGCTTGAATGGTTGATTAGGATAGGGATCGATTAAATTTACATCTAATTCCCGCAAATCCAACGCTTTTTCTTCTAATTGAAACATCGATTCAATGGTTATCATTCTATCAATGCTCCTTCCTGCTCAACTAGCTCTTTCGCTAAATTGGCATAATCACTAGCTAGTCGGCTTCCTTGCATTTTGCTTAAAGGAATGCGTTCAGCATAGGACTTTCTTGCCTCGGTAAGTTCCTTGATTTCATTATCAAAGAGCAATTGAGGGTAGTATTCTTTTAAACGCTCCCTAACTTCATTGGCGATCTTAGTGTTATTCACTTTGGTATAAATAATGCCGTCCACCGTTAACCCTCGGTTTAGTCTTTGGGTCACCATATTAACATAGGTAAATAATTGCTCAAGCCCTTCAAATGCTCCATAGCTTGCTTCAACAGGTATTATCACCGAATCGGCAGCTGTCAAAACATTTATTAGTAAGGTATTTAAAGCAGGCATACAGTCGATAATAACATAGTCATAGTGTTCTCGCACCTCTAATTTAGTCAGGATATCAGAAAGTATATATTCCCTTGCGTTAGCAGTTATTAGCTGCATGTCGATTGCTGACAAATTGAGGTTAGTAGGAATGTAATCAAGGTTTTCCTCGTAATTGTAAATAGGACTTCTTGGATAGGAAGCACCCATCAGTTCTTTGCTTATAGCTTCGGAAATTGTGAAATCATGTTCTTCGTCACTCAAATAATTAGTTAAGTTATGTTGAGGGTCGAAGTCAATCACCAATACTTTCTTCCCTTCTTCACTTAAAGCGTAGCCTAAGTTCATGGTAGTCGCAGTTTTTCCAGTACCACCCTTTTGGTTAGCAATTGCTATTATTTTCGGTGTCAAAATAATCACATCATTCTTCTTTAATGTTAGAAAAAGTATTATTAATAGATAAAAATGTAGCCCTCTAGCAAAATGACTAAAGTGTATATGTCAAGTGAAAAAGGGACCATCTTGCCGTTGAAAAAGGGACCACCTTTTGGGTCAATGTAACGGCTTAGGCTAATTTTTGAAAAGTTAGTTAAGAAGAAAGTGTCTCAGCGTTTCATACCTCCTTTTGGCTGGCTTGCGCCTCCTTCCAGGCACTGGTCTGCTTCATCCGATAACTCTCCCCTCGCATGTCCACAACATGCGCCTTAAAGGCTAAACGATCCACCAGGGCTCCCGTTAAGTTCGGGTCTTTAAAGCATTCCTGCCAGCGATCAAAGGTAAGGTTCGTCGTAATCATTGTAGAGCCCTTTCCCATCCGATTAGAAAGAAGATTAAACAGAAGCTCAGCCCCGGCTTCATCAAAGGATAAATAACCTAATTCATCGACAATCAAGAGATCGACCTTATTTAATCGCTGTTTGAAACGATAAAATTGACTTTGCGTGACGGCCTCTCTTAATTCAATGACAAGATTTGGGGCATTTACGAACTGTACATTATAATTCTGCAAACAGGCCTCCATGCCAAGACCAATGCTAAAATGCGTCTTCCCTGTTCCAGGGTTGCCAATAAGAATGACGTTCTGTTTCTCTTGAATAAAATTCAGGGTCTTTAATTCGCGTAGTTGTTGGCGAACACCTTCCTTAAACACTTTCTCGTCAAAGTCCATCAGGTACTTCTTTTGGCTAAACTTGGCCTGTCGAACCCTTCTTTGATAGCTTCGATTTCGACGTTGTTCCACCTCCTCTGTCAATATCTCTGTGAGGGCTTCTTCCAAATCCAGTCCGCGACTCGTATATTCCAGGAGCAGGTGTTGGTAATTTTCCTTCAGATAGGGAAGTTTTAGTTCATTAGCGGCTTCTGCGATTGTTAACATAAGCTTTCCTCCAAACCATAGAGAGCATTCAATTGATGGAGCGTTGCTTCTGTCTGATGAAGAATCGCCTCCTGATTTTTAGGAACACCCTCATTTTCCGTTGTGACACGTTGCACCAACTGATCATAGGCCAATTGCTGGCACAAAGCCTCTCCACTGAGGCTATGGTATTTCTCAAGTTGTTCTATGAATTCTTTAGGGTGTCCGCTATAATATTTATGATAGAGTGTTTCCAAGCCGGGGGTTTGTTGAAGAACCAGCGAGTGTTCCAGAGCACCAGGTTTCTTCTTGAGGGTTTTGATATAGTGACTGATATCAAGCTGAAACCCATGGGAACCCTCTATTTTATTATGCCTGGCCACTTCTTGTTCATTGGCATAAACCACGAGATAATCGGCATAAGCCTTGATCTGAACTCGCTGCCCTACCAAGTAGTCAGGGACAGAATACTGATTCTTCTGATAATGAATCGTGGCATACTTTGTGACGCTGAGCTGACAAAGTTCTGCCAGTTCAAAGGGAGGACGGTATTTAAGAAGGTGGCCTTTTTCTTCTTCCAAACGACTCTCTTGATTCAAAGTCCGTAAGGACTCTTCCAAGTGCTGGCGAGCTTCATCTAAAGATTGAAATTGATATTTTTTGGTGAAACAGTTTTGTCTGACATGCTTTACACGACTCTCTACTGTTCCCTTCTCATTCCCACTGAAGCAGTTGGTGACATTAATATTAAACCCATAATAAGTGGCTAATTGGATGAGTTGGGGGTTTAGCTCCTTTTCATTACGCCCAATAAAACGAGTGACCACATTTCTCATATTGTCATAGACAAGCTCCGCATACACCCCACCCAGGTTTTCAAAAAATCGCACATGCGCATCCTGAAAGACAGCTTTTTTCTGGTTGGTATAGAGGTAAGCCCAGTAATAATCTGAAGCAGGGCTAGCCCACACAGCGAGATAATAGGTTTTAACCACGCCCTCAATTTCTAATTTGACCTCTCCAAAATCGAACTCCACCCGTGCACCCAATGCATAATTTTGCTTGATAAAAGCCTCTTTAGCTTTCGCTTTCATTTTTGACCAGTAATGAGCGACTGTCCGGTATTTAATCGCATACCCTTCCTCTGCTAGGATTTCATAAACAGCCTTAGCCGTTAGTGCTTGTTTATGAGGTCCTAGCCTTCGATCCTTTTCTCTTTCTTTTTCCAGTAACTCGCTCATTCTAGCTTCCACCTCTGGTGTAAAGGTTCTTTTTTTCCGATTGGAAGTATCATATTTTCTTTCTAAGACTAATTGCTCGGTTGCTGCTTCGATTTCTTTCTCATTTTGAGCGTCATCCAAAGCATCTATACCTGCTTGGTATCGATCCCTTATTCTTCGAACCGTTTTTCTATCAATGTCCATGTCTCTGCTAATTTTCCTAATGGATTCCCCATTTCTAAAACGGTGAATCACTTCGAATTCTTTATTGATACGAATCACTCCTTGGCACCTCCATCTATAATACGTTTATTATAGATGGGAAGGTATGGCAAGTGGTCCCTTTTTGAATAGCAATTTACCCCGAAGGTGGTCCCTTTTTAGATTACAACAAACATAAAGGGCTAAACTTCTTAATCTTTATATAATAATTAGCCTTTAAAATAATATGAAAGGGCTTACGCACTATATATTATCCGAAAAATAGATATTTTAGCTTAATGGCCAATACCTACAGAAACACCTATATTGCTAGAATAAAAAAACAGGTACAAACCACTATCATTTGGGCTGTACCTGTAGCTGATTCTACTTCAACGATAATACTTAACCGATATACGCTTGAATAGATTCAAGGTCTGACTCTCCGCCATTTTCAATTGTGACTTCGGTAGAGTTTCCTCCTTGAGCGATGATTTCATTACCAACTTTCAACTCTTTGACTTTACCACCATTTACATGGTACGAAGATACGCCTTCGCCTTCAGTGGTAATATCTCTGAGGATTTCTAAATGATCAATTTCTCCACCTTCAAGCACAGATATACCATCAGCAGCAAGTTCTACAATTTCACCTTGAACTAAAGTTTGGCCAGTCGATCCAGTGGTAGACACATCACCAACTGTTATCTGCCCGACAGGTTTACTAAACTGCATACCAATGGATCCATCGCCAACGGTTTTAATACTTTCAAAATAAGCTTCGCCAATTGTTCCATCGTATTGATTGAATCCTCTAGCTCCTTGACCATAAGTGGCAATTTGCTTATTCGCTCTAAATTTATCGACGGTACCAAAGTTAACAAAGCCGATACCACTTGGTCCATAACTTGTCACGGTATTTTCAACTAACCAGTCGTCAACATGGCCCCAAACATCGAGAACCATGTCATTATTCCCATAAGTTTCAACGACACCATGTGAGACAATTTTCTTAGCGCGGGCGCCATAAACAATAAAGATAGCTCCAGTTATTAAATTAGGTTGCCCTTTAGGAATCATACCATTAACGTAGATATCCTCTGTTTCTAAATATTCTACTTCGACTGGCCCACTTTCCTCATTAAAGCCAGATACGAAAAGCCCACTCCCCAATACGGGTGCATTCTTGCGACCAATGCGAATGCCTTTCCCTTTAAAGTTGATTAAACTGCCATCAACTGGATTAAAATTGTACACAGTGAAAGCGCCTTGGTAGACATTTACACCATATTTCATTGGCCTTTCAGGATAATTACGAGCATCTGCGGATATAATATCCAGCTCATCGACTTCAAGATTTAAACGTTTATTGTTCCCTCTGGTTAATATTTGAACCATCCCAGTGACGGTGAGATTGTTTAATGTAACCGTACCTAAGTCTTCTTCCATAGAATCTACGTAAATTGCTCTTTGAGCCGGTGCCGTTTGAATCGAAAGATTCGCTACGTCATTGTCACCGGTTAACTCAATACCGTCTCCATTAATAAAACTAAGTAAGATATTGCTGTCTTTGCCTTTAAGTGATTGCCCTTTATTCAATTTAATCCCGTTCGGTGCGCCAATAGAGTTAATGATTTCAATATCCTTTTGGCCACTTTCAAGTGCTTGCGAGAGCTCTATGTAGTCTTTAACCTGCGTCATATCTGCTGCCCCTTTTCTTTTATATTAAGCGTTACCATCTATTCAAATTTATCAAAACCTGCTGAAAAAACTTCAGATTCGAGAAAAATTTGTCAATATCATCCTATCATATTTGTATAATTTTATCTATTTTTATGATTTTATTACATGAATATAAATACGAGTGAACTTGCTTGAATCGCTATAGGAGCCTCATTAAAGCAACAAATTGGTCGCGCGATTTAAGTTGCTTATATTGAGAAAAATTCTATAAAGAAAAAAGACCAGGAAAGCGAATTACTCGTTCTCTTCCTGGTCTATTATGCAAATAATAAGAGCAAGGCTAATCATATCAAATTGTACCCCGCGCAAACCTCGAATGCTTAAGAGGAAATTGTCCTTTCTTGCGTTACATCCAATGATTCTTCTTAAATAAGCGGTAGACAACTACCATGATAACCACGATGATAATTTTTAAAATAATAAAGGCGTACGGGTGATTTTGAATAGGTAAACCAACGTTCATTCCCCAAATACCGCTAATAATCGTTGGAACGGTGAGTAAAATCGACCAAACGGTTAAAATTTTCATAATCTGGTTCATGTTATTATTCACCACATTAGACAGAATATCGGAGACTTTTGAATTGAGCAAGTAGAGTTCTTCGGCCATGCCTAAAGCTTGATGATGCTCGACCATGACATCGCGCAGATGACTTTTGTATATTTCTTCACTGCCCTCTTTATTCATTTGTTGACGTAAGCTAGTCAACACCTTCTGATTGTTCTCGATACCGTCCTTGAAATAAACCAAGCCCTTATTAAGGCCGATTAATTTATAAAAGATGGTGTTATTGGTAGTCTTGGTGACGTCTTCTTCTAGTTCCTGAATGAGTCGATCCATTTCCTTCAAATAGTCGATATATAGGTGGGCAATCTCCCAAAGAATGGTTGTCAACACACCGCGGGGACTTTTATCCAGTTTCAGGAAGGATGTGTCAATGCTGGGGAACAATTCGGTAATAGAACGGCTGGACGTAATTAATACCAAATCATCTTTCATGGCAATCGCAATCGGTGCGGATTGATAATAGTTTCTTAAATGTTGATCTTTCTCCTGGGCATTAACCGTATAAGGGAAAATTGCCACACATAGTACATATTCTTCGCCTTTACTATTCGTGTAGGTCTCCCAACGGCCAATTTCATATGGGTCTAAACCGCTAGTGATAAAGTCACGAGGTATATCCAGTTGGTCTGCGACCCCTTGGATGGTTTCTTCTGACGGTTTCACCAGTTCATAAATCTTAAAAGGTAAGTCTTGCGTGTGCGGTTCGTAAATATGTTTATTAAGCATGGGCGACCTCATCTCTGTTGTTGATAACATTAGTATACCTAAATTAAATAAAAAATCTAGGAAACCTAGCTAAAAACCGGATTAATAAAAAAGATAAAGGGAGCGTTCGTTAAGATAATATTTATATCACTTAAGATAAAATTGTTATTAATTTAGACACATAACAAACCTTTATCCCTTTGGCTTATCTCGGATTGCATCGTTTGCATGGAACGTAGCCACGCGCAATTAATTCGTCATAATTATCCATAGGAAGTTTATTATGTTCTGCCATTTGCTTTACACTGTCACAATGGGCATAATGGAATTTCATCGTATTCATATTCGCAATGTACCTTGCCTCTTGTGGTGTTTCTGCAATTGTTGAAGCTGATTGCTTCGCCTCGTCCGTTGCTGGCGGTGTTTCCAGCATTTGTTTTCTATCACCAATAGCACCATCCCGGTTGTAACTGTAGTATAATTCAGTCTCCGTTTGAAGTGGGATGGCTTGCCTAATACTTTGGGCTAACTGTTGCGTATTTGAATTTGCTCCAGTGCCATAATCAATGGATATACCTTCTTGCACATTAGGTACATAAACATTCATCTGAACAGTTGCCCCATTATCCTCAATGGAGAAAGCTTCCATGAATACACCACTAGCTAAGAGATTGCCGTACTCAAAGAAAGGCGTAACCCGGTAACGCACGGTTAAGCCAGATTCGATAGCCCTTGCCACCGTATTTTCAAAAGGTACCATGCCATTGACATTGAATTGACGTGTACCCGTCATTAAATTCAGTTCTGGCCTTCCGTCACCAATAAGCTGATAACCAATAAGGTGACAGCGGTTATATAACCATTCATTCCCATATTTCGCTTGCTGCCAGCCTGTCGGTTCAATTTGGGAATTGCTTTGGCGGACTTGGGCCGGAAGTAAGTCTTCATTCAAGAGTGCATTGGCTGCTCCAACCCGTCCATAAGCGTCCAAATGAGTAAATTCAATCCAGGGATCCAATGCCGTAATATCTTCATTCGTAAAATAAGGAATATTGTTGTTGACGGTAACATAGTGCTTTCCTTCCGGGACTTTTGGCGCCGTTTCAGGTAATTGGGTCGTAACCGAAAATCCGGAAGCATCAATGACTTGTTCTTGTGCGCCAACATTCGTAGACATCAAGCCTAGCATTGACAGAAACAGCAAAAGTGTTCGTAAATATTTGTTAAAGCGGTGCATCAGTAAACTCCTCACCCTTGGTATTTCCTCATCAACCTGCCTCCCATCGAAGTATGACTTCCTTTGCTCCTGCTAGCGACGATATCAGAGGATTTAGATGTATTGTGTCATCTTAAGTTGAAAAGGAAGAAAAGTCAACCACCCCCAACAATGATAAGCGTAAAAAATGAGCGAACACATTAGCGTTCGCTCACATAGTTAGCAATATTCAACTTAACGAATGGTCACGTCACCGATTTTCTCGTCTAAGTTCACTGATTCGTTACGTTTCAACATGGACTCTACCAGAACATCTTGCGAATTGGTCATGGCTACAATGATGTCAGTCGCTTTACCTTCTTCAGTAATATAAGCTAAGTCCATATCAGCTAAAGCTTGCCCTGCTGATATTTGGTCACCCTGTTGGACATGAACGGTAAAGCCTGAGCCGTTTAAGGCAACGGTATCGATTCCCATATGAATGAGAATTTCCAGGCCTTCAGCATTTTTGATGCCGATGGCATGCTTAGTATCAAAGACCATCATCACTTCACCGGCGATTGGTGAGTGAACTTCTCCATTCGTAGGCTGAATCGCAAAGCCTTCGCCCATTAAGCCTTGGCCAAAGACTGGATCGTCGACGTCGTGAATATCGACAATTTGACCAGATGCAGGCGCAAGAAATTCAATGACCTTAAGATCAGTTGCTTCAAGGTTCTCAGTAGTTTGAGCACCTTCATTGGTATGAACTTCTGTTTCAGCGTCTAAATCGTCGCCGCCAGCATAGGCTTCACGCGGGGCTTTCCCTTCGTCAATCAGTTGGTCGACGGACGTCTTCACGTTAGAGACGGTTGTACCATAGACAACTTGAACATTATCCCCATTGACTACAACGGCAGATGAGCCTGTTCCTTTCAGAATACTTTCATTCACGAGGCTACCATCTTTCACTTTCACCCGTAGACGCGTAGCACAGTTGGAGACGCTGTCTAAGTTGTTGGCACCACCTAGACCAGATACGATGCGGTAAGCACGTTGTTCTCTTTCGTTTAAGTCCTCGTAAACTCCTTCAAAGACAAGGGCTTCAGAATCTAAATCATCTTCACGACCTGGGACTTTCCAGTCGAATTTGTTAACGCCCCAACGGAAGATAAAGTAGTATAAGAAGAAGAACGCAAGACCAACAAGCAGAACAGGTACCCAACCTGTAATATGGTTACCAGGCAAGATGCCGTAGAGAACAAAGTCAATCACTCCTCCAGAGAAGGTTAACCCAACTCCAGCACCTAGTAAGTACACTAAGACACCTGAGATACCATAGAGCACGCAGTGAACCCCATAGTACATAGCTGGCGAAGCAAAGACAAAGGCGAATTCAATCGGCTCGGTAATCCCCGTTGCGAAACATGTCAAACCAGATGATGTATAAAAACCGCGAACATCAGCTTTACGCTCTGGATAAGCTGCTTGGTATAAGGCGATACATGCTGCTGGAATACCAAAGAGCATAACTGGGAACATGTAGGAGAAATGGGCAGCAGCGTGCGAATCAATCGGCACCCCTGCGGCTAATTGGGCAAAAACAATATTCTGTGCGCCGACAATTGTTTCTCCATTGACGACAGCTGTCCCACCGATGGCTGTTTGCCAGAATGGTAAGTAGAAAACATGGTGTAAGCCAAATGGAATCAAAGCACGGTAAATATAAACGTACAAGAAGATACCAAAGATACCTAGTCCACTAATAAAGCCACCTAAAGTTGAGAAGCCATAAGAAACAATTGGCCACACAAAAGCCATAATAATCCCTAAGGCAACCCCAGCAAGGGACGACGCGATTGGAATAAAGTGTGTTCCCCCGAAGAATGATAAAGCTTCGGGTAGTTCAATGGTGTAGTAACGGTTATGTAAATTCGCTACGATTAGACCAATCGAAATCCCACCAATAACCCCTAAGTTCATTGTATTTTCGAAACCTAAGTAATTTGTAATCAGACCTTGAACCTGACTTAAAGCTTCCACATCGCGGAAATTATGCAAGGTAGATGTCATTGTCGCATACATAACAAAGTAACCAATAATAGCGGAAAGTGATGCAACACCCTTCTCTGTCTTAGCAAGTCCGGAGGCAACTGAAATACCAAACAGTAAACCTAAGTTCCCAAAAATAACATTACCGGCGTCTGCCAGAATGGAGAGGAAGCCGAATAAGAACGTTCCTTCATGCAGGATTCCTCCTAAGTTGTACATCTCAATAACTGTAGGGTTTGTAAAGGAAGATCCAATCCCTAGTAACAAACCGGCTACAGGTAATAACGAGATGGGCAACATAAATGTCTGACCGAGTTGTTGCAACATACCGAAGACTTTATTCTGTCCGGTCTGCTCGCGCAACTCGGCTTTCGTTGTAGCTTTTGCCATCAATACCAACTCCTATCTATAGTGTGATGCCATAATATTAGCATAGAAAGCTGGGATTTGAAAGCGCTATTTATTGGTGCTTTTTACATTTCTTCGGACATATGTGCACGGGCACTTTGAATCGTCTGTTCCATCAAAGTCGCAATCGTCATCGGCCCTACTCCGCCGGGTACAGGAGTGAGAGCTTGAACGCGACCCTCTAAAGCCGATAAATCAAGATCACCGCGCAGTTTACCATCTGCTCCGCGATTGGTACCGACGTCAACCACCACCGCATCATCACGAATCCATGCCACATCAATCGGATCAATTTGTCCAGTGGCTGAAATGACAATATCCGCACTTTCGATAATTCTTTGCTTATGATTGGTTGAGCGGTGAATCACTGTAACCGTCGCATTCTCCTTAAGTAAGAGTTGGGCTAAAGGTAGTCCAACAATTTGGCTGCGGCCGATGACCACTGCTTTTTTGCCAGCGATGGGGATATTGTAGTGCTTTAATAAAGTCATAACGCCCTTAGGGGTACACGCGACAAAATGAGCCTCGCCCTGCATTAAAGCACCTAAGTTATAGGCGGTGAGCCCGTCAACATCTTTCATCGGATCAATGGCGTTCACAATGGCTTGGGTGTCAAATTGATCTGGAAGTGGCAATTGTAGCATGAAACCACTTACTCCTGGATCTTGATTTAAAGCGTACACCGCATCCAGAACGTCTTGAGTATTCTCGGCGTCGTCTAGGTGAATCGCTCTAAAATCGATGCCAAGGGCCTCAGCCTTCTTCTGCTTTGAGCGTGCATAAACCTTACTCGCATCGTCATCACCAACGGTAATAATTGCTAAACGCACCGTCGCTCCCGTTGCCTTTAAGTCTGCTACTTCCTTTGCGTAACCTGCCTCTAATTCTTGGGCTAAGCTTTTCCCGTCAAGAATAAATGTCATGATTGCCTCCTAATAATTAATCATACTTTTAAGTGTATCTAAACGCTATTAATGATACAATAAAAGCTGACAAAAAGAAATCTTAATTTCGAGGTGGTTATACATGCAAGCGATAGGCTTTGATACAGAGCGTTATTTACAAGAACAATCGCAACAAATATTAGATCGCGTTAAGGAAATCGATAAACTATATTTAGAGTTCGGGGGGAAACTTATCGGCGATAAGCACGCTAAACGGGTTCTACCTGGCTTTGATGAAGATGCTAAGATGAAGTTGCTCGCAACGATGAAGGAACAAGTTGAAATTATTATTTGTATTTATGCTGAAGATATCGAAAATAATAAAGTGCGCAATGACTATGGGATTACTTACAATGAAGAGGTCCTGCGTTTAATTGATGAGTATCATGCATACGGCATTCCGGTCAATAGCGTATTATTAACGCGTTTCGCTGGTCAGCCGAATTCAAAAGTTTTTATTAAAAATTTAACGAATCGAGGCATTAAAGTATATACCCACCGAGCGATTCAAGGCTATCCTGCAGATATGGATACCCTATTTGGAGAAGAAGGCTTCGCCCAAAATCCTTATATTGAAACAACGAAGCCAATTGTAGTCGTCTCTGCTCCGGGAGCTAATAGCGGGAAATTAGCAACCTGCTTAAACCAAGTGTACCATGAGCATCGACGTGGCCTGAAAGCCAGCTATGCGAAATTCGAGACCTTCCCGGTATGGAATCTTCCCTTAAAGCATCCGGTAAATATAGCGTATGAGGCAGCAACGGTGGAACTAAATGATGTTAACATGATTGATAGTTACCACTTCGACGCTTATGGTGAGGTGGCGGTCAATTATAACCGTGACATTAATATGTTCCCCGTCGTCCGACGCATTCTTGAGATGGTGACCGATAGCGAAGCCGTATACCAATCACCCACAGATATGGGCGTTAATTGTATTAAAGCTGGTATTACGGATGAAGAAGTTGTTATTAAAGCAGCGAATCAAGAAATTATCCGACGCTATTTCGCTATAGAGAATGCTTTTAAGAAAGGCTTGTACGATAATGAAGTGCGCCGACGTATGCAAATTCTTATGGAAGAAAGTGGCCTGCAGCCTACGGATCGTAAAGTTGTTCAGCCCGCTCGAGCCTATGCTGAAACTTTACAAGAGCGCCTGGCAACGGATGAGCATCAATGTGTCATTGCTCTGGAATTACCAGATGGGCAAATTATTACCAGTCGGACCTCTCCCCTAATGGACGCCTCGGCTTCAATTATCGTCAATAGCTTAAAGGCTATGGCGAATATTAATGATCAAATCGATTTACTTGCACCGACAATCTTAAATACAATCCAGCAACTGAAAGAAGATGCCTTACATAGTCGGATTCCTACCTTAACTGCCAACGAAATCCTCATTGCTCTGGCCATCAGTGCGGTGACAAATCCGTCGGCACAATTGGCTTATGAGCAACTCCCTCATTTAGAGAATTGCCAAGCCCATGCGAGCTATATTCTCGACTCTGAGAATGAACAGACCTTGAAGCGACTCGGCATCAATATTACCAATGATCCTATCTACGGCAAAAGAAATTTCTTCCAACAATAAGTGCTTAAGCAAAGAGTCCAATGGGCTCTTTTTTATATTTATTTGTGAATTGAAACACATGCAGCGCACATGTAAAACCTTTTTGCCCAGACTTAGGCAAAAAACTTTTGTTTAAAAAATCTCTTAACCTCATATGTGTTAGCGTTTTCATTTTCATGAACAATAATTTTTTTTGAAAAAACCCTTTACAAAACTTTGTGAATAAGTTAACATATGGGTGTAATAAAAAAAGGAGGAGCAATTCAGATGACAGAAGAATTAAATGAAACAATTGAACTTACACCTGAGGAAAATGTAAATCAAATGGTCGAGAAAGCTCTCATTGCCTTAGATGATTTCATGGCCTTAGATCAAGAACAGATTGATTATATCGTCGCCAAAGCTTCGGTGGCTGCTTTGGACCAACATGGTTACTTAGCAGAATTGGCAGTGGAAGATACAGGCCGTGGTGTATTTGAAGATAAAGCAACCAAGAACCTTTTCGCCTGTGAGCATGTGACAAATTACTTAAGAGATTTGAAGACCGTCGGCGTGATTGAAGAGGATGAAATTAATGGTTTAACGTATATCGCCGATCCGGTTGGGGTTATTTGTGGGATTGTACCAACGACAAACCCTACTTCAACAGCTATCTTTAAATCTTTAATCTCATTGAAAACACGTAATCCAATTATCTTCTCTTTCCACCCAGGCGCTATGAAATGTTCAATTGAAGCAGCGCGGATTGTCTATGAAGCAGCTGTGAAAGCTGGAGCACCAGAAAACTGTATTCAATGGATTGAGCAACCATCAATGGATGCTACGAATGCTTTGATGAATCATGACGGAGTGGCTACAATTCTTGCAACCGGTGGTAACGCTATGGTTAAATCAGCCTACTCTTGCGGTAAGCCAGCACTTGGGGTTGGTGCCGGAAACGTGCCAGCTTATATTGAGAAGACGGCTAATGTAAAGCAAGCTGTCCATGATGTTGTCTTGAGTAAAGCTTTTGATAATGGTATGGTTTGTGCTTCAGAGCAAGCAGCGATTATCGATGAAGAAATTTATGATGACGTTGTTCAAGAAATGAAAGAATACCGGGTTTATTTCGTCAATGAAGATGAGAAAGCTAAGATTGAACAGTTTGCCTTCGGTGTCACTGCCTATTCAGATAATGTGGATGATGCGAAGTTAAACGCAACAATGGTTGGTCAATCTGCCCACTGGATTGCTGAACAAGCAGGATTTGAAGTACCTGAGGATACGAATATTCTTGCAGTTGAAGTAAGTAAGGTCGGACCAGATGAGCCATTAACGCGTGAGAAATTATCACCAGTGCTTGCGATCTTGAAAGCTGATTCAACGGAAGATGGCATTAAGAAAGCTTGCCAAATGGTTGAATTTAATGGACTAGGTCACTCTGCAGCGATTCACACGGATGATGATGAAATTGCTAGAACCTTCGGTGAGAAAGTTAAAGCGATTCGTGTTATTTGGAACTCTCCTTCTACCTTTGGTGGAATTGGTGATGTTTACAATGCCTTCATCCCTTCCCTAACCCTTGGTTGTGGTTCTTATGGCAATAACTCTGTGGGCGATAACATCAACGCAGTTCAACTTCTAAACATTAAGAAAATTGGTCGTCGGCGGAACAATATGCAATGGTTCAAAGTGCCCCCAAAGATCTATTTTGAGCGCAACTCAATCCAATACTTACAGAAGATGAGTGGGATTGAACGGGCAATGATTATCACGGATCATTCCATTGTTGAGCTCGGTTTCTTAGAAAAAATTGTCCAACAGCTTGAAGCCCGTGAAAACCCTGTGAAGATTGAAGTCTTCTCAGATGTAGAACCCGATCCAGATATTACAACCGTTGAAAAAGGTGCTGAAGCAATGCGGAGCTTTAATCCTGATACGATTATTGCCCTCGGTGGTGGTTCGGTAATGGACGCGGCGAAAGTTATGTGGCTCTTCTACGAACAACCACAAGTTGACTTCCGTGATTTAGTTCAGAAATTTATGGATATCCGTAAACGTGCCTTCCGCTTCCCTGACTTAGGTGAGAAAGCTAAATACGTTGGGATTCCAACAACTTCAGGGACAGGTGCTGAAGTGACACCCTTTGCCGTTATTTCTGACAAAGCAAACAACCGCAAGTACCCTTTAGCGGACTACTCTCTCTTACCGAGTGTCGCGATTATTGACCCAGCCTTGGTCTTGAGTGTACCCGCACATATTGCGGCCGATACAGGTATGGACGTTCTAACCCATGCCCTGGAAGCTTATGTATCAGTTATGTCAAATGACTATTCAGATAGTATTGCCCTACAAGCGATTCAAATGGTCTTTGAATACTTAGAACGCTCTGTAAAAGAGGGAGATTTTGAGTCACGCGAGAAGATGCATAATGCTTCAACCATGGCAGGAATGGCCTTTGGGAACGCCTTCCTAGGAATTTCTCACTCAATGGCTCACAAAATCGGTGGTATCCACCATACCGTTCACGGACGTACCAATGCGATTCTCTTACCGTATGTTATCCGCTACAATGGTACGAAGCCAGCTAAGTTGTCAAACTGGCCTAAATACAACTACTACCATGCTGATAAGAAATACCAAAAGGTTGCTGCCCTACTCGGCTTACCAGCTGCAACGCCTGAAGAAGGAGTAGCATCGCTTGCACAAGCTGTCTATGACTTAGGTGAACGCGTCGGTATTCAAATGAACTTTAAAGATCAAGGCATTGATGAACAAGCATGGGAAGATAGCTTAGATGAATTAGCCTTCCTTGCTTATGAAGACCAATGTACGCCAGTGAATCCACGTCTAGCTGTGGTGGCAGATATGAAAGAGATTATGTCAGACGCTTACTACGGCTATAAAGAACGCCCAGGCCGCATTAAATAATCAGTTATCCCCCTAAATAATACCCAGATAAAAAAACACGTCGCTCGATATAATTCGAGGGACGTGTTTTTGACTATTAAACTTTACCATATTCACTGACTTTGACAACGGGTTGTCCCTTGACGTTGTAGACCCATTCTTTCACCTTTTTGCCATCAGCCATGGTTACTAGCAGGCGATCGCGGTAAGGTTCAGCTAACTCATCAAATAAGTAAGTTTCGTCATCTAGGCCAAGCTGCTTGCGTTTGGCTTCGATTTCTCCTGGGCTCAACTTCTGATAGGAACGACTTGGTAACTCCCCTTCGATTTCTCTTTCTTCGATACGGTACACATAATTATCGTCATCATAGAGAATTTCTAAGGCACCAGAATTCGTGCGAACATGTTGGACATCTTTATAATGCTCCTTGTGAAGTTCCCACCAAGTCTCGATTCCCTTCAGCGCTTCTTCTTCTGTTTTATAGGAACCGTGCTCCTTACGGACGTTATCCCGTTTGTTAATCCAATAATTGGTGTAGACTGTTTGGCTCATTCCAATACCTCCTCTGCAATATAGTCTATCATATCACATAATTATTAATTTTCTAAGAAATATGTTCGAAAAAAGACACTGCCGAAGCAGTGACTTACTAGAATGGCTTAGCGAGTTTTGCCGAAGTAGGCATTAATTCCATTGACTAAACCTTGAACCAATTTCTGTGATAGGTTGGATCGGTAATGCGGTTAAACTCGGCGTGATGGTACATGAAGCATAATTCTACCAAGGTAACTGGTACGTCTGTTGTACGCGTTACGTGTAAGTTTTGTGGGCGTGCTCCCATGTCACGTGCCCCTGTCTCACGAATTAAAGCATTCTGAATCGATTGTGATAAACGACGTCCTTCAGGGATAATATTCGTACCATGGTGATGTGGTATTGTACGGTAGCCTGGCTCATCAATTGATGGATCGTGGTATAGCGTTACAATCCCTTGAGCTGTTCCTGGAATAGGCATCGCATTATGGTGAATACTAATATAGGCGTCTGGCATAATTTGGTTTGGTTCTTTCCGGCGATCACGTAAGTCGACGTAGGCATCTGTTGTACGTGTTTCATGAACTACATAACCTTGTTGTCTTAAGCAATTCGCTAATTGATGCGTGATGTTTAAGTTTAAATCTTTCTCGGCAACACCTCGGTTCGCCGCGCCTGTTTCGCGACCACCGTGTCCTGCATCAAGATAAATAACATTAACGGCTTGGGGTACTTGAAGGGCTGAACCAAATGGTACGTAGCCGGCGATA
The DNA here is from genome assembly GCF_003546865.1 of Suicoccus acidiformans. GTDB lineage: Bacteria > Bacillota > Bacilli > Lactobacillales > Aerococcaceae > Suicoccus > Suicoccus acidiformans. The sequence continues at coordinate 1,229,700 of NZ_CP023434.1, forward strand.
TGACCATTAGCATTCACTAATTCAAGATAAGTTGTCCCGCCTTGCGTTACTTCACGGTTTACGCGGAAAAGTTGGCTGAAGTAGTCGTTAGTACTCAATTGACGTCCACCAGCGCTTAAGCTTGTCAAGAATGGCTGGTTTTGATCGTTAATCTTCACATCATAATTAACTTGTCTAACTGTACCATTCACGTATGGTTGTTCAGTTGATGGAACGCTTGGAGCCACTAGACGGGTCGCATTCGACGTATTTGCTGAAGAAGTTGAACCTGTTGGTTGGCTAACAATCAGTTTATCACCTGCGTAAATATAATTTGACGACAAGTTACTCCATTACTTTAATCGCTCAACCGTTACACCGTTTGCTGAAGCAATGCGATATAAGTAATCATCTGGGCGGACAGTATAGGATTTCGCCGGTGTTTGTTGACTTGCTGGTGTCGTTGGCGTTGTTTGAGGCGCTGATGTCGCTGTTTGTGTAGAACTTGGCGCAGAGACAACTAGGCGGTCGCCAGGGTGGATTAAGTTGGAAGATAAGTTATTCCACTGTTTTAACTGGGCAACGGTTACGCCGTTTTGTTGGGCGATGCGATTTAAGTAGTCGCCCCTATAAGTTTTGTTCGTTGCGTGGCTTTGATTCGCTGTTTGTTGAGGTACACTTTGATTGTTTGCTGGTGCTTGAGTTGTTGGTGTGGCTACATGCAATTGATCACCAGAGTAAATATAATTTGATGATAAATTATTTCATTGTTTTAGTTCGTTTACGGTGCCCCCATAATTATTAGCAATGCGATATAAATAATCACCCGGTTTAACTGTATAGACCGAGCCAGAGGCAGTATTCGCTATTGTCGTTTGCCCTGTATTCGCTTGAAGCGTAGTAGTCACGGTGCTTGCTGGTGTCTCTTGAACAGCAGGTTGAGTTGTTGGATCAGGTTTACTTAAGTTTAAGCTGGTACCTGGATAGATAGAGTTGAGTTGAGACCGTTTAATGATTGTAACTCAGATACTGCCATGCCATTTTTGGTGGCGATAGAATACAAGGTATCACCGGCTTGAACTTGGTGTGAAGTTGGTAATTCATGAGCAGCTACAGCGTTAGCGACCATACCAATTGCCGTCAATGCGACAAGTAATACGGACGGCATAACCCACTGCCCTTTTCTTTTATAAAGTTTAGTGCGATGCATATTTTCATTATTAAAATTCATTCTTTTATCGGTAAATGATACATCCTCCAAACTTCTCGTGTTCACTTTCCAAGGCCTAAGCGGGCTAAATTTAGAATTGGAATGAGCTAAAATTTAAATATAAATAAGCGTCAATCACTAATGATTACTTAGTAATTGACGCTTAAATTATTTCTTCACAAATTCAGACTTTAACCCAACGCGGCCTACACCATCAACTTTAGCGTCGATATCATGACCGTCAGCAGAGTCTGGCACAAGGCGGATGCCTTTAACTTTGGTCCCTTGTTTAATCGTTTGAGTAGCCGACAACTTCAAATCTTTAATAACGGTAACTGTGTCTCCATCTTCAAGGACATTTCCGTTAGCGTCACGGATCAGCAAGGCTTCTTCAGCTGCTGACATATCAGCGTCGGTCCATTCATGGGCACATATCGGGCAAATATACATAACGCCGTCCGTATAAGTCAAATCAGAATCACATTGTAGGCAATTTGGTAGGTTTGTTTCCATGTCTAGTCTCCTTCATCATTAATCGGATTGAGCAAGTTTCCTCTCTAAGCGATTCATCAGCTGAGATACTGTAAACGTCAGAATAAAATAAATTAAAGCAGCAAATAATAGGGGCGTAAACGTTGTATACGTTGCTCCACGTACAGTATCAGAGGCGAACATTAAGTCACGAATACCTAAAACCGAGACAATGGACGTCTCCTTAATTAACACCGCAAATTCATTCCCAATCGCTGGCAGAATATTCTTGACGGCTTGGGGTAGAATAATTTTGCGGAAGGTAGTAGATTGATTTAAGCCAAGTGCTCTAGCGGCCTCTGTTTGGCCTGAGTCAACGGCTTGAATCCCACTCCGCATAATTTCACTCATATAGGCTGTAGAATTAATAGTAATCGCCATAACAGCTGAAACAAAGTCATCTAAATAAATGCCAAACATCGGCAAGCCAAAGTATACTAAATATACTTGCACAAGTAAAGGCGTCCCCCGAATAACCTCTACATAGAAACGGCAAATGGTATTAAAGAAACGATTGCTAGATAGGCGTCCTAAAGCCATTAAAGCCCCTAAAGGCAAGGATAGAATCACCGAAGCGAAAGCTAGCGAGATAGTGTAAACTGTTCCATCAATAAATAAGGGGAAATACTCCGCAATAATTTGCATATTTTATCACATCCTTAACAAAAAAATTCTCTATACCCACCCATAGATGAGTATAGAGACGTTGAATACGTGGTACCACTCTAATTCAGTAAGCGACTGCTTACCCTCTTAACATTAACGCTGTTACACGAGAAAGTGTCGAACACTCTCTGATCTCCTTGGTGCGGTTCAATAATTGCATCCTTGCAAGCTTCCACCGTCCTTGCATCGCTCTATTTCAACAATTACCTACTCTCCAGTTCATCGATGACTTAGAGTTATTCTAGGCCAATCCGTTGGGAAAGTCAATGCTAAATTAAAATTGGTTAAGAAAAAATTATGCTGATTGGATAAAATCCTTGATTTCATCCTCAGACATACTGCTGTCACTGCGCACACTAATGGTGTCGCCTTGACTATAGAGTAAACTTGGGACAGTTTTCATATCGTAGGTTTCTCGTAAAGCATTAACTTCGTCCAATTGCTCAGGTTTTTCTGAATCGAGAAAATAAGCCGGGCGATTCGCTTCTTTAACCACAGCACTGAGCTTAGGAAGAAATTTCTGGCAATAAGGACAAGTAGAACGGCCTACAAATAAAATGGTCTCCTCACCTGACTCAATCGCTTCTTGCGCTGCTTCAGGTCCAACTTCTTCAAAGTGATCTGCAATTAATTGCTCAAATCTTTCTGAATTCATCTTAACACGCTCCTTTTCTATATTTTAGCTCAATTGTTCATAAATAGATAGCAATATGCTACAGCAAGTCAATATCATCTTTCGTTTCCCGTTCCTTGCGCCTTAATCTTAAATTGACTAGTAGGAGAATACAGCCGATGATAATGATGCCTAAGCCTAAGTAAGTAAAAATACGTGTTTCCCCTGTATCTGGTAGTGAAATACTTCCTTTGCCCTGCCCTTTCGGCTGACTCGAATCACTCGAATCGCTTGCCATCGCAGCCAAAGTATCTTTATCCTTCGGTTTAGGTAGGTCTTTAATGTCCGTTCGTTCTTTCGGACGGTTTAATCGGTTTTTCAAGTAATCCAAGTGGCGAGCTTGAGGCTTGCTGATAAAGTCATCATCTTCTTCACCAAGGGATACCGCAATCTCGTCCAAGTCACCGCTTTCCCCTTTGGGACCAACTTCCTCTAGAGCTAAATCAGCGTCGTCTGTTAAGCTGAAATCTTTACCGGACATATCCTCAGAGAAGCCACTGCCATAACTATTATTCACCCGCCACCTGCCATCCTCATTCAAGAAGACCAATTTCATTTGATAACGACGGTGGAGCTGTTGGACTTGTTGGATGGATGCGTCATCATTTAGCTGGTGTTCATTTAAGTAATTCACTAGGTGATCTTGAATCTTCCCGAAACTGGCTGCATTAATTTCATAGAAATAAGCAAATTGCTTTTCCTTTACCTCAATTAATTGCAGGAAGGCGTCTTCCACTAATTCAATTTGGCGATTCCCTTGATATAATTTAGCGGCTCTTTGGGCTTGCTTTTCTACATCGGTTAAGGTCAGCTTTTCTTTGAAAGAGAGCTTTTCAATGGCTTCATCCGTCAAATAAGCCGATTCTCCTTCATAAGGAATCAGTTCCTCGTCCGCTGTTTGAGCGACAGCTCGCTGATAACTTGCGTAAATATCTTCAAAGCGTACTTGGCGATATGCTTGGGGGACGAGCTTGCTCAAATATTGATCGATTTGGACCAAGTAATTCTCCAATGGGAGCGTGTCTTGATCGATTAAAATTTGCTCAGCAGGAATATGTTCCACAGAGTACGGATAAAGCAAGCATTGATTATATTCACTGTCGAAAGGACTCGTCTCATCCAAAGGCTCACTCAATAAATTCTCGTATTCATAGACGGCCTGATCGTAATCTTTCTTGATGATGTCTCGTTCTGCTACCCGTTCATGGATTAATTGCTCAATCTGTTGCAAATAAGTTTGCCAGCTTTGGACTTGTTCATCTTGTTCAATCAGCTGGAGTTGCTCGTCCGGATGTAAATTGGGGAAATTCTCATCATTATGCCAATACCAATCATATAGTTCCTCCAAAAGTACATCCATTTGCGCTTGAGCTGATGCTAAGGAAGTTTCTCCTTCATTTTCTAATTGATAAATCTCGGCATTAAGTTCTTGGTAGGCTAAGTCTAGCGCTTCAAGACGTTCTTGAACTTCTTCCAAGGCTAGTTCTTTTTGAAGGGTTTGCTCAGTTTCGTGAGGGTTTTGCCCTGATAGCGTAATTAAGCAAGCGCCCCGCTCATTTTGCAAGTTCAAGTTCGCCACGCCCTGCTCCTCAGCAGCTTGGACATCGATCGGTTGTGATAGGCTTCCGGCAAGTAATAAAGGAATCAGACTAAGTTTTTGAAGTTTTTTCATGGTTTTCCTCCTTAAAAAAAGTGTCTACTTACATATACGCAAATTAAGGCAGAAAACCATGTATTAAAATGAAAAATAGTGAAAATGTTTAAAGAAAGATTTCCTTAATGCTTTAATATCAGGTTATATTTTATGTTATTATAATATACTTGCAAGAAATATACTTATTGCATTTTTTATCAAAACACCCATTTCCCTAAAAATAGCACTTATCATCCCAAAAAAGATAACCCCTAGCCGTTTTTTGCTAGGGGTCAGATTCCTGCCTTAATCTAAATATGGGACGACTTCTACGTTATCGGTATAAGTTGTCATACGCTCTGTCAGGACATCAAAGTAATAATCGGCATCCCAGAAACCATAATCGGCTGCTTCGGCAAGTGGCACAACAAGGTATTGGGCTGACTCGGGCAGACCTAAGTTATAGGTCGGCATGAAACGCATGCCTTCTAAGGTTACATCTTCCCCTTTAACGCGGAAAGTGTATTCGATAATCCCACCAAGTTTCGTATCTACTTCATACTGGCCTGAGAGGAAATTAGCATGGGAGTAAATTCCCCCTTGACTCTCATTCGGTTGTGCGAAAGGTTGCAAGACGTGTGGATGGCCTCCGAGCACGAAATTTGCGCCGGCATCCCAAGCGAGTTGGAAGTTCTCCTCTTGCCATTCATTCGGATAGTATTCATATTCTTGTCCCATATGGTAATTCACAATGGAAATATCAACCATCTCATTAATCCGTTCAATTTCAAGTGGAATTAACTCTTGATCAATTTGCGTAAAGAGATACGGCTCGTCTTCAGGAATATAATTACCATTAGCGTCATTGGCATAAGATAAGAAGCCAACTTTTACATTGCCCACTTCAATGATACGTGGCGTATTATAATCTTCCCAACTGTCATAACTTCCAAAATACATCATATCCCGTTCTTGCAGGGCATCGATAGAAGCATGGGCCCCTTCTGCCCCAAAGTCAAGGGTATGGTTGGTGGCGTTATTAACAATATCTACGCCGACATCTTGCAAGGCATCAATAATTTCTTCGGGTGCATTAAAGAAAGGATAGCTAGAGACACCTAATTGGTTCCCGGCTGCAATGACTTCCAAGTTTGCGGTAGTAATATCTGCTCCCCCAATGTATTTAGCAACCGGTGCAAACATTGACGAAAAGTCATAACCATCGCCTGTATAAGCGGCTTGATAGACGGTGTCATGAATTAAGATATCGCCGATGGAGCGAATGGTGACCGTTTGGTCTACCGCTGGATCCGGTTCTTCGAAGCTTACGACTTCTTGGCTTTCACTGCTAGCAGAGCTCTCATCGACTGCGGTATTCTGCCCTTGGCAGGCAACAAAGAGTATACTCAATAACAAAAGGAAGCTTATTTTAAAGTTTTGAGCAAATTTCTTCATGTCAATCTCCTACATTATTCAAATTCGACCAAAAGGTCTCCTGCACTGATACTGTCTTTTTCTTGAACATGAATACGTTTAATGGTGCCAGCTTCAGGCGCCTTAATAGCAGTTTCCATCTTCATCGCTTCAGTGATTAAGAGTGTTTGGTTCTGTTGAACACTGTCGCCTTCTTTGACTTCAATCTTATACACCGTTCCTGGCATCGAAGCACCAATATGCTTCTCGTTCGCTTTATCAGCTTTCGGCTTAACGGTTACACCTAAGTCAACGTTCAGATCCATAATTTCAACAGTTTCAGGTAAACCATTCAATTTAAAGTATACGGTTCGGTGGCCATCACTTTTAACCGGGCCGATACTTGTTAATTCAACGAGTAACGTCTTACCTGGTTCTAGTTCAACAACCAGTGGCTCGTTCACTTCTAAGCCGTAGAAGAAGGCTGGGGTTTCAATAATACTCACATCACCGAAATCTTCTACAAAGCTTAAGTAATCCTTGAATACTTTAGGATACATGGCGTAACTTAAACGCGAGGTTTGATCAATGTCTTTATAGATTAAATCACGGAATTCATCGTCTTTAGCTTCAAAGTCATAAGGTTCAATATGGTTACCTGGACGGTCAGTATAGTAAGCAAGATCCTTTAAGACCACATCGCGTAACCGTTCATTCATACCACCAGCTGGCTGGCCAATATCACCTTTGAAGAAGGAAACGACTGAATCAGGGAAGCTAAGGTGTTGCCCTTCAGTATAAACACTTTCTTCATCTAAATCATTCTGAACCATAAACAGAGCCATATCCCCGACAACTTTCGAAGAAGGCGTTACCTTCACAATGTCACCAAAGAGCAAGTTTACCCGGTGGTACATATCCAACACTTCACTGTAGCGTTCACCTAAGCCTACAGACTGGGCTTGCATAGCCAAGTTACTGTACTGGCCGCCAGGCATTTCATAGTCATAGACTTTAGTCCAAGTAGTTGTTAAATCACTTTCAAAAGGCTTGTAATAGCTGCGCGTGACTTTCCAATAGTTCTCCATGACGTCATTTGCTTTCACATTCACGTTGACTTGGCGATCCGTTCCTTGACGGGCATAGAATAAAGCATTGCCATCAGGCTGGGCATTCTGACCGGATAAGGCAGCGTTGGCAGTATCCACAATATCCACGCCTGCATCAATGGCTCGTGAATAAGTTTGAATAGCATTGCTTGCGGTATCATGACTATGCAGATGAATCGGAATAGAGACTTCATCTTTCAAGGCACTGATTAATTGGTGGGCTGCTTCTGGTTTTAAGATGCCTGACATATCTTTAATGCCTAGCAAATGAACCCCAAGACTCTCAAGCTCTCGGGCCATCTTGACGTAATAATCAAGGGTATACACTTTAGATCGTTCAGGATTCAATATATCCCCGGTATAGCAAATCGTTCCTTCAACAAGCTTGCCTGTTTCTAAGGCCGTGTCGATAGGTAATTTTAGCGATTCGATCCAGTTCAAGGAATCGAAGATGCGGAAGACGTCAATGCCTTCTTGGGCGCTAACCTTAATAAAGTTCTGGACAACATTATCAGCATAGTTCGTATAACCCACAGCATTGGAAGCACGTAAAAGCATTTGGAAAGGAATATCCGGGATTAACTTTCTCAACTCTTGTAAACGGTGCCAAGGACTTTCTCTGAGGAAATTATAAGCCACATCAAAGGTAGCTCCGCCCCACATCTCAAGGGAGAAGTAGTCCCGCATGGTTTCATTTATAAATGGCGCAATGGTGGTCATATCAATCGTCCGCAAACGCGTCGTTAAGACGGATTGATGTGCATCCCGCATGGTTGTATCGGTAAGTAAGACATTCTGCTCACTAAGCACGGCCTTAACCACGGCGTCCGGCCCGTCTTGATCTAAGATATGTTTGAAAGTACGATCAATGTCTGTTTCATATTTAGCTGACCACGGATTCCCTTGTTTATTGCGAGATTCCCGGTGAATTCTTTGAGGACGTCCTGGTAAGGTTGGTACCTCACGCTTGGCAAATTGTGGTTGCTTGTCCTTATCGACCCCTGGGAAGCCATTAATCGTTACATTGGCTAAGTATTTGAGAACTTTATTCCCACGGTTTCTTGGTGGGAGGAAATCGAATAATTCCTGATTATCATCGATAAAAGTCGTCGAATAGTCACCAACAATGAAGGTTGGGTGTTGGATAATATTCTGTAAGAAGCGAATATTAGTCTTTAAACCAACGATACTAATTTCATCCAGTGCCCGGCGCATCTTATCGATGGTACCATCTTTAGTGGTTGCGTAAGTTGAGATTTTCACCAATAAAGAGTCATAGTACGGGGTAATAACCGCTCCGCCATAAGCGTCCCCAGCATCGAGACGTACCCCAGCCCCGCCCGGAGAGTGGTAACCGATAATGGTTCCTGAATCTGGTGCGAAATTATTCTGGGGATCTTCAGTCGTAATCCGACATTGGATGGCATAGCCATTAGTTGTGATTTCTTCCTGGCTATTGATACTAATAATTTCACCAAAAAGATTTTGCCCATCAGCGATTAACAGTTGGGCCTTAACTAAGTCTACCCCTGTGATTAATTCGGTAATGGTATGTTCTACTTGAATGCGGGGGTTAACTTCAATAAAGAAGAATTCATCGCCTGAGACTAAGAATTCGACCGTTCCAGCGTTAACATATTCAGCATACTCCATTAATTGAATCGCAGCGCCAGCTAATTGTTGGCGCATATCATCGCTTAAACTAAAGGATGGGGCTACTTCAACGACTTTCTGATGGCGTCTTTGAATCGAGCAATCCCGTTCATAAAGGTGAATAATATTGCCATGGGTATCACCTAGAATTTGCACCTCAATGTGTTTCGGATTGGTAATATAGCGTTCAATATATAATTCGTCATTACCGAAACTGGTTAAAGCTTCTGAGCGCGCACGTTCGTATGCTTCGGGAACATCCTCACTTGCTTGAACAATCCGCATACCCTTTCCGCCCCCACCACTTACAGCTTTAATAATGAGGGGATAGCCATGTTCTTCACCAAAGGCAAGAACTTCATCCAGACTGGAAATTTTGCCTTCTGAACCAGGCACTACTCGTAGGCCGGCAGCTAATGCGGTCTCACGGGCGCGGGTTTTGTTGCCAAACATATCCAAGTGCTTTAATTCAGGTCCAACAAAGATGATGCCCTCTTCTTGACAGCGACGGGCAAAGGTTTCGTTCTCACTTAAGAAGCCGTAGCCTGGGTGAATTGCATCCACATGCTTGGCTTTGGCTAAGCTAATAATACCTTCAATATCTAAATAGGCATCGGTTGGTGATAAACTTTCCCCGATTAAATAGGACTCATCAGCCTTTTGGCGATGCAAGGAACCTACATCTTCCTTAGAATAAATCGCAACTGTTTGGATGCCTACTTCTTGACACGCACGAATGATGCGGATCGCAATTTCCCCACGGTTTGCAATTAACACTTTATTAATACGATTCATTGACATTTACTTACCTCCCAATATTACTGCCATAAATTAAGCGAAGCGGCTTCAGCCTCTTCCTGGGCTGATCTCAATAGTTCTTCATAGGAATTATTCGGCGGATTGAAATAGCGAACTGTGCCAAGACCTTCTTGAAGCAACTTTTCACTGATTAATACATCATCAGCGTAAACATAGGCTAAGAGTCGGTGATAATCATCGGTAGCTGGACCAATATCCAGTTCAACATACACCTGCTCGGCCTCCTCCAATAATTGCTGATTACGCTTTAAAGCTGCCTCAGCATACGGCTCTGGCCCTTCTGCTTGATTATAGTTCATTTCTGGCGTGTCAATCATTAAATAACGTACCCGAATATCATCGTCTCCGAGCTTGACGGTAATCGTGTCACCGTCTTGGGCACGAACAAAGTCAACAGGTATACGTTTCAATTCAGGTAGAACGTCATAATTACTGCCATCGAAGGCTTGAATAATTTCAGTCATTTCAGGATCGCTAACCTGGTCCTTGGTATAATCAAAATCCAATAATTCAGGCGAGAAGACCGCTATAAGTATTACAATAAGTATAGATAGCATTAACGACGATTTGGATTCTTGCTTACGTGTTCCTTCTTGCTTTGAGGAATGCTGACTCACTTAAACACCTACTTTTTTCTAATTTATTTTTCATTTCGCTAAGCTTACTACAGTATAGCATATTTTAAAAGAGAATCTTCTCAAAATATACAAAAAATCTCCCGATTTGAGCCGACCCCCAAAAGTTAGACCAAAAAATCTAACTTTTGGGGGTATTTTTATGACCAAGTATAGTTTAGAAACGAAACTTCAAATTGATACTGACTACGAAGCTGGAAAAGGCGGATTTAGGACTTTAGCGAAAAAATATCAAATCGCTCAGTCAATAGTGAAACGATGGATCCATAATTATCAAGATTTCGGCTTAGAAGGCCTTCAAGTTAAGTCAACAAGACAGTCTTATCCTTTAGAAACCAAGCTATATGCGATAGAATTGTACTTAACTACAGAGTTAAGCTATCGCGAAGTCGGTGTCCAATTAGGGATCAATAATCCAAGCTTAATCGCAAATTGGATGCGAGCCTTTAAGGAAGACGGTATTGATGGCTTATCTAGACCAATAGGGAGGCCAACTACCATGTCTAATTCACAGAAAAAGAATCCACAAAATCCCAAAAAGACGCCTTTACCGAGTGATCCAGATGCCTTAAAGGAAATCATTAAAGAACAAGAAGAACGCATTCAAATGCTAGATATTGAGAATAAATTTTTAAAGGAATTGAGGAGGTTGCGGGAAGCAGACAAGCGGCAACACGACAACAAGAAGTGATGGCCATCCGTAATCTCCATGAGTCTACAGAGTATTCTTTGACGCTGATACTGAAGACTTTAGATTTTCCTAAGGCAACCTATTATTATCAATTAGAGTGTTTGAATAGACCCAATAAAGACGAAGCATTAAAAGAAGAAATTCTTGATATTCGTCAAGCACATGAAAACTACGGTTATCGCCGTGTTCATGCGGAGTTACGTCGTCGTGGTTATACCGTCAATAAGAAAAAAGTTCAACGATTGATGAAAGAAATGAATCTACAAGTGACCTCATTTACTCGAAAATCACGGAAATACAACTCCTATCAAGGTGATATTGGTGAGAAAGCACCTAACCGCTTAAATCGTAGATTTACAAGTTCTATTCCACACCAAAAAATTGTGACGGATACAACGGAGTTCCATTATTATGAAGCTGATGATTCAGGACAGTATCAATTGAAAAAGTTGTATTTAGATCCCTTTATTGACTTGTTTAATCTGGAAGTCATTAGCTATAAAATCTCAAAACAACCTAATAAGGAAAGTATGATGGAAGCCTTCGAAGAAGCCGTTGAAGCTACAAAAGATTGCCAATTTAGACGAACCTTTCATTCGGACCAAGGCTGGGCTTATCAAATGAACGACTATCAACAATTATTGAAAGATCATCAGATTTTCCAGAGTATGTCCCGAAAGGGAAATTGTTTAGATAATGCGCCGATGGAGAACTTCTTCGGCATCATGAAACAAGAAATGTTTTATGGGAAAGTTTATCGTAGCCGTAGGGAACTGGAACAAGCTATCCACGACTATATTCGTTACTACAATGACGATAGGATTAAAGAGAAATTAGGCTATTTAAGTCCTGTTGAATACAGACAACAACAATTACTTTTAAGTGCCTAAACATGTCGCAAATCACCTAACCTCAATGGTTTCACAAACCATCCAGACTTATCAAGAGCCGCTTCGCTCTTCCTCTTGACAAGCTTGGATGTCTGATGAGATGTTTTGGTTAGGTCAATTAGCAGCTTCTCTGTTCTTGCGAAATCGGTCACCTTGAAGCAACTTAAGTTTTATATCTTTATTGAATCTTTCAGAAACACAAAAAAGAGCTACCCATTATTGGGGTAACTCTTCATAAAATCTAGTCTAACTTTTTGGGGTCACTATAATTTAGGGAGATTTTTATTAGAATTCTATATTTTCAACCGGGTCTTCCGGCAATTCACGCATTTCAATTTGTAAGCCTTCTTCTTGCCAGGCTTTTAAACCTGCCAGCTCTTCGTCGGTCACATAAATAGCAGAAGCAATTTTCTTGCGCCCTTTTGCATCTAGCGCACTGCTGAGTACCAGTCGCTCTATGTCTACCCCAGCTTCTAATAAGGTGAGGATATCTGCAACTGTCTCAACAATTAAAATTGCATTTTTACTTGGGTCTAGTTTAGGTAAGTTTTTGCTCGCTTTGTCAATCGATTTATAACGAACCACAATGTCATCATGAATGGACATTTCCATCAGGCCTTGCAAGGTCTTATCTTTGACTAAGTGATCATTGGCTATTAATACTAATTGTGAGTCTACATACTCACACCAACTCTCGGTTATTTGCCCATGGACAAAGCGGTGATCTACGATGGCTAATTTGACAGCCTGAGACATTATCTATTCTCCTTTAACTTTTAATCTCTAACACTGAAACGATTGTATTCTACGATAATTAGTCATAATGAGCAAGTATGGAATTGCTTCTCATTTAAGGATACCATTTATGCTAAATGCACAGAATTTATCTGAATGTTTAGTAATAAGTATAAGTATCATTTGAGGTTATAAGATGACTTATACAAATTAAAAGAAATACCCTAAGCTGTTATTGATTGTGGAGCTTTTATTGCTGCGTTTTATCGTAAAATAGATAAAAACTAGCCTAATAATTCCATTTAGGTTATAATAAACACAAATGAAAGAGAGGTGATATATTTGCGACACGAAATCCAAGAAACTACGACAAAATTAGTGCGGCCGACTGAATTATCGACGATTGATTTGTCTCAATTAACGAAACAAGCGATAAAGCTTAATAAGCAAAGCAGTGAGACGGTTTTCTATTTTGAGGAACCTGTTTATATCATCCCGCAAAGTGGCTTGGCCCAATTACTGTTTACGAAAGAATTGAATGAAGCAACCGTTTATGAAACTCAGTTACTTGAAACGGTGGTCTTTATTCAGGAGAAGGTATATTTCAACGCCTTAGCCTTGACGGCTGAAAGTCAGTTGACCCTTCTCCATCATAATAGCGCTAAGCCTCAACTGTTAAAAGCGAAAGTTCCATTAATAGCGAAGCATTTGCCCCAACATTCCAAACTGGAGACGATTTATGCGATTGAAAATCAAATCAAATCAAGTCAGACACAGTTTGAAGAACGTATTAGTCATTATTATAAATTAGTTATTGTTAGCCAAGGGCAATTAAACCATCATATTAATGGGCGGCATTATATTACGCAGAAAAATGACGCTATTTTATACCGACCCGGTGAAGTATATCAAGTGGAAACATCTGAGCAGAATATAACTCAATATTTATCCATTTTATTTCAAGCAAGTAATCTACCTGAGCATCTCTATGAACAAGTTCATCATCTCAGTCAAGAAGCCTTGCGTTTAGTGGACGATATTCATTTGCGCGCTAACTTGCAAGCTAATGATCGACCTTACCTGAATGATATGGTATATGCGAATGTCTATCATTTGCTGCTCTTACTCAGTGAACAAGGCAGTTCATCGGAGGATTCTGATAGTTCTATGGCTATGCGGGAAAACTATGAACGTGAACTATTTCAGGCGATGGCCACCTATATTGAGAATCATGTTGAAGAGAAGAACGAAGTGCAAGATTTGGTAGAAGAATTTGATATTTCTCGCTCTACTGTGCAAAGTCTTTTCAAGAAATATAGTCAACTTACGCCTAAGCAGTATATAAATCAAGTACGCCTGCAGCGTAGCAAGGACTTAATCCATGAATCAAGTCTAACCCTATCTGAGATTGCGCACGATTTAGGCTATGGCTCCATCCAATATTTCTCCAGAGCCTTCACAAAGGAGTTTGGCCTAACCCCCTCGGCTTATGCTAAGCGTATCCGCCAAGTTCAGCAGTAATTTAAAAATTATCTTAGGCAAAAACGGTTGAAGTAACTCAACCGTTTTTTTGGATGTTATAAAATAGCTTCTTCTGCTAAGACAAGATCTTCCAAGCGGGCATATAAATCAGCTGTCGTGAGTGATTTTATTGCTTGGCTGTCGTAATGGTCGACAATTTGCCCATGATGCATCACAATAATGCGATCGCTGAAGTTAAGGGCGTCTTGATGATGGTGGGTGATCATGAGTGTGGTTAAATCTTGCTCTTTAATCATAGTATGAGTCATTTCCATCACTTGGCGGGCAATCCGAGGGTCTAAAGCTGCTGTATGCTCGTCGAGCAGTAATAGTTTCGGTTGCTTAATGGTTGCCATAATGAGGGAAATAATTTGGCGTTGACCACCGGATAAGCTCCCGATGGGAACATCCATCCGATGCTCTAAATCCAAGCGGAAACTTGCGAGATACTCGCGAATATTATGATAGCGTTCCTGAGTTAGGGAAATGCCTAAACCACGACTTGCGCCCCGCTTTTGGGCAAGGGTTAAATTCTCAAAGACAGTCATCCGCGGAGCGGTTCCCATTGTAGGGTCTTGAAAGACGCGCCCAATATGCGCTGCTCGTTCAACTTGTGATAAGCCGTCCACTTGCTTGCCGTCTAAATAAATCGCACCAGAATCAATCGGATACTGTCCCGTGAGGCAATTGAATAAAGTTGATTTTCCTGCCCCATTGGTTCCTATAACCGCGATTACTTCTCCGGCTTGGATATCTAAACTCAGATTCTTCAAGCCGTGAATGGGGTCGCCGCTTCGACTCGGGAATTGTTTGTTAATCTGTTGAATGCTGACTTGTGTTTGTGGCATCTTAAATCCCCTTTCTCTGACGTAAGCGACGTTGAATGGAAGGCACGGCTAAGAAGATTGCGAGCACGGTTGCGGAAATAAGACGGAAGTCATTTGGATTAAAGCCGAGTCTTAGGACAAAGACCAGGATTAAGCGGTAAATAATCGCCCCAACAATTACCGTGCCTAAACGTTGGGATAGGCGCAATTCTCTACGGAACAACACTTCCCCAATGACAATCGCACTCATGGCAATTACTACGGTTCCAGAACCCATGGAAATATCTGAGAAGCCATTGGATTGAGCCACTAAAGCCCCACTGAGTGCAATAAGTCCATTGGCTAACATCAGGGCAAGTCTTTTGGTTTGATTGACTTTAATGCCTAAGGAAAGCGCCATTATTTCATTATCTCCGGTAGCAATTAAGGCTTGGCCTAAGTCCGTTCGGAAGAAATAGCCTAGTAAAGCAACCAGAATCACAACAAAGACCAAACCCAGCACTAATTTTTGCGTTGTCCCATTAGCAATCCATTGACTAATCGTATCATAAATCGTTTCAAAACCCCGCAAGCTTAAATTAGGCTTCTCCATAATGCGCAAATTAATCGAGTACATACCCGTTAAGGTGATAATACTACTTAATAAGCCTGGAATTTCAAAAAAGGTCGTCAACGCTCCGGTAATCCACCCAGCAAAGATTCCGGCCAAAATCGCCAGCAAGGTGGCTAAGACGGGATGCAAGCCCTGGGTGATCAAAAAGACTCCCAAAGCTGCCCCTGCCGTGAAGGAAGCTTCACTCGTCAAATCAGCGAAATTTAAGATACGAAAACTAATATAAAGGCCTAGCCCCATGATGCCCCATAAGACACCTTCTGCTACTGCGCTGTAATATACTTCCATAAAACTTACCCATCCTCAAATCTATGAATTTATTTCGCCAAATCAGTCGCTTCCCCTAATACATCTTCTGGAAGCGTCAAACCTAAACGTTCTGCTGTTTCAGAGTTGACGACAGTCGTTAAATCGGATACATATTCCACAGCTGTCTCGCTAATATTAGCGCCGTCGAGTAATTTTTGTAAGAAATCAGCTGCTTGTATGCCGATTTGCTTCTGACTCATGGCAACACCTGCTAAAGCGCCTTGTTCCACCATCACTTCAACACCCGTGTATACTGGTATACCTGCTGCATCACTAACATCTACTAAGGTTTCAAAGGCACTAGCAATCGTGTTATCAGATCCAACGTAGATAGCATCAACTTCATTAACTAAGCTTTGTGCAACCATTTGCATGTCCATGGCCGAGTCAATTCCTTCTAGGACGGTCTCAAAGCCAAGTGCTTCAGCAGCCGCTGCTGCATCTTCCATTTCTGTCAACGAGTTATCTTCACTCGTTGTATATAGTAAGCCAATTTTCTTCACATCAGGGGTAATGGCTTGAACGAGTTCGAATTGTACATCGAGTGGCACATAGTCGCTGATACCTGAGATATTTCCACCGGGTTGATCGAGGGAATCCACTAAATTAACTGAAAGCGGATCGGTTACACCAGTTAGAATAATTGGAATATCGCTCGTTTCATTCTGCACGGCTTGGGCTACCGGTGTGGTAATAGCAAAGATGTAATCAGGATTATTGGAGACAACTTGCTGGGAAATCGTGCTTAAAAGATTCATATCCCCTTCAGCATTCTGGTAGTCAAGGGTCATGTTCTCCCCTTCGATATAGCCATTCGCCTCAAGCCCTTCGATCACACCTTCGCGGATTAAATCTAGGGACGGGTGTGATACCAGCTGGATAATGGCTACGTTTAAATCTGTTTCTTCACTGGCATTGGCAACCGGAGCAGCGAAACTTGTGAAGGCTAAAACTAAGGCGAGTACGTATTGGATAATTTTCTTCATGATGATTCCTCTTTCTTTAAACTCAAAAAAACTAGCACACACTATGTGCTAGTTTTCCATAATACCACATAGTATGTTCTTAGACATCTACGTGGTAAACAATGTGCTGGCCACATAGATACAATCCCAGTGTACACTGAATTGGTTGTATCCATGGACATGCGCCAAGTTTACAACCTATCTATGCCAGTTTTGCCAGCGATATTCAATTGCAAAAACTTGTTTATGCATGTCAGTGGCTCCTCTCTCTTTTTGATATATTTATCTTATGGGATTGTTGTTACTTTGTCAAGTGGTTTATCATTAATTTTTCATTTTCTCTCATATCTGAGAGTCGCCTAATCGGTATTTTTAGTGTACAATATGCTTTGTAGCCTAATTTTAGGGAGGTTTTAAGATGTCATTTGATGGATTTTTTACCCGACAAATGCTTAATGAATTAAAGGAACAGCTTGTGGGCGGTCGTGTAAGCCGTGTTTTTCAGCCTTTTGAGCAGGAAATACATCTGGTTATTCGCTCGAAACGCCAAAATCACCGGCTGGTTGCTTCCATTCATCCAACATATTACCGACTGCATTTGAGTCAAGAGCGCCCAGCCAATCCCACCCATGCCCCAATGTTTGCGATGTTGCTGCGCAAGCATTTAGAGAATGCGAGTTTGTTAGATATTCAACAAATTGGCAATGATCGGGTTGTCCGTTTAATTTTTAGTGGGCGTGATGAACTGGGCGATTTGAAAAGTTACCACTTAATGATTGAATTAATGGGTCGGCATAGTAATATCGTCTTAGTAGATCCTAAGCGCGAAATCATTATTGATTGTATTAAGCATGTGCCTGCTTCCTTGAACTCCTACCGGACCCTTCAAGCCGGGGCAGATTACCGTTTACCGCCTAGCCAAGCGACCCAAACAAATATTACCACGCTTTCTGCTTATGATTTAAAGCAGTGGTGCCATTTACATGCCGAATCCTTAGCTG
Organism: Suicoccus acidiformans; assembly: GCF_003546865.1. Taxonomy (GTDB): domain Bacteria; phylum Bacillota; class Bacilli; order Lactobacillales; family Aerococcaceae; genus Suicoccus; species Suicoccus acidiformans. Next base: position 1,247,573 of record NZ_CP023434.1, read on the forward strand.
CTGGTGAAGGCTTCCGCATTATCCAAGGCTTGAGTAAATTAGCCGCCCAGGAAATTGCCCACACGATTCATACGAAAGAAATCTCGGCATATGATGCTGTCCAAGACTTTTTGGAAAAGTTGGCGGTTGGACCAGGCGTAATGATTGAAGCAGATAAACCAGTATTCTATGCCTTTGATTTGAGCTATATTGCTGGTGAACGTACGGCCTTTGATAATCTAAGCGCCTTGGTCGATGCCTACTATGCCCACCGAGTGCATACTGATCGGATTAAGCAGATGACCGGCAATATCATTCATCAATTGGAGCAAATTATTGCCCGCAATCAAACTAAATTAGAGCATTTAGCCAAAGATCGCCAAATTGCCGAGAACTCTGAAACTTACCGCATTTACGGCGAATTACTAAGTGCCTATGCCCATGAGGTAGAAAAGGGTCAGGCTATGGTGGCCTTGCCGAATTACTATGAGGAGAATGCCCCGCTAGATATTCCACTAGACCCGGCCAAGTCTCCGATTGAAAATAGTCAAAGTTACTTTAAGAAATACAGTAAATATCGGGATTCCTTAAAGTATATTGACAAAGAAACGGGCAAAGCCCGTCAGGAAATTGCCTATTTAGAAAGTGTGCTCGTTCAAATTGCCCAGGCGGATATTGAAGATATTGAGGATATTAAACAAGAATTACGGGAGGAAGGCTATCAAGCCCAGAAGCATGGCCAGACGAAAAAACGCTCTAAGACCAGCTCTAAGCCACGGCGCTATCGCTCTTCGGATGGGGTTATGATTTATGTCGGGCGTAATAATCACCAGAATGATGAACTCAGTCTGAAACGAGCCAGCAAGAATCATTGGTGGCTGCATACTAAGAATATTCCTGGTTCCCATGTCATCGTTGAATCCGATCGGCCGAGTGAGCAAACAATGCTTGAAGCTGCTGAAATTGCTGCCTATCATTCCAAGTCGCAATATTCAGCCAATGTACCGGTTGATACCGTCCAAGTGAAGCATTTGCGTAAGCCTAATGGCGCCAAGCCGGGCTTTGTGATTTATGAAGGCCAACAAACCTTATATGTGACCCCTGTAGAAAGCGCAATCAAGGCTAGGGAAGTAACTGACAATTAAAAAACTGACCGAATCAATCCTGGGTGGATAAATTCGGTCAGTTTTTGTCATTAGATTAATACTTCAAAAGCTTCGGTTAATTGTGGAATCACTTGTTTCTTGCGCGATACAACGCCTGGAAGGGTTAATTGATCTTGGCTAATGACTTGGTCAAACGCACCTTCGACTGCGCGACTTTGTTCACCGATCACTAAGGCGATGGAGTCGCTGTCTAAGATATCCGTGACAAGCAGGATGAATAAATCCAAATCAGCTGCCTTAGCTTCAGCGCGCATTGTATTAAGAATGGCTTCCTTGCGTTCGAGCACTTCATCGAAACCAACCGTGTTTACTTGGCCGATGCGGACATTGTAGCCTGCCATGTTGAAGTTTTTCGAATCAGATGACAGAATGTCTAAATCAGATTTATCGGTTAAGTTTGTCCCTGATTTCAGTAATTCAAGACCGTAAGTTTCTAAATCAACTTGCGCTAATTTAGCCAGTTCAATGGCAATATTCTGGTCTTCTTTAGTGGCTGTTGGTGATTTGAAAAGGAGTGTATCTGATATCACTGCTGAAAGCATCATTCCTGCAATTGAGGTTGGAATGTCGATGCCTTTTTCTTGGAACATCTTGTACAGTACGCTAGCGGTACAACCAATTGGCTCGCAGCGATAGTATAGAGGTTGAGCTGTCTCAAAGCCACTAATTCGGTGGTGGTCAACGACGAAATCAACTTCGACTGCTTCAATATCATCAACGGATTGTTGCGGCTCATTATGGTCAACGAGAGCCACGTGTTCTACTTCATTGCTGGCTGTTCGAATAACGCGGGGTGCTTCAATATTGAAAGTATCTAGCGCAAATTGCGTTTCATCATTAGGCGTTCCGAGTGCTACCGGCTCTGCTTCATAACCTAAGCGTTCCAAATAATAGCTCATGGCAATGGCGGAACCAATTGCATCGGTATCTGGATTTTTGTGTCCGAAAACTAAATATTTTGACATGAGATGCCTCCTGAAAAATTTATTATGCTGTTCTTTATTGTAGATGATTTTCGTGCGCTTGTCCATGTCTTATTCTTGTGAATCAGACTGATGCGCTTGTTCAAAGAGTTCGATTTGGTCGACATACATATCGAGCACTTGGCCTAAATCAGCTAGACCCGGTACTTCACTACCGTTGGTCAGACGCTCCGTCAGCTTCAAGGCGCCTGGTTCAAGCCTTTGCGTAGCTCCGGTATCACCTAGAATGCAAACCGGTAAATCAGGGGTTTGGACTGGTAAAGCCTTTAATACCCGGTGTGGATTCTTCTTGAGTTGCTTGTAAAGGAGGGTTCCGCGACTGCCCCGACTTGCTTCAGTAATTACCTCAAGGGCAAAATGTTTGAGATAGCCTCGTTGGGACAAGGCTAGGAGACTTGTTTGCCTACTTGGGGATGCAATTAGATTGGCTGCTGCGATGTAGTCGTCGTCTTTCAAGTTCATGGCCACAACCCCTTGGGCTTTCGGGCCATAGGTTGACACGTCACTTAAGGCGTAGCGTAAGCTGTATGAGCGGTGGGTGAGTAATACGATTTGCTCTGCTTCTGCCTGCCTACTCAAGGCAACTGAAATAAGCTCGTCCCCCTCATGCTTGAATTTCATCGCTTGAGCTGTTCGGGTGCGATAACTACGGTAAGTGACAAAATCCGCTAGGGGCGTTCGTTTGATCATGCCATATTTGGTTGTCAGAACGAGATGCATATCCGCATCGAGCTGACTTGGCTGTTCATCTAAGCCGAGGAAGGCTTGATATACCGCAATGACTTGTTCGCCGTCCTCTAATAAGTATTGTTGGGAGATGTGCGTACCTAAATCCTTCCAGCGGGCTTCAGGAATCTCATAGACCGGCAGATGGATGTAATTACCAAGATTGGTAAAGAGAATAATCGCATCATGGGTACTCAAACTTTCGACATAAAGGATATAGTCCAAATCACGCACACCCACATCATGAGCTTGACTGGACTGATAAGAACGTAAGCTAGAGCGTTTAATGTAACCTTCCTTCGAAACAGTGACCACCACTTCTTCTTCAGGAATTAACAAGCTCGTATCAATATTAATCTCTTCAATCGCCTCTTCCACTTGAGTTAAGCGCGGAGTACTATATTTCTTCTGCACTTCTTTCAGTTCTTGCACAATAACCTTATTTAAGGCGGCTTCACTCTTCAAAATCATTTCATACATTTGAATGCGCTCATTTAAGGCTAGGCGCTCTTCTTGCAGCTTCACCACGTCTGTATTGGTTAAGCGATAAAGTTGCAAGGAGACAATAGATTCAGCTTGGACTTGTGAAAAATCATACTGTTCTTGAAGGTTACGCTGGGCATCGCTGCGATTCTCGCTTGAGCGGATGGTTAAAATGACTTCATCTAAGATTGACACAAGGCGAATCAGGCCATCGACGATATGTAAGCGCCGTTCATCTGCTTCAAGCAAATACCGGGTCCGTCTGGTGATGACCTCTTGGCGATGTTCGATATAGGCAGCTAAGATACGCTCTAAGCCAACTAAAACCGGACGTAGTTGATCGATGGCAACCATATTAAAGTGGTAATTCGTCTGCAACTCCGTATTCTTAAATAAATAATTTAAGATACCTTCTGCGTCAATGTCACGTTTCAATTCGATGACCAGGCGTACTCCACTTCGGTCGGACTCATCGCGCACTTCGCTAATGCCATCAATCTTGCCTTGGATACGGATTTCATCAAGCTTCTGAATAAGCTTGGCCTTGTTCACTTCATAAGGGAGCTCGGTAGCAACAATTTGCGATTTATTCCCCCTCAGTGTTTCAATACTTGTCTTGGCCCGAACGACCAGCTTCCCTTGGCCAGTTGTATAGATATCCTTGAGGGCATCGGCCCCTTGAATAATCCCCCCAGTTGGGAAATCTGGCCCTTTGACAAATCGCAATAAATCCTCCAAGGTCGCATCATCATGTTCAATCTTATAAATAATCGCATCGATTACTTCTCCTAAGTTATGGGGCGGGATATCCGTTGCATAGCCAGCAGATATCCCTGTTGCGCCATTGACAAGCAAATTAGGGAACTTAGCCGGCAGAACTAAAGGCTCTTCTAAAGTATCATCAAAGTTTAAACCATGCTCTACTGTATCATAATCAATATCGGCCAATAATTCGGAAGAAATCGGAGCTAGGCGGGCCTCTGTATAGCGCATGGCAGCCGCTGGGTCCCCGTCCATACTCCCATTATTACCGTGCATGTCAATTAAAGGAATACGATTCTTCCAATCTTGACTCATACGGACCATCGCATCATAGACCGATATATCCCCGTGTGGATGGTAATTCCCAATAACATTCCCGACAGTCTTAGCAGATTTCCGGTAAGGGTTATCGGCCGTGTTGCGATCTTGGTACATCGCAAACAGAATACGGCGCTGGACAGGCTTTAAACCATCCCGAATATCCGGTAAGGCCCGGTCTTGAATAATATATTTAGAATAACGACCGAAACGATCGCCAATCACGTTTGAAAAGGATAGTTCTTCAATATGTTCTGTCGCCATCCTACTACTCACCTCCGAATAAATCTAATTGCTCAGGATCTTCCCCTGCTTCGACGGCTTCCTCAATGTTATCCGCCTGTTCAACTAACTTCTCTTCCACCTCGGGATGGTTAGCTGCTTGTTGATCATTTAATAAAGTATCTTCTTCATCCAAGGTGAAGCGTACATTACTCTCAATCCACTTGCGACGCGGCTCCACTTTGGTTCCCATTAAAGTCGTCAATTGGCGCTCATTGCTTGCAGCATCATCAATCGTGACCCGAATCAATAATCGGGTTTCTGGATTCATCGTTGTATCCCATAGTTGATCGGCGTTCATCTCACCTAAACCTTTGTAGCGCTGTAAGATATAGCCTTGGCCCATTTCCTTAGTCTTCTCTTTTAATTCTTGATCTGTCCAAGCATAGGCAATCTTTTCCTTCTTGCCTTTACCTTTAGAGATTTTATATAAAGGTGGCATGGCCAAATAAACCTTCCCAGCTTCCAAAAGAGGCTTCATATAGCGGTAGAAGAAAGTCAGTAAGAGAACTTGAATATGCGCCCCATCTGTATCGGCATCCGTCATAATGATAACTTTATCATAATTTGCGTCTTCCACGTTAAATTCATTGCCAACCCCGGCGCCAATGGTGTAAATCATCGTATTGATTTCTTCATTCTTCATAATATCCTGCAAGGAGGCTTTCTCAGTATTAATGACCTTCCCCCGCAGAGGCAAGATAGCCTGGTAACGGCGATCACGACCCAATTTGGCCGAACCGCCCGCCGAGTCCCCCTCCACTAAGTATAATTCATTCTTGGAGGCATCTTTAGATTGGGCTTTGGTTAATTTTCCAGAAATAAGACGCTCTTGTTGGGATTTCTTAGCTCCGGTCCGGGCTAAGTCGCGTGCACGTCTGGAAGCTTCCCGAGTTTCCCGGGCTTGAATGGCTTTACGCAGAATCATTTGTGCAAAGTTTCCATTCTCATTTAAGTAATTGGTCAGGAATTCATTAATGAAATTGTCCACAATACTCCGCGCTTTGGGGGTACCTAACTTCTCCTTTGTCTGGCCTTCAAATTGTAAATAGTTCTCCGGAATACGAATCGAAAGGACCGCTGTCAAACCTTCGCGAACATCACTACCTTCAAGATTCTTATCCTTTTCTTTCAATAGTCCACTTTGCCGGCCATACTCATTGAATGCCTTCGTCATTCCTGTCTTCATGCCTGTCTCATGTGTACCACCGCCGGAAGTACGGACATTATTGGCAAAAGAAAGAATAGTTTCTGAGTAACCATCATTGTATTGCATGGCGAAATCGATTTCAAAGCCTTCAATTTCAGTAGAAACGCTAGCAATATCGCCGAGCACATCTTTCTCTTCATTCAAATAAGCAATGAAATCCTTTAAACCGTTCTCATAGTGGTACACTTCATGGAAGACTTCCCCATCTTCATGGGTCGTTCGTTCATCAATCAGTTCAATCGCAAGGGCTTTCAATAAGAAGGCCGATTCACGAAGTCTTTCACAGATGACTGTTCGGTCAATTGTTCGTTGGCCGAAAATCTTTGCATCGGGCATGAAATGGACCTTTGTCCCGGTATCTTTACCTTTAATTTTCTGTTTCTTAAGTTTAGAGGCGGGTTGTCCCCCATCTTCGAAACGCATATGATAGGCATAGCCATCCCGGTGGATTGTCACTTCAAGCCAGCTGGATAAGGCGTTTACAACGCTGGCACCTACCCCGTGTAAGCCTCCTGCAGATTTATAGCCTCCTTGGCCAAATTTCCCGCCGGCGTGCAGCACGGTAAAGATTACTTGAACCGTCGGGACCCCACTGTCATGCATGCCCACAGGCATCCCCCGCCCATTATCTTGAATGCTGACGCTCCCGTCTTCATGCAAACGGACAATAATCCGGTCAGCAAAACCAGACAAGGCCTCATCTACTGAGTTATCAACGATTTCATACACCAGGTGGTGTAAACCACGTTGATCCGTGGAGCCAATATACATACCCGGTCGTTTGCGGACGGCTTCTAGACCTTCCAATATTTGAATGGCGTCATCGCCATAATTCATTAATGATTGCTTATCTGCCATCATCTCACCTCTTGTATCATTCTAGCGTATTTACTATATCAAACTTTTGTTCGTATGACTAATATTTTCCCCAGTCTTTCATAAATAATTAAGTATTTCCTGGAAATATGGTAAAATTAAGAAAACACACTGACAGGAGGTTTTCATATGAATGGGTGGGGAATTTTATATATTATTCTAGCATATTTAATTGGATCAATTCCAACGGGGGTTTGGTACTCCAAGACTCGTTATAAGGTCGATGTACGCACATTAGGGAGTGGTAACAGCGGCGGAACGAATGTTGGACGTAATTTCGGCTTTGCCTCGGCGGTCATTGTAATTGCCATAGATGTGCTGAAGGGTTGGATTCCCATGGCTGTCGCAAGGCATTCCTTTGCTGATCAACCGTGGATTATTATGCTGACAGCCCTTGCCTGTGTCATTGGCCATGCTTACCCAATCTGGGGAAATTTTCGTGGCGGAAAAATTGTTGCCACATCTATTGGCGTCTTACTTGGCTTTAATTTCTGGTTAGCCATCAGTCAAGTCCTCTTATTTGCCTTATGCCTTTTCTTAAGCAGTACAGTAAGTTTATCAGCCATGGCAAGTTATGGTATCGCCGTAGTGGCCATCTTCTTCCTCTATGAATCTTGGATTTATCGTATCGGCTTTCTAGCAATCTTTCTCTTCATGGTTTATCGCCACCGCTCGAATGTCGAACGCCTCATTCACAAACGCGAAAATCGCATTTCATGGGGCTTACGCTCGACCAAGAAATACCCTCAGGAAAAATCATCTTAAACCAACTTAAAAACACTGTCAACTATCCGCGTCGTTGCGAGGTAAGTTAACAGTGTTTTTTATGCTTTAATTAGACGTCTTTAGTAAACGTCATTGTATAGCCATGGGTCGCTAAGTCATTCGGTGCTAGCTGGAGGATGCTGTATTTCTCCGCGAATTCCCCACTAGCTTGGGTCGTGTCGGCGATGCCAGTCCAAGGCTCAATGCAGACAAATGGGGCCCGTTTAGGATAAGGTGACCAGATTCCCACAAATTCCATATGGCTTGGATTGACATTAATGGTAACGCCAGCAGGCTCATCACGCAGGACCATTTCAGTCTTCTGGTTAACTTGGTATACTAAGGCATCATCCTTAAAGTCATCATGCGTGAGATAAGTTTTGTCCATTCGTTCATATTTACTGGCAGTAGCATTGATTAAGCCGTCCTCAGTTAAAGGTAAGCGAGAATAAGGCCCTTCAGGGATAAATTCTAGGCTGACGCGATCAAACTCTTCAGTTGCTTCGTCTTGACTCACATTAAAAGCCGGATGTGCCCCTACACTGTAGTATAAGGCCGTCTCACTGGAAGGGTTTAACACTTCGTAACTGACCGTTACCGTATTTCCTTGGAGAATGTAGTTAATTTGAAAACTAAATTCGAAAGGATACTTTTCGAGCGTTGTGGCACTACTTTTCAAATAGAAACTGGCTGAGACATCGGTTTGATTTTGCAAAGTAAATTCCATATCCCGGGCAAAACCGTGCCGTGACATTTCATAAGTTTCCCCTGCAAACACCATCTGGCCGTCTTTGAGTGAGCCTACAATGGGGAAAAGGACAGGCGAGTGACGATTCCAATAGGCTGGATCGGCCTGCCAAATGTATTCATGTCCTGTTTCCTTATCTTGAATGGACGCAATTTCTGCCCCTTTAAGCTTTATTTGAACCACTAAGTGTTCGTTTTCAATCGTTACCATATAAATCCCCCTAGCATCTAATTATAGAATGAAATGACTTAAATCTCCGTCCCCGACGATTGGTTCTAAGCGGTCGCTAACATATTTCTCCGTTATTTCGATTTCGCCCATTTGCATATCAGGCGCTTCAAATAACAATTCATCCAAGACTGTTTCAATAATGGTGTGCAGGCGACGGGCGCCGATATTATCAGTAGTATCATTCAGCTCCACGGCGAAACGTGCCATGGCTTGAATTGCTTCCTCAGTGAAATGAACGTCGACACCATCCGTTGCCAGTAAAGCTTGATACTGCTTAATTAAGGCATTCTCCGGCTCAACGAGAATACGCACGAAGTCCTCTTCGTCTAGATCATCTAAATGCACCCGAATTGGGAAGCGTCCTTGTAGTTCTGGAATCAAGTCAGAAGGTTTAGCCACGTGGAAAGCACCACTTCCAATAAAGAGAATATAGTCTGTACTTATCATACCATACTTTGTTTGAATTTGGCTTCCCTCAACGATTGGTAATATATCTCGTTGAACCCCTTCCCGGCTCACTTGACCGCCTTGTTCATTCTTCGTCGCAATTTTATCAATTTCATCGATAAAAATAATGCCGCGTTCTTCTGCAATCTTTAAGGCTTGTTGGTTAATATCATCTTGGTTAACTAGTTTGTCCGCCTCTTCTTCCGTTAATAACTCAACTGCTTCTTTCACAGTGACCGTCCGCTCAACTTTCTTGGCTGGTGTTAAGGCATTTAACGAATCTTGCATGTCCATGAGTTGTTCCATAGCTGGATTAATGCTATTCATTTGCAACTTCTTCTCTTCCATTTGGATGGTTACTTCATGGTTATCGAGTTTGCCATCACGAATTTGCTGGCGGATTTGACGACGGCTGGCGGCAATTTCTTCTGTAACCTCTTCTTCCTCTTCCTCACCCTGTTGCAAGGCTTGCGGGTTCATTTGACGTAACATTGCCGCCCAATCACCCATGCCCCCGCTATTTTGATTATCTTTCTTTTTCTTAATGCCTGGTCTTAAGGCTTTAGCAACGCGTTCAATCGCTTTGGCTTCCGCCTCCTCATGAACTTCTTCGTGTTTTTGCCGTTTGACAATGCGACGGGCATCTTCAACTAAGTCGCGGACCATCGATTCAACATCCCGGCCGACATAACCAACCTCAGTATATTTCGTTGCTTCAACCTTGACAAAAGGTGCATCGGCAATATTAGCAAGGCGACGGGCAATTTCTGTTTTACCAACCCCTGTGGGTCCAATCATTAAGATGTTTTTCGGTTTAACTTCTTTTTGCATGGCGTCATCGAGCCGTAAACGGCGGATGCGGTTTTGTAGGCCGATGGCTACCGAGCGCTTGGCATCGGCTTGGCCGATAATATATTTATCTAAGGCATTGACGATTTCTCTAGGGGTAATATTGTGCTTCATGTATGACTCCACCTCTATGCTTTCTCTACGATGATGTTGTCGTTTGTATAGACATCGATTTCACTGGCGATTTGTAGGGCTTGGCGGGCAATTTCCTCAGCGGACATGTCACCGTGGCGAGCCATAGCGCGCGCTGCTGCTAAGGCATAATTTCCACCCGATCCGATGGTCAAGATACCATCATCTGGTTGAATGACTTCTCCCGTACCGCTCACAAGCAGTAAATCTTTATCATCCATCACAATCAAAAGGGCTTCCAGTTGCTGAAGGGAACGATCAGTACGCCATTGTTTAGCGACTTCAACGGCTGCCCGAGTTAATTGACCCTTATATTCTTGAAGCTTCTCTTCAAACATTTCGGATAAGGTAATCGCATCGGCCACCCCTCCTGCGAAACCGACGACGACTTTATCATCGTAAATACGGCGAAGTTTGCGAGCGCCACCTTTCATAATAACGGTCTCGCCCATGGTAACCTGTCCGTCACCGGCCATGGCTAATTCTTGATTTTTTTTCACTGCACAAATTGTTGTCATAATAACCTCCTATGATTTTCTCTTCGCCCGAGGATGCGCATTAAGGTAAGCTTGACGCAATTTATCCTTCGTGACGTGAGTATATATTTGAGTTGAACTTAAATTCTCATGTCCGAGCAGTTCTTGAACACTTCGCATATCTGCACCATGATTGAGCAGATGGGTCGCGAAGGTATGGCGTAATTTATGAGGATGAATGGTTAAATGAAGGGCTCCTTCGTCAATAATCCTTTGGAGAATGTAGCGAATTTGATCGGCATTCATTACCTCACCTTTATCTGAGAGGAAGACTGCATTACTAACAGCCTTACTTAAGGCCGCTAATTTCGGACGCTGTGCTTGTAGGTATAGCTGTAAGGTTTGACTTGCTTGGTCCCCTACAGGTATCATGCGTTCCTTGTCCCCTTTACCGATTACTCGGACGACTTGTAAGTCTAAATTAACGCGCTCTATGGTTAAACTTGTCAGTTCACTCACCCGCATGCCCGTGGCATACAGTAATTCAATGATAGCCAAATTACGGAGGGCATTGGGCTTTTGTGAAGCAGCTGCCGCATTTAAAATCGCTTCCATTTCATTCTCATAGAAAAACTCGGGAAGACGCTGATCTCGCTGATTAAATTGAATCAGTTCCATTGGATTCTGGCTTAGCCATTCTTCTCTTACCGCAAATTTAAAGAAAGATCGTAAACTTGATAGCTTTCTGGCAATGGTTGAACGGGCCAATTGCCGCTCGTTCAAATGCGCTAAATACAAGCGCATATCACGGTAAGTCAATGATTCAATCCTTGTGTCTCCAGAGTTTTGTAGGAAATTGAAGAATTCAATTAAATCTGTGCGATAGGCCTTAACCGTCTCTTTGGAGTATCGCCTCTCGCTTTCTAAATAGCGCAGAAATAAAGCAATGTGTTTCTCGTACTGCATCTGAGCTATCACGTTCCTTTCATTTTTCTCAATCAATCCTAATACTGATTATAATATACAGACCAAGCCCTTGTCATTCGAAAAGGTCAAAATAGGACAGAATTCATAATTTATTCACGACTTAAACTAAATTAAGGCAAAATTACGTACCCACCCAAAAGAAAAAAGCTACCACTGATGGGTAGCTTTTAGATAGCTCGTTCACTTCGTTTCGCTTAGTCTTTGGATGTATCTGCAGATAAACCAGCCATAGTAATGTAGTTGTAAGGCTTGTTGAAGTGAGGTAAGAAGAAGATATCTAAGAGACCTAATTGATCGACAGTGATGTCTTCTTGAATCGCTAATGAGAACATATGGATTAATAAGGATACATCATGTGTTGAAGCGATTTGGGCACCTAAAATACGGTTTGTGCCATTTTCATAAACGATGCGTAATTTAACTTTGTCGTTTTCTGGCATGAATTCTGGTAATTGGTTATCTTCGTAATCAACATATTTCGCATCAAGACCGAATTTCTCGCAAGCTTTTAATGAGAAGCCTGTTGAGACAAGTTTCAAGTCGTAGATGTTGATACCGTTTGAACCTTGGATACCAGCGCCTTCTAATTCTGTACCTAAGATGTTTGTAGCAGCGACAACACCTGAGCGAACTGCGTTCGAAGCTAAGGCGATATAGTTCGCTTCTTTGGTTACGTTTGAGTAGTTCGTCGCACAGTCACCGATGGCATAAACGTTATCGTCGTTTGTCTTGAAGGTGCGGTCAACTAAGTATGCACCGTTACCGAAGCGGTCTAAGTGACCTTCGCCAAATACGGCATAAGGACGGAAACCGATACAGTTGATAATAACGTCTGCTTCGTAAGTCCCTTTATTTGTCTTCAAGCCTGTAACTTTGCCGTCTTCACCAAGATACTCTTCTGCCAATTCGCCGAAGTGTGTATCAATGCCATGTTCGCGTAAGTTTTCGTCCATCAATTCTGCGAACTCTGGGTCATAGTAGCTAGCAAGGGAAGTAGCTTCCGCATCAAAGATCGTTACGTCTTTACCGCGACGTTGGGCTGCTTCAGCGATTTCCACACCGATGTAACCTGCACCGATGATTAAAACTTTCTGGTTATTTTCATCAGCAAAGGCTTTATCAACTTCTTGGCCTTCTTGGAACAGTTTCAAGAAGTGGATACCTTCTAAATCTTTACCTGGTAGGTTTGGTGCGATTGGTTGAGAGCCCGTTGCGATAATTAATTTATCGTAAGACTCTTCAATTTTCTCACCGTCTTTAGTTTCAGCAACAAGGCTTTGAGCATCAAAATCAATATCTTTTACTTCCGTTTCAATATAGATTTTAGCTCCCTTAGCTTCAAAGTCTTCTTTATTTGTATAGAAAAGACCATCGTAACCGTCAATTTGACGACCTACCCAAAGTGCAGTCCCGCATCCTAGGTAAGATAAGTTTGAGTTACGTTCAATCATTACCACTTCAACGTCTTGACCACTGTCTAATAAAGTATTTGCTGCAGCAATCCCTGCATGATTTGTACCAACAATAACAACTTTCATTCCATTTCCTCCTTGTTAAAACTCTTGCAAGTTTGATTAATTTAATTATAACAAAGAATAAAATATTTGAAAGTCTTTGCACATTCGACAAAACGCTAAAAAACAAGCTTTATAAGGTATTATGAAATTATATAAAATCAACTTGTGAAATAAAAAATTTTTATGCATTAAGCGTTTTCAATAATATTTAAAAGAGCAAACTTATGCAAAAACCCCTCAAATTCCAATCATAAAGCCATTTATGGTCCTGAGCATAAAACTTGCATTGGCTAAATTGAGTCAATTTTACGACGACGATAGGCCCCTTTTTTCACAAGCAATAAAAACCTCCAGGCTTAACTCTGGAGGATCGTGATAAGCTTATTCTATTGAACGAGGTCTTCTTCGTAGTCACAGTTACTACATTTCACCTGGCTACCTTTGCGACTGGTCTTCTCAATGAGATAGTGATCACATTTCGGACAATTACGGCCCACAGGTTTATCCCAGGAAGCGAAATCACATTCAGGATAGCGATCGCAGCCATAGAAGATACGGTTCTTCTTCGACTTGCGCTCGACGACTTCCCCTTTGCCACAGGTTGGGCAGGTCACGCCGATTTTCTTGACGATAGCTTCCGTATGGCGGCAATCCGGGAAGCCACTACATGCATAGAATTTGCCGTAGCGACCAATTTTGATGACCATGGGCTTACCGCACTCAGGACAGTCAAAGCCAGCTGGTTCATCCTTAATTTCAATCTTCTCCATGCCCTCTTCTGCCTTATCCAAATCCTTGGCGAAACTTGAGTAGAATTCATCTAAGACGGAGACCCACATGCGTTTGCCTTCTTCGATGTCGTCAAGTTCATCTTCAAGACCGGCCGTAAATTCGACGTTGACAATTTGAGGGAAGAATTCTTCCATGACATTATTGACAATTTCCCCTAATTCCGTCGGTTCGAAACGTTTAGCAACCATCTTGACGTAGTAGCGCTTGCGCAGAGTTTCTAAGGTTGGTGCGTAAGTAGACGGTCGACCAATACCTAATTCTTCCATCGTTTTAACCAAGCTTGCTTCATTGTAGCGGGCTGGTGGCTGGGTAAAGTGCTGGGTAGGCTCAATGGTGTCAATTTTAACATCGTCTCCCACGGATAAATCGGGTAAGTAATTATCTTTACTCGATTGTGCCGGCTTATACACCTTCATATAGCCTTCAAACTTTATGCGTTGGCCATTCGCACGGAAGGTTACATCGTTTTGTTCAATGTCTGCCCGAATAGTATCAAAAACCGCATCAGTCATCTGACTAGCAACAAAACGGGCCCAAATAAGTGCATATAAGCGGAATTGATCTTTGCTCAACTTATCTTTAATCGATTCCGGTGTAATTGTCACATCCGATGGGCGAATTGCCTCGTGGGCGTCCTGTGAGCCAGCACTCGCTTTACCGCGTTGACCGGCACCGAGAAAGTTCTTGCCGTAAGTATCTTCAATGTACGTCGCAGCTGCTTGGCGCGCTGTTGGCGAAATACGGGTGGAGTCGGTACGCATGTAGGTAATCAAACCAACCGTTCCGCCCCCAATCGCAACCCCTTCGTAAAGCTGTTGGGCGACCATCATGGTCTTACCAGCTCGGAAGTTAAGGCGATTCGATGCTTCCTGTTGCATCGTACTCGTTGTAAAAGGTGCATAAGGTTTACGGCGACGCTCTTTCTCCACGATATCTTTGACGGTAAAGGTCGCATTCGTATCGATGCGGTCCATAATGTCTTTGACCGCCGCTTCATTCTCGAGTTTCAACTTCTTGCCTGACAAGCCGTAAAAGTCTGCCTCAAATTTCGAACGGCCCTTCTTAAACTTCGTTGGAATGGTCCAATATTCTTCAGGCTTGAAATTGCGAATTTCCTTTTCGCGGTCAATGATTAATTTTAAAGCGACGGATTGGACCCGGCCGGCGCTGAGGCCTCCTTTGATTTTCTTCCAGAGCAA